>CAIMWS010000481.1 GCA_903845125.1 uncultured Verrucomicrobiota bacterium
ATCTCGGGCGGCGACTGGTACCTCGACTTCAAGGAGGTCATGGCCTTCGGCCAGCCGGCGAGCGAGGTCGGCCTGTCTGCCCTGGACGCCAGCACGAGCAACGTCGTCGCGGGGGGCACGTCGCAGCTCACGTGGAGCGAGACCGGCATGTGGCGCCTGTCCCTGTACCCCGGCGCGCTCCTGGCGGGCAGCAGCACGACGGTCAGCGGCGCCGGGACCTGGCTCGTCGCGCCGACCTCGTCCACCGAGTACGTCCTGGTCGCGACCAACCACACCATCCTGCAGACCCGCGCGGTGACCGTCACGGTCAGCAACCGCCCCGTCCCGCTGTGCCTCGGCGACTTCATGGCCGACAACAAGGTCACGCTGGAGGACGGCTACGGCGACGCCTCGGACTGGATCGAGATCCAAAATATCGGCGCCAGCACCGTGGACCTGGCCGGCTGGCGCCTCACCGATGACCCCGCCGGCCTCGCCCAGTGGTCTTTCCCTCCGACCAACCTGGGTTCCGGCAAATTCCTCCTGGTCTTCGCCTCCGGGAAGAACCGGGCGGTGGCGGGCCGCGAATTGCACACCCATTTCCAGTTGGATGTCGCCGGGGGGTTCCTCGCCCTGATGGAACCGGACGGCCGGACCGTCGCCCACCAGTTTGCCCCGGCTTACCCGGCGCAGCTGTCAGGCGTGTCCTACGGCGTCGCCGCGGTCACCACCAGCCAGCCTTTCATTCAGAGCGGGGCCACCGCCCGGTGGCTCGTTCCGGCCGGTCCCGGGGACATGCCCGCGGCCTGGACCGCCACCGATTTCGACCATCAGTCCTGGGCGGTGGGGCCAACCGGCCTGGGCTACAGCTCCGGCCTCAGCAATGCCCCGCCGGTGGGCGGTGGCACGAACCTGGCGCTGGGCCGCCCCACCACCCAATCGTCCACCCTGGGTGGGTTTATTTCCAGCCAGGGAGTGAATGGGAGCTACTCGGATTTCACCCACACCCAGGCTGGCCAAAACCTGCCGGCCCAGTGGGAGGTTGACCTGGGGACGAACTATGCCCTCGCCCGCATCGTACTCTACAACCGGGCCGATTGCTGCGGGTCGCGGCTCCGGGATCTCACCGTGGAAATCCTCGCCGCCAGCCCCGGCGGCCTGGTCACCAATTATACCTCCCTCCTGCTCAATCCTGAAAACCGGGGCTACACCTATCCCGGCGGACCGGCGGCCATCACCAACGACCTCGTGGCGCTCACCGGTGGCTCCGTGGCGGGCCGGGTGGTGCGCGTCCGCCGCACTCCCGACCCCGATCTCTCGGGCACCGGCGGCCAGGGCAATGGGGACGAAGCCGACGTGCTGACGGTGGCCGAGGTGGAGGTGTTCGGGGGAACGGGCGATAATCTCAAGAGCCTGATCCAGACCGATCTGGCCGGTTCCCTGCCGGGCCGCAATGCCACCCTGCTGGCGCGCATCCCTTTCGGCATCCCCACCGAGGAGATGCCGGCGCTGGCCCGGTTGACCTTGCGGATGAAATACGATGACGGTTTTATCGCCTGGCTGAACGGCGTCGAGATCGCCCGGCGCAACGCCCCCGCCGTCCCGGCCTGGAACTCCGCCGCCACCGCGGAGCATCCCCTGCTGAACACGCTGCAGTTTGAGGAGATCGACGTGTCAGCCTTCCTCAGCCAGCTGCGCGAGGGCGGGAATGTGCTCGCCATCCAGGGACTGAACCGGACCGCCGCTGACAGTGATTTCCTGCTGCTTCCGGAACTCCTCGGGACGTCCGCCCCCAGCCTGTCCGAAGGATATTTCGCACCTCCGACCCCCGGCGCCGCCAACACCACCTCCTGGCTGGGGCTGGTGGCGGACACCAAGTTCAGTGTGGACCGGGGCTTGTTCACAGAGCCTTTTGAGGTCTTGCTCACCACCGCCACGCCGGGGGCGTCCATCTTTTACACCACCAACGGAGCGCTCCCGAGCGCGGTCAGCGGGCTGCCCTACACCGGTCCGATCCCCATCAGCCGGACCACGGTGCTGCGCGCCATCGCCACCAAGCCCGGCTATCGTCCTTCGGAGGTGGACACGCATACCTACGTGTTCCTGAACAGCGTCAGCGCGCAAAGCACACAGACCGCGCTCGCGGCCGGATTCCCGGGCACTTGGGCGTGGCTCGGGGCGGATTACGCCATGGATCCGCGCATCACCACCACCAATGGCAGCCGGCTGCAGGCGGCGTTGCGCACCCTGCCGTCCGTGTTCCTCACCACCAGCGTCTCCAACCTCTTCGACCCGAACAACGGCATCTACTCCCACCCCACCAGCGGCGGGGTGGCCTGGGAGCGGCCCGCCTCCCTGGAAATGGTCGGCACCAACGGCGCCTCCGAATTCCAGGTGAACTGCGGGCTGCGGGTGCAGGGCGGGTATTTCCGGGATCCCGGGGTCACTCACAAGCACTCCCTGCGGGTCCTGTTCAAGGACGCCTACGGGCCGGGCAAGCTGCACCATGATCTGTTCCCGGGGACCAGCGCCGTGCAGGAGTTCGACACGCTGGTATTCCGCGCCGGCGCCAACGACGGCTACGCCTGGGCGGACGCCAAGGACACGGAGCAGTTCATCCGCGATGAATTCGGCCGGCGCCTGCAGCTGGCCACGGGCCACCCGGCGCCGCATGGCCAGTTTGTCCATCTCTACCTGAACGGTCTCTATTGGGGGCTCTACGACCTGGCCGAACGGCCCAACGAGGATTTCTCCGCGGCCTACTTCGGGGGCCTGGCCGGGGATTGGGATGCCAACAATGCCGGGGATATCAAGAACGGCGACCTGGAGGCCTGGAACACCTTCCTCAACCTGGCCCAGCAAACCGCCACGCTGGCCAATTACGAGAAGCTCCAGGGCCGCAATGCGGATGGCTCCCGCAACCCCGCCTTCCCGGTTTACCTGGATGCCGCGGACTATATCGACTATTTGATCGTCAACATGTGGGGCGGCAACTGGGACTGGCCCAACAAGAATTTCTGGTTTGGCCGCCTGCGCACCGCCGCCAGCACCGGTTTCAAGTTCTACCTGTGGGACTTCGAGAACACCATGGGCAACAACCTGGGGCGCTCCCCCATCAACATGGTCTCGCCGCGGGCGGGGCTGGAGTCGGCCGGGGTGGCCGCGCCCCATTATTTCCTGAAGAACAATCCCGAATACCGGCTCGATTTCGCCGACCGCATCCACCAGCTCTTCTTCAACGGCGGCCTGCTCACGCCCCAGGTGCTCACCAACCGCTACTTTGCCCTGGCCAGCGAGGTGGAAGCCGCCATCGTTCCCGAATCGGCCCGCTGGGGCGATGACAATCTCAATCCCCCGCAGGATCTGACCGACTGGCTCCGCGAACGGGACTGGATCCTGAAGACCTACCTGAAGGGCCGCAGCGAAATCGTGCTGCAGCAATTCCGCAGTGCCGGCCTTTACCCGGGCGTGAGCGCGCCGGTCTTCAGCCAATACGGCGGCGCCATCTCCAACGGCTTCCTGCTCACCCTGACCCATTCCAATACCGCGGGCGCCATTTATTACACCCTCGACGGCACCGACCCGCGCCTCCCCGGCGGGAGCTTGAGCGGGGCCGCACTCACCTACAGCCAGGCGGTCCAACTCGGCGGCAGCACCCGGGTCAAAGCCCGCGTGCGCAACGGCTCCACCTGGAGCGCCCTGGCCCAGGCGGATTTCCTCTGGCCCGAAGCCATCACGCTGCGCATCACCGAGCTGATGTATCATCCGGCGCCGTTAAGCCCCGCCGAAATCACCGCCGGCTTCACCAACGTGGAGGATTTCGAGTTTGTTGAGTTGCGGAATGTGGGCGGCGCGCCCGTCAGCCTGGCGGGCGTGCATTTCGACCAGGGGATCACCTTCAGTTTCGCCAGCGGCCTGCTCGCCCCGGGCGGGCGCCTCCTGCTGGTGCGCAACAGCGCCGCCTTCGCCGCCCGCTACGGTTCCGCCATCCCCATCGCCGGCACCTATTCCGGCACGCTCGATAATGCCGGCGAGCGCCTGCGCCTGCGCGATGCCGCGGACCGGACCATTCTGGACTTCAGTTATTCCGATGGCTGGCAGCCCACCACCGACGGCTTCGGTTTCTCCCTGGTCATTCTCGATGACACCGCGCCCGCTTCCACCTGGGCGGCCAAGGCCAGCTGGCGGGCCAGCAGCGCCCGGGGCGGCTCGCCCGGCGGACTGGAAGCGCCGGCCCCCAGCTTTCCCCTGGTGGTGGTCAATGAACTCCTCCCGCGCCCGGCCCCCGGCGCCTCGGTGGCGGTGGAGCTGGCCAACCTGGGGAACAGCCCGGCCGAGGTCGCCGGCTGGTGGCTGACGGACGAATTCCGCGTCCCCGGGAAATTTCGCCTGCCGCCGGGGACCGTTATTCCGCCCGGCGGCTTCGTGGTGTTCACCGAAGAGGATTTTGGCCCGGCCGTCCTGGGCGCCCGGGCTTTGGCCTTCAATGCCGGCGGGGGCGAAATGCGCCTTTTCAGCGCGGATTCCGCCGGGAATTTGACCGGGTATGGGCAGGGCTGGGATTTCGGGGCGGCGGCGGAGGGCGTCAGCTTTGGCCGGTTCGTCACCAGCACAGGGGCGGACCATTTTGCCGCCCAGGCCAGCCCCTCGCTGGGCGCCGCGAACACCGGCCCCCGGGTGGGGCCGGCCGTCATCAGCCAGATCATGTATCATCCGCCGGATGCCACCGGCGGGCTCGACAACCCGCGCGATGAATTTCTCGAAATCGCCAATGCCACCCCGCGGGTCCTGGACCTTTTTGCGCCCGGGGCGCCCGCTTATGCCTGGCAGATCCAAGGCGGGGTGAGTTTTCTCTTTCCGGCCGGTTTGAGCCTGGCGGCCGGTGAGCGCCTCTTGTTGGTCAATTTCGATCCCGCCGCCGAGCCGGCCGCCCTGGCGAATTTCCGCCGCCTCCATGCGGTGCCCGAGGGCGTCCGCATCCTCGGCCCCTATGCGGGGAAGCTCAACAACGACACCGACGCCATCGAACTGCTGATGCCGGCCCTCTTCCCGTCCGGAGCCGTCGCTGCGGTGCTGGTGGAGAGGATTTCCTATCACGACACGGATCCCTGGCCGGCCGCCGCCGACGGATTGGGCAGCGCCTTGCACCGCCGGCAGCTCCTGGCCTATGGCAACGATCCGGCCAGCTGGGTGGCGGACAAACCTTCACCCGGCGTGCCTTATCCCGGTGGGGAAGAGGTCTGGCTGGGCCTGGAGCTGGCGGGCGCCAGCGTGCGGCTCGCGTGGCCGGGGACGGCCGCCGGTTGGACTTTGGAACAGGCCGGGGAACTTGGGCCGGGAGCGGCATGGACTCCTTGCCCGGCTGCCCCGGAGCTGGTGGCCGGGCAGTGGCAAGCCATGGTGCCGGCCGCCGCCGCCAACCGGTACTTCCGGCTGCGCCGCTGACGCCCCATTGGCCACCGCCCTCTGACGGCTGAGCCGTCCAGCTACCGGCGCGAGAATCCCGGGTGCCGTTTTGCCTCCGCCCCAAGGTGGTTTGCGTAAAGTATCAACTCGCCCAGGGTGAAGGCCAGCATCAGGAATAGAAACATAGGGCCACTACGTGAGGAGGATGGTTCGTGTGTCAGCAGCATCAGCCATGCACGGACCGACTGCCAAATCAGAATTCCGGTCATCACCACGAGGGAAAAATCCGGACCATAACGGAAGGGGTTTTCCTTGAATCCGCAGACACCCCAAAACCATCCCAATAATCCCCCGGCTAAACCCACCACCAGCGGGATGCCTCCGAGTTCGGGGGCTTTATTGGTGATAAATATGCCCAACAAAGGCATCGCAATTCCATAAAGAATAAAATCCAGGGCTAACAAGGGGCTCATGGCTGTATAAATGCGGCATGGAATGCACTTGGCGAATTGTGCTGGTTTGAAAAAGATCAGGCAAAAGAGGGGAATCTTTTGTTAAAAGCTCCTTTTACAGACGGGCAGTCCGCTGGATTGGAGTTGATTTTCCGGGCTGCTCAACCGCTTTGCCGGCTGGTGAGGAGCCAGCGGTTTTTCCGGCTTGGTCACTCTGGGTGAGAAGCATCAACAAGGCGAAGGAAGCAAACACCATGATGGTTTGCAGAAAAACACTCACCAAAGCACCGGGATCGGAATAGATTTTACTGAGCCACCCGATGACGGTTTGGGAAAGGAAAACGTAAAATGCCACCCCCACGGTCGCCAATGGAAGGGCTCGCCCCGCCTTACCCGCTCGCGCTCGCCAGCCCCAAAGGATGCTAAGAATTCCGCCGATAAAGCCAGCGATCGCTGAAGCTTTACCAAAAGTGTGATTCAAGGCAAAGGCGCAAGGCCCCAACACCATAATGGTAGCACCGTAGCCGATTAAATAACAGGTCGTTTTTGCGTTCATCATCTCGTAAATGATTGGCGAGGAGCCGGAGTGCTCGATGAACAGCTGGCATCGGAAATTTGAAGAGCGCCACTCCCGGCAATGCAGCAGCCGGGGCTTTGCGAGGCACAGACCAAATCCGATGATTCATTGCGCACATGGCAACTCATTTCATCGGATGGCGGCCCGACCATCCCAACTAACCTCCGGGATTCCTTGACCCCGGACCCTTATTACAATTTATCTTCGTCCGCTATCGTGCGGTTGTCAATAATTCCGCCCACTAATTTTAAAAGGAGGTATTTCAAAGAAACATTGGCTAATCCCCCACCAATTAATCCCAAGGCCGCGCCCTTTGCCCCATTTCATTTGGGAGGATCCAACCAACAGCCAAAGCAAACCCCAAGCTGGCAAGAGGGCTTTTGCAGTCCGACGGAATAGGGCGGAAGCAGCAGTTTGGGCCGGCTCAAGATGGGATAGGAGTGCGTCGATTCCTTTTACGTCTTTCGCCACCAGGGTGGTTAAAGAAATGGAACCGCCTTAGCGGAAATCAGGTCATCTCCCGCTCAAGGTGAGCAGGGGCGGGTGGCGAGCCTCAACTCGCACCCCTTGCGGTCGAAATCCCACGCTTTGCTTCAATTTTCCTACTCCCTCAAGTTGCCAGCCCCAATTACCGGAAGAATCGGTTTTTTTTACTCCTCCACCTTGGTGATGCCCCTGGGTGCCCGCCACCCGCACGCTGGCTCGTTCAATGGCCTGACTGTTTTTGTGTCACCAGATATTTTTGACAGCCGGTGGCGGGCGGTCCTATACTGGCTCGCGTGAGACCCAACAGGACATTTCAAGTGCCGCGCCTGGCTGGCGCATGGGCCGGCTGGTTACTAGCGGCGGCCGGGAATGTTCCACGCCTTCTGATTATTAACGGAGATCCATCATGAAACCTGAACCATCCAAACCGTTGCTAACCCGCCGCGCTTTCATCGCCAGCGGAGCCGCCATCACCGCCGCCTCGGTCGTGCCCAGGCATGTCCTGGGGGGACCCGGCCAGACCCCACCCAGCGAAAAACTGAACATCGCGGCCGTGGGCGTGGGCGGCATGGGGACGGGCGACATCCGCAGCGTGACGTCGGAAAACGTGGTCGCCTTGTGCGATGTGGATGAGCGGGCCCTGCAGAACAACGCCAAAACCTTCCCCAAAGCCCGGCTCTTCAAGGATTTCCGGAAAATGCTCGAGGTCCAGAAGGACATCGACGGCGTGATGGTCGCCACCCCGGACCACAACCACGCCATCGTGAGCATCACCGCCATGAAGCTCGGCAAACACGTCCACTGCCAGAAGCCCCTGACGCATTCGGTTTTCGAGGCGCGCGAGATGGCCCGGGTGGCGCGCGAGATGAAGGTGGCCACCCAGATGGGCAACCAGGGCCAGGCGGGCGAGCAGGCCCGCCTGATCTGCGAAACCATCTGGTCCGGCGCCATCGGCAAAGTGCGCGAAGTACATGCCGGCTCCAACCGTTACCCGCCCATTTCCCCACGCGGCGTCCGCCGCCCGACGGAGACCCCGGCGGTGCCCGCCGGCCTGGATTGGGATCTGTGGCTCGGTCCGGCCCCTGAGCGCCCCTACCACCCCACGTATCACCCGTTTTCCTGGCGTGGCTGGTGGGATTTCGGCACCGGCGTGCTGGGCGATATCGGGTGCCACCAGCTTTCCCCCATCTTCAAGGCCCTCCGCCTGGGCCACCCCGCCTGGGTGGAAGCCAGTTCCTCCAATCACCAGTGCCCGCCGGAAATCACCCGCGAGACCGCCCCGGTTTCCTCCATCACCCGGTGGTTCTTCCCGCCGGACACCGGCCGCGACGCCGTGACCATCACCTGGTGGGACGGCGGCCTCAAACCGCCGCAGCCGGAGGAGATGGATAGCGACAGCGAGTTCGGGGAAAACGACTGGCTCCTGATCGTGGGGGATAAAGGCAAGATGTACGGCCATGTGATCATCCCCAACGCCCGGGCCCGCGAGATCGGCCCCCCTCCGCGCGTCATCAACCGCTCCCCGGGCCATTACGTGGAATGGGTCCAGGCCTGCAAAGGCGGGCCGGCCGCCGGTTCCAACTTCGTCGACCACGCCGCCCACCTGGCGGAGGTGATCCTGCTGGGGAACATCGCCATCCGCACCAAGGAAAAGCTGCTGTGGGACGGCCCCGGAGGGCGTTTCACCAACAGCGCCGCCGCCAACCAGTTGCTCCATCCGCCATACCGTTCCGGCTGGAGCTTGTAAGCGGCCGGCCTGACCGTTGGTCATCCCTTTCGGCGGGCGCCTGCGTTTACTGCCGGGCGCCCGCCGCTCAACAAACCAAATCAAAAAAAACCAAGCATAGTCTCATGAGAAGCAACGAATTATTCAATTCCATCCTCCGCGGGGTCCTTTTGGCCGCTGTGCTGCGAGCCGTGGCCTCCGCCCAGGCGGGCGAACCCAAAGTCATCGACCCCGGCCCCGCCGGCGGGCCGCCTTCCGATGCCATCGTGTTGTTCGATGGCAAGGATCTCAGCCTTTGGAACGGCGAAAAAGGCGCGGAAGCCCGCTGGAAAGTGGCGGACGGAGTGGCCACGGTCAACGGGACGGGCAGTATCTTCACCAAGCAGCAATTCGGCGATGTGCAGCTCCACGTGGAATGGGCCTCCCCCTCGGAAGTCCAGGGCGAAGGCCAGGGCCGGGGCAACAGCGGCGTTTACCTCCAGGGCCGCTATGAGATCCAGGTGTTGGATTCCTACCAAAACTCCACCTATCCGGATGGCCACGCCGGCGCCTTCTACGGCAACTTTGCTCCCCTGGTGAACGCCGCCCGCAAGCCCGGGCAATGGCAGGTTTACGACATCGTTTTTCACGCGCCCAAGCCCGCCGCTGATGGCAAGCAGGTGCTCCCCGGCTCCTTCACCGTGCTGTGGAACGGCGTGCTCGTGCAGGATCACGTGTCGGTCAAAGGCTCCACCACCGCCGCTGCCTTCCAAGGCGCCGTGGTCAAGGGTCCGTTGGTCCTCCAGGACCACGGCAACCCGGTTCGCTACCGCAATATCTGGATCCGTCCGTTGAACTGATTAGAACGGATTGGAATTCCATACGCCCGCCCGCCTCGCCGGGCGGACTTACTGCCGCACCACCGGGACGGATTCGCCCCGGTGGTTTTTTTCTTTGTCGCGCTGCCACGGGGCCAACTCCACCCGGCGGCAGCCCGGGGCCAGGCCTCGGGAAAGCCGGGTAAGCGGTGGGTGGTGTGCATTGGCCATGGCCCCACACCCGGTGGTTTCCTCCACTTCCAAGCCACCGGCCAGCTGGCCGCCTTAAAAATATTTTGCCTCCTATTGACAAGGACCGGGTTTTGAACCACCTTGTTCCGCCGAAATCCAAAATCCGTTTTATGAAGAGCAAAACAAAGCCCGATCTGTGGCGTGGCGCATACTTGTGCCAGCCCAACCTTCTGATCCAATCCACGAAGCTCCTGCTTCTGTCATTCCTTCTGGCCGGGAGTTGCCTGGCCTTGAAGGCTCAAACCTTCAAGGAGTCCAACTGGGCCACCAACGGTTTCGCCTACCAATCCAGCGAATCCAATGGCGGCACCGCCGATCGCGCCATCGACGGCAACACGGATGGCAACTGGGCCTCCAACTCCACCACCCACAGCGGCGGGACAGCCATGGATAACGGCGATCCTTTCTGGGAATTGGATCTCCAGGCCGCCAAGCCGATCGGCCGCATCCAGGTCTGGTTCCGCACGGATTGCTGCCAGAACCGCAACGATGATTTCACGCTGATCGTGATGTCCGCCGACCGCCAGGAGCTGTGGAAGCGGACCTATGCGGGCCGCCCGCCGGCGACGGTAGCCTTCAACCTCGCCCCCTCCGTGACGGGGCAGATCATCCGTTTCGTGCCGCAGAATCCGCCCACCACCAGCGACGGCTTTTTCTCGCTGGCGGAGGTGCAGGTGATCGCTCCTTATACAGGCGCTTCCATTAGTGTGACCCAGAACCCCACGAACGTCACCATCCTGGAGGGCCGTTTCGCCACCCTGGGCCCGGTGGCCGCCACCGTCACAGGCGCCCCGCAGGACCGCCTGACCCTCCAATGGCAGAAAAACGGCGTGGATATCCCGGGCGCCACCAGCGCCACCTATACCACACCGGTGGTCCAGGCGCTGGCTGACAACAACACGGAATACAGTGTGCGCTTCCTGTTGTCCGGCCTGGCGGTCGCTTCGGAAAAGGCCAAATTGATCGTGGAAAAAGACACCGTGCCGCCGGTGGTGGAGGCGGTAACCCTGGGCAGCGGAGCCACCCTGGAGGCCACGGTCAAATTCAATGAAGTCATGGATGCCGCTTCGGCGCAGAACGCCGCCAATTATTCCTTTGGCGCGGGCGTGACGGTGACCAAGGCGGTGCTCAGCGGCGTGCTGCTCGGCACGGGCGACAACCACCCCTATCAGCAGGTGATTTTGAGCGTGTCCGGCCTGGCGCAAAACGTCCCTTATTCCCTGGCCGTGAGCGGCGTGAAGGACCTGGCCGGCAACGTGCTCGCCACCGCCACTTTCGCGGGCCTGACCCCGTTCTTTGAGGTGAACTGGGCGCAGTCCGGCACCGCCACCCAATCCAGCACTGCGGCGGGCGGGGATGCCTGGCACGCCATCGACGGCAAAACGGATGGCTATTGGGACAATGGCTCCGTGACCCTCAATGCGGCGCCCGAAGATCCGGGTTGGTGGGAAGTGGACCTGGGCGCCCTCAAGCCGATCGGCCGCCTCGCCGTCTGGTTCCGCACCTTGAACGCCGCGGAATGCCAGGCGCTGTTCAATTCCTGTGCCGTCCGCAACGACGATTTCACCCTGAGCATCCTCGACGCAAACCGCAAGGCCGTCTGGACGCGCACCTACCCGGGCCGTCCGCCGCTCAAGGTCGCTTATAATCTCCCCGCCGGCATCAGCGGCCGCTATGTCCGGTTCGAGTCCCAGACCCCGCTGTCCACCAGCGACGGTTATTTCTCCCTCGCAGAAGTGCAGGCCATCGCCCCTTACACCAATGTCTCCGTGACGGTGACCAAGGATTTGAGCCCCACCAATTCGGTGGCCGAAAACCGCCGGTTGCTCCTGGGACCGGTGACCGCCACCCTCGTTGGTGCCACCAATGCCCCGGCGGATGCGCTGGTTTATCAGTGGCAGCGGAACGGCGTGGATATCGCCGGCGCCAATGCCGCCTCCTACCAGACGCCGCCGCTGGCCATGGCCGACACCGGCGCCCGCTACCGCGTCAACCTGCTGATCTCCGGCGCCGCCGTGGCCAGCACGGAAACCGTGGTGACGGTCGAGAAGGACACGGTGCCGCCCACCATCAAGAGCGTCACCGGCGGCTTGAACTACACGGAAGTCACCGTCATCTTCTCGGAATCCGTTTCCGAAACCACCGCCGGCAACGCGGCGAACTACCGCCTCTCCGGCGGCCTGGCGATCTCCGAAGCCTTGGTGCTGACGCCCACTTCCGTGCGCCTCACCACCACCGCCCAGACGCCCGGCACCAAATACACCCTCACGGTCAGCGGCATCCGCGATGTCGCCTCCGGTGGCGGCAACCTGATTGTGGCCAACAGCACCCTGGATTTCACCGCCCCGCAGACGGAGGCGAACAAGTTCGCGGTCGTCGGCAATCCAGGCAATCCCAAGGACACCGTCTGGAATACCGGGCGCGGCCAGGTGAATTACGAATTCGAAATCTCCAAATACAAGGTGAGCAACGCCGAGTATGCCGCCTTCCTCAACGCCAAGGCCAAATCCGATCCCCATACACTTTGGGGCGGCGGCGGGGAAATCCTGCGCGACGGCGAGGATGGCAACTACACCTATACAGTGGCGGAAGGCCGGGAAAAGCGGCCCGTCCTCTACGTGGCCACGGTGGACGCGATGCGCATGGCCAATTGGCTCAGCAATGGCGCCACCCCGGACAGCGACACCGAAACCGGCACTTACACCTTTACCGGGTATGATGTTGTCAGCAAGCGGAATGCCAACGCCGACTATTTCCTACCCAACGATGACGAGTGGTATAAAGCCGCTTATTACGATCCCACCAAGAATGGCACCGGCGGCTACTGGCAGTTCCCGCCCAAGACGGACGATCCCGCCAAGATCATCAAGGAGCTGCCCCCGGGCGGCCCCACTTCGGCCAACTACGACAACGTGAATGCGGGCGACGGCCTCGGCACCACGGATGTGGGCGCCTACACCGCCGCCTCCAGCTATTACGGCACGTTTGACCAGGCCGGCAACACCTGGGAA
>CAIMWS010000482.1 GCA_903845125.1 uncultured Verrucomicrobiota bacterium
CCGGCCGGGTCGAAACCCGGCCGGTACCAGCGACCCGCTTGAATTAAACAACGGTCAAGGCCGGCGTATCGCAGGCCGCCTTCCAGCAGGCCAGCATCTCGTCATCCAGCCGAGCCGCAAACAACTGGAACCCAGCCATTTCCTGCACCGTCAACCATTCCCCACAATGGCAGGCGGCCAGTGTAATCCCTTTGCCATCGAGGAACTTTTTGCAGGCGCGCAGGACGATATACATTTCCATCAAGGTGGTGCCCCCGGCGCCATTGATGACCACCATGAGGCGATCCCCAGCCTTGGCTTTTATGGCCTCCAACAACCGTCCCAGCATTAGCTCCGCCGTTTGGTCGGCGGACAGCAACTTGCTCGGGCCGGTGCCCGCTTCCCCATGCTGCCCCATCCCGATTTCCATCTCATCATCAGCCAGTTCAAACAAGGCCTGGCCGGTAGCCGGATGAGTGGCGGCTTTCATAGCCACCGCCAGCGTGGCCATTTGGTCGTTGAAACGCTTGGCTATGGCATACACTTCATCCAGGCTTTTGCCAGCTTCCGCTGCCGCCCCGGCGATCTTATAAAGCGGGATGCAGCCCACCAGTCCGCGGCGGTCTTCTGCGGGCGCCTGGGCCCCAGGAGCGATATCCTCATGGGTCAGGAGCATCCGGTATTTGATGCCCTCCTGATTGGCCATTTCCATGGCCATGTTGGCGCTCATGACATCCCCGGCATGGTTCAACACCACAAACAGGATTCCCGCCTCCCGCTTGGCCAGGCGCAAAGCCTCCAACACTTTCGGGGGCCCGGGGGCGGCAAAAATATCACCCACCACGCTGAAATCCAGCATGCCCTGGCCCACAAAACCGCTGAGCGCCGGCTCGTGCCCGGCTCCCCCCAAAGTGACTAAGGCCACCTTGGAAGCCGGTTTAGGATTGGCCCGGCAGACGATTTTGTCTGACTTCACCACCACTTGTTTGCTGTGGGCAATGGCAAATCCCTCCAGCAATTCCATCGCCAGATTGCCGGGGTCGTTGATAAATTTCTTCATTGTCATAATTTTCCCTGCACAAGTTCTTGAATTAGATCATTTGGCGATTTCCATATACTCCACCGGGGCCTCATCCTCCTGCACGAAGGCCACCCTTACGCCCTCCATGGGACTGAACGGCTGCAAGATAACCTGCTGGCCCGCAATGGCTTGATCGAGGTTGTCCACAATGAAGGCCACATGGGCCGTCTTTTTCAGCACATAGGGCATCGGACTGCCCGGCTCAAACCGCAGCCACTCGATGCGGTGCGGGCTTTTATCCACATCCGTCACGAAAAGTTTGCCATCTGGCAGATAAGTTTCGCCCGGGTGCTGTTCGGTGGTGGGTATTCCGATATGGTGGAACTCCTTTTTCATGAGATCAGGATTCTATAAGATGCTATGGGTTAGAATTTCACGCCCGGATTCGTGAAGCGTAAACCGTCATTATCGTGAAAACTGCCATATTCTGTCACGATGGCGCCATCCTTTCCACCCATCATGAAATGTTTGGCACCCACGCGGTTCAAAGTACGGATGTCACCCGGCTTCATTTCATAGCACTTGAGCATGGTGATCGCTTTTTCCTGGCTCTTGGGCAATTTAATACCAGCGGGAATCGGACCGCCTTCCTCGCCAAAAGTATAGATGCCGCCATACCGCACATGCCAGCTTTCCATTTTGGCTTTGCCTTTGGCGGTAGCTTCGTGGCCATGTTCCACAATCATCTGCCCCGGCAGCAGGTAGATTTCATGGGCAAAATATCCCATGTCCTGGAAATTCACCCAGAAAACCCCCCCCATCCCCACGTTCACGAAATCCCCCAATCCGAAATCCGAGGCGAACATGTTCGTGCGCAGCGATTCCGGCACTGGATATCCGTGGGCGGCCATCAAGTCCAAATAGGCCTGTTTGCCCTTTTCAGGCAGGAATTTACCGTTTTGATAGAAATCCTCGTTTTTCCACTTGGGCAGTTTCACTTTCTTGGCCGCCATCGGTTTGGCCGCTTTTTCCTGGGCTTGAGTTTCCACACCGGTTAGGGAAAACACCGCCACCAAGGTGGCCACCATTAACACCGATCCGTTTTTGATGCAGTTTTTCATTTTTATTAAATGTTTCCTTATCAACCCGGTACCGCTGGCGGAGTCCCAACCCGCCTTGTTGGGCGATATCGAGGGTTTAAGTTTGTTATACGTCGCGCCATACTGAGCGCAGCTCCAGAAAAAAGCCAGCCATTCTTCAAGCTTAAGCAAGTTTCACGGAATCCGGCCTTTTTTAATGCTCCCCAGGCCTGGGCGGGAACCCGTGCCAAACCTTATCAAAAGAATTGCCAGGTGCCACGGTTTGGGCCAGCATTGCCCCGGGTTGTGGAATAATCTAAATCAGGCCTTTTTACCGTATGCATGTGAACAGCAAGCTCTTGTTTGATAAATATGCCCGTCCTTGCTTTTCCGCCAAGATGAGGGTGCTGGAGGTCGGCCCGGATCGATTCCCGTCCACCTACCGCAAAATTGCCGCTCTGGACGACCTCCAATGGGACACCTTGGACATTTACGATTCCCCCAAGCTGACCTATCCCAAAAGCCAGCTTTATTCCTTCCCCATTCCCGACGGCACTTACGACATCGTGCTTTCCGGCCAGGTAATTGAGCATGTGGCCAAAGTCTGGCAATGGATGCGGGAATTAGCCCGGGTGGCCAAGCTAGGCGGGCTGGTCATCACCATCAACCCCTCCAGTTGGCCGTATCACGAAGCGCCCATCGATTGCTGGCGGATGTATCCGGAGGCCATGAAAGCCCTCTGTGAGGACGCTGGTTTAGCTGTCGAAACCTGCTTTTTCGGCTCGCTGGAAACGCCCTTTTTCAAACGGGCCATACCCGGCCGCTCGGCGAGATATCAGCCAATCCCGGTCCGCTACATGTTCCGGCTGTTGGGATTGTTCGGTTTTCCAGTTGAAAAGGCTTTCGATACCATCACCATCGCCCGCAAACGGGCATGAGCATCTTGCATTTTAGTCACAACCACTGAAACTGAGTTCCCCATGGCGAGCATCCAACCATTCAAAGCCCTTCGGCCAAAACCGGAAATTGCCAAACAGATTTGCGAGCTTCCTTACGATGTCTTTTCCAAAGAGGAAGCCCGCCGCGCGGCCAGCGGCAATCCATTGAGTTTCCTCCACGTTAGCAAACCGGAGATCGACCTGCCGGACTCGATAAATCCATACGGTCCCGAGGTTTACCAACAAGGTAAGTCTGCGTTTGCCCAACTGATCACAACCGGCCATTTGGTCCAGGACGCCTCACCCTGTTATTATCTCTATCGCCAGGCCATGGGTAACCATTCCCAGCTTGGTCTGGTGGCGGTTGCCAGTTGCCGGGATTACGCTCAAAACATCATCAAAAAGCATGAATTAACCCGTCCCGATAAGGAAAACGACCGGGTCAACCATATCGCAGTGCTCGAAGCCCAAACCGGCCCGGCTTTCCTGGCCTATAAAGCGCATCCGGAGTTGGACTCCTTCCTCTCCCAAAAATCTGCTGAGCCGCCAACGATTGATTTCGCGGCGCCCGATGGGATTCGACATTCCTCCTGGATTGTCCATGAACCGGAGTTGATCCAGCGTATTACCAATACTTTCGCCGCGATGGATTCCCTTTACATCGCGGACGGGCACCACCGTACCGCCGCCGCACTCCGGGTGGCGCACCAGCGCAATTTCGCCGGCAGCGCCGGATTTTTTTTAGCGGTGATTTTCCCCCACAACCAGCTCCGGATCTTGCCTTATAACCGGGTAATCAAAGATCTTAACGGACTGTCCCCGAGGGAATTCCTGGGTAAATTGGAAACCGTGTTCGAGGTAAAAACGGGCACTTCCACGCCACCGGATGCCAAACACCTGATTCGCCTCTATTTGGAGCAGCAATGGTATTCGTTGACCTTCAGACCGGAGGCTTTCCAGGGACGGGATTTGATCCGGCAATTGGATGTAACCCTATTGCAGGAAAATGTGCTGGCACCCTGGCTGGATATCACTGATCCCCGCACCAGCAAGCGCATCGACTTTGTCGGCGGTATTCGAGGAACGCCCGAACTCGAGCGTTTGGTAAACCAAGGTTCGTTTGCCTGCGCCTTCGCCCTTTATCCCACGAGCATCGAGGATTTGATGGCCATCGCGGACCAAGGCGGAATCATGCCGCCCAAGAGCACCTGGTTTGAACCCAAATTACGCGATGGCATGTTTTGCCATCGCCTTGAATCCTGATCCTGCTAATCGCGGCTTACGCGAAACCGGCGCGCGTGATGTTGATGGCATCCCGCAGTCGCTTGTTGTCGGCCCGCATCCGCGCGGCCAAGGTTTTGCAGATGGCTGCCAGGAAGGGCGCCGCCAGTTCGCCATCTTCCTCCAGCAAGCGGTGATAGGAAGCAGCCGACATGCGCACCAACTGCGTATCGACATTGGCCACCACATCCGCTGAACGTGGCCCGTGATCGAACAAACAAAGCTCGCCAAAAAACTCGCCGGCGCTCAGGGTGGCCAGAATGGTTTCCCGGCCCGCGGCGAGGAACCTTACCCGCACCTGTCCATCCAGGACCATAAACATGGCATCGCCCGGATCGCCCAGTTTGACAATGACCGAAAATTGCGGGGCTGGATACAGCTCCAGAAAATTCTTGATCCGCTCCATTTGCTGGTTGTCGAAGATCGATAAAATTTTCAGCCGCCGCAGGGCGCCGGCCGAAACCTTTTCCATGTCGCTGGACACGGGCGCCGATGGCCCGGCTGGCGCCTCGCGATTCAGAGCATTGAATATGGCCTGCAACTCGGGAAAATTGGCCGCTTTCAACCACACATCCCGCTGGCAGTGATACACCCAGGTCTGCCGGGTGATTCGCTCCTCATCAATCCATTGGGTCAAAGTATCCAGATCGGCAGGACCATAAATTATGCCATCCACCGCCCAGATCTTATAAGTGGCATTTTTCTCATGCTCAGACATAATCCAGCTAGTTATCGCAAATTGCGGACAAAAGGAAGTCAAAAATGAGACTGCCATTGGCCGGCTTGCGCAACTTGGAATTGACGACAGGTTATTACCGTCATAGACAGTTCCTTTGTTTATTCCGCCACCGGTGGGGAACACCTGTTATTTGCCAGGGGACTGGCAGCAAAGATGCAATAAATGGAGGGGTCTGAGAGATCATGCGCTGGCTGCTTCGGCGTGTTTATAGCCCAAAAAAACTGGAAAATAAAATTTGAACGTATGAATCGCAAAAAAATCTGGCTCGGGGCAATCTTTCTCGCCCTGACCGCTCTGGCCATTGCCTGGCTGCATGATCCTGCCCTGTCCCCCGGCTCGGACGCAGACTTGGCCTATACCCGCCCCGAGGTTCCCCGCAGCCAAAACGGTTTTTTCGCCTTGGACGCGGCCGTTGCCCAGTTGGATTGGCCCCAGGAATTCGGAAAATTCTGCGGCAAAAATTTTTACGACCATTTCTCCTTGGCCACCCATGAAAAGCCAAAAACACCCAATGCAACCAACCAATCCCCTTCCGCCATCATCGCCAGCATCCTTCAGCGAAACACCAATGTGGTGCCCACCTTGGACCAGGCCTTGGCATCCACCAACCTGCTGGTGCCGGAACCCCAATCGCTGATGGATAATTTCAATTACCTGCCTGATTGGAAAAAATTGGCTCAGTTCCAACTGGTGCGGACCCTGGATTTTTTCCGCGGCAGCAACGAACCGGAAGCTTTCCGGGCAGCGCTTCGCCTGGTGGCCTTGGGGCACCGCATGCAAGACAGCGGTGGGGTGATGCTTCATTATTTAGTTGGGTCAGCCATAAAAACCATGGGCCTTAAATCGGTCCAGGCCATGACGCGGCAAACTCGCTTGTCTTCAGCGGATCTGCGGGGCTTCTTGCAGCAATTGGATGCCTTTCCCGCCAACCGCGCCGGATTCACCAACGCTATGAAAAATGAATATCGGTTTGCCATGGAGATGATGAAAAACATGCGCTCCGGGAGCCTGGGCGGCACCAATTCGGGTCTGACGCCCATTTTGCCATCGGCCGCCAAACTTTTTATCAAGGAAGGGAAATGCCGGATTCTCTTCTCCGAAAAATGCCGCGCCATCCTGGCGGCCGGCACTCTTTCTTATGCCGAAATGGTTGCCCGCAATCCGCCCGGCAAACCGCGCGGCAAACTGGACATGGTGCATATGTTTTTACGCGGCAATGCCGTCGGCGAAATACTGGTCAGCCAGATCGGCTGGGATAACCTCCAAAGCAAAATACCTTTCGATGACGTTCAACTCCAAGGTACCCGCACGGTTCTGGCCCTGAAATGTTTCCAAATCGACCATAACCGGCTGCCAAATACGTTAAGCGAGTTGGTCCCCCAGTATTTCCCCTCCGTTCCCGATGATGCCTATGACGGAAAACCGCTGCGTTTCCTGGCCGACAAAAAACTGCTTTATTCCATCGGCACTGATTTAAAGGATTCCCAAGGCCAGGAATGGGATGCCAAAAAAAACAAATTGGACATCCCCTTCCCCCTCGAATAATGCCGCATCGATAACCGGTCCTTCGCCTCCCAAAGCTGGATCGCGCAGAAGTCTTTCTTGAAGGTTGGATCGCGCGCCTACGAGGATCCATGCCTGTATAGCTTTCGACCCCGGATTGGCCTGGCCATCCCGTAGCGAAAATTTTGAACGGTTTGCCAGCCGGGTCCCTTTTATCGATTCCTTCGATGGATCCTCTTTTTTTTCAATTTGGACCGCATGGGCCATTAATGCTAGGATCTCTGCAGTGACGAGCATCAGAAATCAGAATAAAGATTATGGACTCCGCTATTAATCTCCGGCCCACTCCCAAGCCAATACCGCCCCCGGATCCCACCACTACCCTCGCTTCACTCCCCGACTGCGTGCGCAAAGTGCAGGAAGAAATCGCCAAAGTAGTCGTCGGCCAGGAAGCCATCGTGGAGGCGATGATCAGCGCTTTGCTGGCGCGGGGCCATTGCCTGCTGGTGGGAGTACCCGGGCTGGCCAAGACCTTGCTGGTGCGCACCCTGGCCCGTACCCTGGAGTTGAATTATTCCCGCATTCAATTCACGCCCGATCTCATGCCCTCGGACATTACCGGCACCGAAATCCTCGAGCAGGAGGCGGTGACGGGCCACCGCAAGTTCGTGTTCACCCCCGGGCCGGTCTTCACCCAGATCCTCCTGGCCGATGAAATCAACCGTACCCCGCCGAAGACGCAGGCGGCCTTGCTCGAAGCCATGCAGGAAAAAACCGTCACGGTGGCCGGCAAGGCCTATGCCTTGGAGGAACCGTTCATGGTTTTGGCGACCCAGAATCCCATCGAGCAGGAAGGCACCTACCCGCTGCCGGAGGCCCAACTGGACCGTTTCCTGCTCCAATTTCTTCTCGATTATCCCAGCCTGGAGGATGAGTGCCGGCTGGTGGAACAGCATTCTTTTACTCCGCTGGAAAAGGTTAAAACCGTCCTTGGCCGGGAGGATGTATTGCGCTATCGGGAAGCCGTGGCGCAGATTCCCGCGGCCCCCAATGTCGTCAACTACGCCGCGCGGTTGGTCCGGGCCACGCGTCCCGGCGATCCCGCAGCGTTGGACTACATCAAACGCTGGGTGCGCTGGGGAGCCAGCCCGCGCGCGAGCCAGTATTTGATCCTGGCCGGGCGCGCCCGGGCCGCTGTGCAGGGCCGTTTCAATGTGGCGTGCCAGGATGTGGCGGAGCTGGCGCCGCTGGTGCTGCGGCATCGCATCATCCGCAGTTTCCAGGCCGATGCCGAAGCCAAATCCACCGATGATATCATTTCCCGGCTGCTCCAGGATGTGCCCCGCTGAACGCGCCTGACGCCATGACTTTTTCCACCGTCATCCG
>CAIMWS010000483.1 GCA_903845125.1 uncultured Verrucomicrobiota bacterium
AAAATCCTGATCGCCGACGACGAACCGCACACGCTGCGGGTGGCGGAGCTGAGCCTCAAGAAAGGCGCTTTCCAAATCCTCCTGGCCCGCAATGGGCGGGAGGCCGTGGACCTGGCCATCCGGGAAAAACCCAACCTGGTGGTCCTCGATGTGGTGATGCCCGAGATCGATGGCTTCGCTGCCCTGCGCGAACTCAAAGCCAACCCGGACACCGCCGGCATCCCGGTGATCATGCTCACCGCGCGGGGCCAGGCGGTGGCCCGCGAAGAAGCCGCTCATTCCGGCGCCGCCCTTTACCTCACAAAACCGTTTTCCCCTTCCCAGTTATTGGCGGAAGCCAAACGCGCCATGGGTGTGACCTGAGCCGGCACGGTTCGTCCCCGGGCTGGGTAACAGCCAATCCTGCCACGGGATTCCTGACTTGGCATGCGGCTAGCTTACTCGCAGCCGCTGATGTTCTGGCCATCACCATCTAAAACGCAGAAAAGGCTTGGAAAAGCTTGTTTTCCACCGCCTGGCGGTGCTATACCCGGGTCAAAATTGGACTGGAACTTAACCAACTTTCCCGATCGTAGATTGCATTCGCAATGTTTGCGCAATGCCAATTCATCTCTTTGCATGCCATGAAACCTATCCTCCCTCTTTTCATCATGATCGACGCGATGGGTTGGGAAATCATCCGCAACGATCCGTTCCTGAAGGATATCGCCCCCAACCGCCAGCGGCTGGATTCGGTATTCGGATACAGCAGCACCTGCGTGCCTTCCATCCTCAGCGGGGGCTGGCCGGATGAGCATTACAACTGGTGCTACTTCGTTTATGACCCCGAACATTCGCCCTTCCGGTTCCTGCGCCCGTTGCGGTGGCTGCCCAAGGCCCTGACGAGCCGCCGTATTTTCCGCCGGTGGCTCACCAAGTGGGTGAAGTCCCGGTTAAGCTACAAGGGCTATTTTGACCTCTATAATATCCCGTTCCGGCACATCCACTTATACGATTTCACGGAGAAGAAAAGCCCGCTCCAGCCGGGCGGGATGAACCGCGGCAGCAACATCTTTGACCTGCTGGCCGGGCAGGGCATCCCCTATTTTGTGAGCGATCCCGCGCAGACGGAGGAGGCCAACCTGGCGGCGCTCACGGAAAAGCTGCGCACCGGGCAGGTGGATTTCGCCTTCATATACTGGCCGGGCCTGGATGGCCTGCTGCACAGTGTGGGCAACGAATCGCCCCAGATTCCAGCCCGGCTGCGGGTTTACGAGCGCTGGATCAAGGATCTGCTGGCCGCCGCGCGCGGGCAATACCGTACGGTCCGCCTGTATGCCTTCAGCGACCACGGCATGGCCAACTGCAACGAATACCTGGACCTGATGAAGCGCATCGAAGCGCTGCCGCTGCGGATGGAGCGGGATTACGCCGTGGTTTACGATTCCACGATGGCACGGTTCTGGTTCTTCAACGACCGCGCGCGGGAACTGGTGCTGGATGAGCTGCAACAGGTGACGCAGGGCCGGGTCCTTCTGGACGACGAACTGGCCCGGCTGCGGACCCTGTTCCCGGACCGCCGTTTTGGCGAGCTGATTTTCCTGGCCAAAGAAGGCGTGCTGATCGTGCCGAGCCACATGGGCGAGCGGCCCATCCGCGCCATGCACGGCTACCACCCCTCCGACCGCCACAGCTACGCCTCCCTGGTCACCAACCAGCAGGAGATACCGGACCGGGTCACCGCCATACCACACCTCCATGACCTGATGAAACGCGACGCCCTGCTGGCCAAGGATCTCAATTCCCGCCCCCCCGAAATCACGACCGTATGAACCACGCCCCCGCCGCCAAAACCCCACTTTGGAAACGCACGCTGCTGTACCAGCTTTGGGATGATTTCCGCACCCGCTGGAGATTCAAATTCACCCTGCCGGGAATCAAGCAGGTCACCCTGGAAGGCATCCAACTGGAAGTCACGGCACTTTCGCCGCTGATGAAAAACAACCTGCTGCTGGGCCGCTACGAGGTGCAGGAGCGCAGGCTCGCGCAATACGCCCTCACCGCCGGCGACGCCGTGCTGGAGATCGGCGGGGCGATCGGTTTCATCGGCCTGTTCTGCCAGCTGCGCCTGGGGATCACCCGCTATACCACCGTGGAGGCTAATCCCCACACCGCGGCCCTGCTGCGCAAAAATTACGAGCTGAACGGACGCTCGCCCGCCCTGTGGAACCTGGCCCTCGCGGGCGAGGACGGGGAGATCACGTTGAACATCGGCGGGGAGTTCTGGGAAAACTCCGTGGTCAAGGCCGCCTCCGGCGGGCAGACGGTGCGGGTCCCCGCGGCGAGCCTGGCCACCCTGGTGGGCCGGCTGGACTACCCGCCCACCGCGCTCATCATGGACATCGAAGGGGCTGAACAATATGTCGATTTCCGACAGCTGCCCGCGAGCGTGAAGAAGATCATCATGGAGCTGCACCCGCACCTGTCGGGCCACGCCCAAACCTACCGCATCGTCGCCGACCTGGTGAACCTCGGGTTCCAGGTGGATCGCGAAGAGGGTGGCACCTTCCTCTTCCTGCGGCCATGAGCTACGACCTGGTCAAACGCAACATCTGGAGCAACGCCGTTTCCAACTATGTGCGCACGCTCGTGGGCATGGTGGTGGGCCTGGTGACCTTCCGGCTGCTTTACCAGGCGCTCACCCGGGAACAGTTCGGGTTCTGGTCGCTCCTGTGGAGCGTTTTCGGCTACGGCATCCTGCTCGAGTTCGGCTTCGGTTTCGCGGCGCAAAAGCGGGTGGCGGAGTTCTCCGTGCGGAAGGAGTGGGACAATCTCAGCCGCGTGCTGAGCACGATCCTGTTTTTTTACCTCGGCGTGGCCGCGGTGGTGGTGGTGGTGGTGCTGGCCGGCTCGCACCACATCATCGGCTGGTTCGGGGTCTCCCCTGAGAATACCGGCGAATTCCGCCGGGTGCTGGTGCTGTTTTTCCTCGGTATCGGCCTGGCCTTTCCGGCCGGCATCTTCCCGGAGATCCTGCGCGGCCAGCAGCGCATCCGCCTGGCCAACAACCTCACCACGGTGGCAATGACCCTCCGGCTGGTGCTGATCGCCGTGGCCGTGTGGCGGCACTGGAGCTTTTTCACGATCATGTCGATCGCGCTGGGCTTCGCCCTGGCGCCCGACCTCCTGGCCGCCTTCCTCGCGCTGAAGCACATGCCCCAAGTACGCCTGAGCCCGCGGCTGATCTCCACGGCGATGCTCGGCCACACGCTCGAGTTCTCCATCTTCGCCTACCTGTCCACGGCCACGAACATCGTGCTCGGCAAGACGGATCAATTGGTCCTGGGTGCGGCGCTGTCCGTCGCCTCCGTGGCGGTTTATCAAGCCGGGGCCAAGGTGGCCGAGATCTTCGCCCAGTTCACGCGCCAGCTGCAGGACACCCTCTCCCCCGCGGCGGCCCACCTGCACGCCGCCGGGGACCGCACCGCCCTCCAGGATCTGCTGCTGCAAAGCACCCGGTGGAGCGTGGTGATCGCCACGCCCCTCTACCTCCTCTGCGCCTTCTACCTCACCGAGCTGCTGCGGGTGCTCACCGGCGAGCGCGTCATCCCCCACGAGACCTGGCTGGTGGGCCAGGTGCTGCTGGCCTGGTATTACACCACCATCCTCACCCACAGCGTCTCCAAGCGGATCTTCATGATGACCGGACACGAGCGCCGGCTCACCTGGCTCGGGCTCGGGGAGGCGGCCGCCAACCTGGGCTTGAGCCTGGCGCTGGTGCTGGGCTACCGGAACGTGGTCTGCGTGGCCCTGGGCTCGTTCATCCCCACGCTCTACTTCGGCTGGGTGCATCTCTGGCCGTGGGTGGCGCGGGACGTGGGCCTGGGCGGGTGGGAATTGTTCCGGCGCACGGTCCTGCCCTCCTGGCTGGCCTGCCTGCCGATGCTGGCCCTGCTGGCCCTGCTGGCGGCCCTGCCGGCGCTGCGTTTCCAGAGCCACTGGGCCACCCTCCTGGTGCACGGCCCCGTGGCGGGCCTGGCGGGCCTGGCCGGCGCCTGGGCCTGGGCCTGCACCGAAAAAGAGCGCGGCGGATTCCGCCGGCGGCTCGGCGGGTGGAGGAAACAACCGGCCGCGGCCTGAGCTTATGAAAGTGGCCCACATCCTCCGCAAATATGATCCGGCCGCCTGGGGCGGCACGGAGACCGCCGTGCTGCGGCTCACCGAAGGTCTGCGCGCCGAAAACATCGATTCCGTCGTTTATTGCCCCCGGTCCGCCGCCGCCGCCCCGGACCCGTTCCAGGCCATCGGTTGCCCGGTGAAGCGTTACCGGTCGTTCCTGCCCGTGGCCGGGCTTTCCCAGGCCAGCCGGGAGCAACTGATCGCCTGGGGCGGCAACCTCATGTCCCTCGACCTGCCCGTGCGCCTGCTGGCCGAGCCCGGGCTGGAAGTCATCCACACCCACGCGCTAAACCGCCTGGCGGGGGCGGCCCGGCTGGCCGCCCGGCTGCGGCGCATCCCCCTGGCCATCACCATCCACGGCGGCGCCCTGGACCTGCCCGAAACCGTAAAAGAACGCCTCACCGCCCCCCTGGAGGGAGGCTTTGAGTGGGGCAAGATGTTCGGCTTCCTCCTGCGCTCCCGCCAGGTGCTGGCCGAGGCCGATGCCGTGTTCACCTGCAACCCGCGCGAAGCGGATCTCCTCCGCGAAAAGTATCCGCGGCAGCGGGTGGAAGTGGTGCCCCACGCCGTCCCCGCCGCCACCTATGAGCGGGACCACCGGGCGGCGGCGCGCCAGGCTTTTCCCCAGCTGGCCGGGCGCGAACCGCTGCTTGTCATGGGCCGGCTTGAGGCGGTGAAAAACCAGGTGTGGCTCGTGGACCAGCTTCCGGAAATCCTCCGGCGCCATCCCCGCGTCCTGGCCGTGCTGGCCGGCTCCACCACGGACTCCGGCTACGAGCAGGAATTGCGGCGGCGGATCGGCGCCACCGTGCCGGCGGACAGCGTCCTGCTGACCGGCGGGCTGGCCCCGCAATCGCCGGAGGTCATCGGCCTGTTCCAGCTGGCGCGGGCGCTGGCGCTGCCCTCGCTGGCGGAAACCTTCGGCCTGGTGATCATCGAAGCCTGGGCGGCCGGGACCCCCGTGATTTCCACCCGCACCTCCGGGGCGCTCTCCCTGGTGCGGGACGGGGAAAACGGGTGGCTGTTCGACCTCGACCCGCCGGCCGGCTTCCACCAGGCGGTGGCGGCGGCCCTGGCGGGCGGAGCGGCGTGCGAACGCCTCACCGCCAGCGCCCGGAAGCTGGTGCGCGAACGCTACGACGTGCCGGCGCTGGGCCGCCGCATGCGCTCCCTCTACGGGGAATTGATCGCCGCCCGGAAATCAGGAGGATGCCCATGAAATATGTCCTGCTGCGGGACGATGACACCAACGCGCTCACGCCACCGGCCTGCCTGGAGCGGCTCTACCGGCCTTTTCTGGACCGGAACCTGCCGGTGAACCTGGCCGCCATCCCGTGCGTGAACACCTCGGCCACGCTGCCGGGCGGGCGGCTCGAGGGCTTCCTCATGGCCCGCCGGCCGGGCCTGCCGGAGCGCCTGCCGCTGGCGGCCGGCCGGGAACTGCTGGATTACCTGGCCGCCAACCCGGGCTATGGCCTCCTGCACCATGGCTACGCGCACGATTACCTCGAGTTCGATTCGCCCCGGCGGGTGGAGCTGGCGCAGCGACTGGAGGACGGCGCCACCTGTTTCGACCGGGCTGGCCTGCCCCGCCCGGCCACGTTCGTCGGGCCGTACGACCAGATATCGCGCACCGCCTACCGGGAGCTGGCCCGGCGTTTCCGCATTGTCTCCACCGGCTGGTTCGAGCTGCGGCGGCTGCCGTTCAGCTGGTGGCCCCGCTACGCCGCCCGCAAGCTGGCGCGGCGGCGGCATTGGACCGCCGGCGGGCTGTGGCTGCTGAGCCACCCGGGCTGCCTCCTTTCCTACCAGCGGCCCGTGGAGGGCATGCTGGAGCGCATCCAGGCAGCCATCGCCGCCAGCCCGCTCACCGTACTGGTGACCCACTGGTGGGAATATTTTGCCGGGGGCCAGCCCAACGAGCCGTTCATCGCCGTGCTCCACCAACTGGCGGAGTGGCTCGCCTCCGCACCGGACCTCCAGGTGATTTCCTTCGCCGGGCTGGCCGCCCATCCGCCCGCCCTGCCCCAAACCCCGTTCGGAGCTTTTTGAAATCATGGCCGATCCGCTGGTCAGCATCATCATGCGCTCGTTCAACGAAGGTTGGGCGCTGCGCGGCACTTTGCCCGCCCTCCAGGCGCAGGATTATCCCAACTGGGAGCTCATCGTCATCGATTCCGGCTCCACGGACGGCTCCCAGGAACTGCTCCGGGCGGCCCGGCCCGCGCACCTCGTCCAGATCACCCCGGCGGAATACAACCCGAGCCGCGTGATGAACCACGGCCTGCGGCTGGCCCGGTCCGGGTTCGGGATTTTCCTCAACGCCGATGCCACCCCGGTGGACGCCCACTGGCTGCGGCCGCTGGTGACGGCCCTGCAGGATCCCCGGGTGGCGGCCTGTTTCGGCCGGCAGATCCCGCGCCCGGATTGCGCGGCGGTGTTCGCCTCCGATTACGAGCGCTGCTTCGGGCCGCGGCGCGAATCGGCCCGCTGGGACCATTTCTTCAGCATGGTGAGCAGCGGCCTGCGCAAGGACATTTGGGCCCGGCGCGGCTTCCGGGAGGATCTGCAATACGCCGAGGACGACGAATACACCCGCTGGTGCCGCCTTCAAGGCCACCAGGTCGCCTACGTGCCCGAATCCATCGCCATGCACTCGCACAATTACACCCCCGATCAATCCTGGAAACGGAGCTTCGGCGATGCCCGCGCCATCGGCCAGGCCTGGCAGGGATCCCCCGGCGGATTCAACTGGCCCAAAACCGTCCTGCTCGGCTGGCTCAAAGACGTGCTTTGGGACACCCGCTTCTGCGCCCGCCAGGGCCGGCTCCGGGAGCTCCCGCACGCGACCCGCATCCGCTGGCGCCAGCGCACCGGCAAGCTGGCGGGCTTCCGCCATGGCTGGCGGGAAGCCCACGGAGGCGCCGCATGAAGATCCTGGTCCTCACCAACCTGTATCCGCCCCACTACCTGGGCGGCTACGAACTCTGCTGCTCGCAGATCACCGAAGCTCTCCGGCGCCGTGGCCACACGGTGGAGATCCTGACCTCAAACCACCTCACCGACCGGGCCCCGCACCCGGGCGCCCCGGAGCCGGGCGTCGAGCGCCAGTTGCGCATCCACGGCTATTTCGGCCATCCGTGGCTGGGCATCCGGGCCTTGCGCGCCCTGGAGTTCCACAACCATCAAACGCTCCGCGCCGCCGCTGCCCGCTGCCAGCCGGACCTGGTCCACGTTTGGAACCTCGGCGGCCTCTCGAAATCACTTTGCCTCACCCTGCAGCGCCTGAACTTGCCGGTGGCTTACCATGTCATGGACCACTGGATCGCCCGCAGCCTGGTGGCGGACGTCTGGCTCGACTGGTGGAACCGCCCGCATTCCCCCCCCGCAGCCCGCCTCCTGCGCGCCTTCTGGACGTGGACGGGCGCGCGGCGCCACTGGTCGCTGCTGGCCCCCACCGACCCGGTGGCTGCCATCCGTTTCCCGCGCCTTTATTTCTGCAGCCGGGCCCTGCGGGAGCTCACCGCCGCCAAAGGCTACGCGGTGGGCCACGGCGAAGTCATTTACGCGCCCGTGAACAGCGAGCGCTTCACGGGCGAGCCCCGGCCGGCCAGCCAGCCGCTGGTCAAGCTGCTCTACGTCGGCCGCCTGGCCGAAGACAAAGGGGTGATGACCGCCCTGAAGGCCATGGTGCAGGTGCAAGGCCGGTTCCCCGGCGAATTGTGCATCTACGGCAAGGGGGACGCCGCCTACACCGCCCAGTTGCAGGCGCTGGTGGCGGAGCACCACCTGCCGGTTTCGTTCCACAGCGCCGGCCCGGACGCCATGCCGGGGGTGTATCGCGCCCACGACGCCCTCCTGTTCACCTCCGAGTGGGAGGAACCATTCGCCCTGACTCCGCTCGAGGCCATGGCCAGCGGCCTGCCGGTCATCGGCACCACCACCGGCGGCAGCAAGGAATTGCTGCGCCATGGCGTTAATTCGCTGACCTATGCGGCCGGCAACCCGGAGGACCTGGCCCAACGCATCCTGGAGCTGGCCGGCAGCGGCAGCCTCCGCGCCCGGCTTGCTGCCGAGGCCCACACCGAAGTGCGCGCCCGCTTCAGCGAGCCGGTGATTGCCGGCCAGATCGAGGCCTACCTGGCCGAAACCTTGCGCCTCGCCCATCGGCCAGCCACGGTTTAACACCGCCTCCATTCTTCAACAACGACCTGGGACTTGGGATTGGCTGCCCGCCCCGGACTGGCTCCCGCTGCGGGATTCAGTCAAGGTCCTTGCGTGCTGCGCACCGAGCGGATAGGATTGGCATGAAACAAGCTTCATCGCCGCTAGCAATGACCGTAAAAACGATGCAAATGTCCGGAATCCAGCCCGTTTCACCTTTGAAACTGGGCGAGGGCTGGCTTGCGGCCCCTATCCCGCATCAAAACGGCATTGCAAACGCAATGCGCGAAATAAAACCTGAAAACGAGGAACCGCGGTTCACCTTGGATGGCAGCGCGGCCCTCGAGCGGCATCTGAGCCGGATTTGCCACCAAGTGCGGGAGGCGGTCCAAGGGGCCATCCCGGGTCCGTCGCTGCAAGGCTTGCTGCTGGGGGGCGGTTACGGGCGGGGCGAAGGGGGGGTGTTGCGGGAGGCCGGTGAGGATAAGCCCTACAACGACTTGGAATTCTATGTGCTGGCCCGCACCCAAAGCGGGCTGGCCGGCCGGAAAATGCGCCGCGCCTTGCACCAAATCGCCGAGCCGCTTTCGCACTCAGCGGGCATCGAGGTGGAGTTCAAGCTGCTGACGCCGGAGGCCCTGCGGCGCAGCGGGCCGACGATGTTCTATTATGACCTGGTGCTGGGCCACCGCCGGCTGCTGGGCGGGGAGGATTTGCTGGCGGGGTGCGGGCACCACCGGGCGGCGGACCAAATCCCGCTGCACGAGGCGGCGCGCCTGTGGATGAACCGGGCCAGCGGCCTGCTGTTCTCGTTGGAGCGTCTGCAGCGGCCTGAATTCACCAGCGCCGACGCCGATTTTGTGGGCCGGAACCTGGCGAAAGCCCGGCTGGCCTGGGGCGATATTGTGCTGGCGGCGCTGGGCGCCTACCACTGGAGCTGCCGGGAGCGGAACCGCCGGCTGCACGCGCTGGCGGCGGCGGATCTGCCTTTCAGCCTGGCGGAAATCCGCCGGCACCATGATGCGGGGGTGGAGTTCAAGCTGCACCCGGTCCGCAACGCCAGCCCCCGCCCGGCGCTGGCCGCGGAGCACCGCGAACTGGCGCAGCTGGGGCTCGCCCTGCTGCTGTGGCTGGAGAACCGCCGGCTCGGCACGGCCTTCACCACCGCGCGCGAATACGCCCGCAGCGGGGTGGACAAGTGCCCGGAAACCGCCAGGTGGAAAAACTGGCTGCTCACCGGGCGGGCCCTGGGCCTCGGAGCGGCCCTCGGGCGGGGCGCGGGGCGCTATCCGCGCGGGCGGATGCTGGATGCCCTGGCCCTGCTGCTGGAGGAGGGCGCCGGGGATGAGCCGGATCGGGCGTTCCTGCGGCAACGGCTCCACACCCGGGCCACGGACCTGGCCGGGCTGGTGGCCGCGCACGAAAACCTTTGGCGCCGTTTTGGCTGATCCCATGCGTTTGCTCGTCATTTACCCTTACATTCCCTACCCGGTGGACCGGGGCACTTATCAGCGCACCTACCACCTGCTGCGGGCGCTGGCGCGGGACCACGAGGTGGATCTGCTCGCCTTGAGCGAGGCCGGCGAGCGCCTGGAGCAGTATGAGACTTTCGCCCAATTCTGCAAGCGCGTGGAGTTCGTCCCCTTCCACCACCCGGCCTGGCCGCGGCTGTTCCCGGACCGGCTGCTGCATCCGCTGCCCACCACCGTGCGCCACTGGTGGCTGCCCCATATCAACGAAGCCATCCACCGGTTCGCCGAAGGCGCCCGCTACGACGCGGTTCACGTCTGCGACATCGTCATGGCCCAGTATTTCATGAACGGCCTCGGCCACCTGCCCCTGGCCGTGGACCGCAGCCGGGTGGACCTGCAGTTCCAGATCGAGCAGCATCGCCATACCGGGCAGGGCCTCCGCGACCGCCTCCTGACCCATGAAAACCTGTTCAAGCTGGCGCGCTTCGAAAAACGCGTGGCCCGGCGGGCTTCGGTGGAGGTGGTTTGCGGCCCCGACGACGAAACCTTCATCCGCGCCCACATCAGCCGGGACCTCCCGGTGTTTGTCCTGGCCAACGGGGTGGACTTGGATTACTTCACCCCCGCCGCCACCGCCGAACCCCGCTCCGCCGAGCCGGCGGTGCTGTTCTGCGGGGCCATGGATTACACGCCCAACGTGGACGCGCTGCGCTGGTTTTTCGGCGGGATGCACGAGGAACTGCTCCGGCGGGTGCCGGGCCTGCGGGTTTACATTGTCGGCAACTCCCCGCTGCCCGAGGTGGCAGCCTATGCGCAGCGGCCCGGCGTGGTGGTCACCGGCGGGGTGCCGGATGTGCGCCCCTACTACCGCCGCGCCTGGCTGCAGATCGTCCCGCTCCGCATCGGCGGCGGCACCCGGCTCAAGATCCCCGAAAGCATGGCCATGGGCACCCCCGTGGTCTCCACCACCATCGGCGCCCAGGGGCTCGGCCTGCGCCACCAGGAGGAGATCCTGCTGGCCGACCAGCCGGAAGATTTTGTGGCCTGCACCGCCCGGGCCCTGGGGGATGCGGCGCTGCGCGCCCGCCTCGAAACCACCGGCGCCCAAACCGTGCGCGAGCGGCTCTCCTGGCCCATGCTCGGCCGCCAGCTCAGCGAATTTTATGTCCGCCACTTTCCGCCGCAACCTGCTCACTGATTGGTGGAAGCTCCGCCGCGTGCGCTGGCCGCTCCTCGGGCTGCTGACCCTGGGCCTCGCGGCCGGCGTGGCCCTGTTCCGCTCCCGCGCCTCCCTGGTGATCGTTTACAACGCCACCGGCTCGGCCATCCCGGAGCTGACCATCAGCGCCTGCAGCCAGTCCCGCGTCTTCCGCGAAGTCGGCGAGCGGGAATCCGTCCATCTCACCCTCGCGCCCCGGGGGGGCGAGAGCGACATCACGGTGGCCACCAACGGCGTGGCCCTGTGGCGCGGCGAATACATCGAACCGGCCGGCGGCTACCGGGTCACCGTCCGGCTCCGCGGCGATGGACAGGTCGAAACCTCCTCCACGATTTCCTGGTGGCAAACCTGGCTCCGTTGAGCCGCACCACCCCAACCAACCGAATCCCATGACTACGCTAGAATCAAAACCGGCCGGCGCCTCCGGAGCTGACGATCCCGTTCCCGGCCTGAACCCTGACGGCCCCGGGCCCGGCCCGGCCAGCCTGGCCGACGGCGGGGCGCCCGCCGCCCAGCCGGCCGGGGACAAGCCGGCCGGGGACAAGCCGGCCGGGGACCAGCCGGAGGCCAGCCAGGCCGCCCCGCTGCCGCCGGCCATCTGGCAGTCCTCGCCCGACCGCGGCGAGCTGCCCGCCGCCATCCTGGGGATCCCCTTTGACAACGTCACCACGGCCGAGACCATGGCGCGCATCGGGGCGATGATCGAATCCCGCCGCCCCCATTACGCCGCCACCGCGAACGTGGATTTCGCCGTGCAGGCCATGGAGGACATCGAGCTGCGGCGCATCCTGCTGGAGGCGCACCTGGTGATGGCCGATGGCATGCCCCTGGTCTGGGCCTCGCGCTGGCTGGGCAATCCCCTGCCGGAGCGGGTGACCGGCTCGGACCTGGTGCCGCGCCTGCTGGCCGAGGCGGAGCAGCAGGGCTGGCGGGTGTTCTTCCTCGGCGGCACCAGCGCCAGCGTGGCCGCCGCCGCCGCCAACGCCACCGCCAGGCATCCCCGCCTCCAGCTGGTGGGGGCCTATTCACCGCCCTTCAAGCCGCTCATCGAGATGAACCATGAGGACATCCTCACCCGCATCCGGGCGGCGCAGCCGGATATCCTGCTGGTCGCCTTCGGCTGCCCCAAACAGGAGAAATGGATCAACATGCATTACCGCGCCGCCGGGGTGCCGCTGAGCATCGGGGTGGGCGCCACGATCGATTTCCTCGCCGGCACCGTGTCGCGGGCGCCCCGGTGGATGCAGCGCACCGGCCTGGAATGGGTTTTCCGGCTCCTCCAGGAGCCGCGCCGGCTCTTCCGCCGCTACGCCAAGGGCCTCTGGGTTTTTGGCGGCGGCATCCTCCGGCAATGGTGGCGCCTGCGGGCTGGCAAAGGCCACGGTGGAGAGGCCGGCGAAGCCACCCTCACACCGGTCAAGGGCGGCGGCCGCCTCCTCCGCGTCTACGGCCCGTTTGACGCCGCCGCCGTGCGCCGGCACCGGCGCATCTGGGTGGAGGCGCTGGCCGCCGGCACCCAGGTTTTCGCCGATCTCTCCGCGGTCTGGCACATTGACAGCACGGGCGTGGCGCTGCTCACCCGCCTGCAGAAAAACCTCCGCGCCGCGGGCCGCTTCCTGGTGCTGGTGGCGCCCTCCCCGGCCGTGCGGCGGGCCCTGGAAATGATGCGCTTCACCGATTTCCTCCCGGACGAACCCAGCCTGGATGCCGCGCGCGACCTCGCCGCCGAACGCGCCACCGAGCAATCCGTCGTCCTCGTCAAGGACAGCAGCATCCGGGGCGAAATCATCGCCTGGCAGGGCGAGATTGTGGCCGCCAACGCGGAGTCCGTGTGGCACGCCACTGAAGGCCACCTGCGTTACTGGTCGGGTCGGGCTGGCGTCGTGCGCATCAACCTCGCCCAGGTGCGGTTCATGGACAGCACCGGCGTGGGCCTCATGGTCCGGGCCCGGAAATTTGGCCGCCTGCACGGCCTGGTGGTGGACTTCACCGAGCCAACGCGGGAGGTGCGCCAGGTGGTGGGCCTGTTCCGCATCGGCGATTACTTCTTCCCCGCCGCCCGGTGAACATCGCCCTCTCCACCTCGGTCATCCAGCGCGGCAAGACGGGCGTGGCCCAATATGTGTTCGCCCTGGTGAAGGCGCTGCTGCCCCTGGCCGCGCGCCACGAAATCTCCCTGCTGGCCCTCGAGGAGGATCTGCCGCTGTTCGCCTTCACCGGCGGCCGGCTGCGCCTGGAGCCGGTGCCGGAGCGGTTCCGCCCGGCCGCGCGCAACGTGTTTTGGCACCAGGCCGTGCTGCCCCGCTGGCTGCGCGAAAACGGCGTGGATGTACTCCACGTGCCGAGCTATCGTCGGATGGTCTGGGGCGCCCCGTGCGCCACCGTGGCGACCATCCACGACCTCGCCCCCTTCCATGTGGCGGGCAAATACGACCTGGCCCGCATGTTCTATGGCCGGGTTGTCGCCCGCTGGCTCGCCCGACGGCAGCAGGCCATCATCGCCATCAGCGAAAACACCGCCCGCGACATCCGCCAATTCTTCCAAGTCCCGGAACCGCGCCTGCGGGTGATCCACAATGGCATCGATCATGTCCGTTTCCATCCCGGCGACCCCGCGGCGGCCAGGTCTTGGGCCACCCGGCAACGCGGCCTGGACCAGCCTTTTTTCCTCTATGTCTCCCGCCTGGAACACCCCGCCAAGAACCATGTCCGCCTGATTGAGGCCTTCAGCCGGTTCAAATCCGCCTCCGGCTCGCCCTGGCTCCTGGCCCTGGGCGGCAGCGACTGGCACGGCGCCGAGCACATCCACGGAGCCGCGGCCGCCTCCCCTTTTGCGCGGGACATCCGGTTCCTCGGGTTCGTGCCGGACGAAGATCTGCCCAATCTTTACCGGGCCGCGGAGGTTATGGTTTACCCCTCACTTTTCGAAGGCTTCGGCTTCCCCCCGGTGGAAGCCATGGCCTGCGGCTGCCCGGTGGTCAGCTCCACCCGCGGCTCCCTTGCGGAGGTGGTGGCCCAGGCGGCCGAAACCGTGGATCCGGAGGATGCCGGCGCCCTGGCCGAAGCCTTGCGCCGGGTGGCGCTCGACGAATCCCGGCGCCGCCAGCTCCGCGAGGCCGGCTTCCAGAATGCCCGCCGGTTCGATTGGAATGAAAATGCCCGCCAAGTCCTGGCCACCTATGAACAGGCCTGGCGCCAGCGGCTCCAATGAACTTTTTACGGCCCGGGAGCAGTTCCCCGGCCCGCCCGGACCCGGGGCGCCGCCAAAAACCATCCGTCCCCCCCCGCCACCGCCCGGCGGATCCAGCACCTTTGCCGACCAGATAACCACCTGACCGCAAATACCTTGCGCATAAAAACACGCCCCGTATAATCGGCCAGGTCGCTGGGATACGGCTTGGCTGAATGAATTTTAATTTTTGGATGCGCGGAGTTGGCACGCCAGCAGCTTACCAACGCGTTGCTGTGCGTGGAAAAATGCCAATGATCCGGGTGCACGCGGGTGGTGTTCCCCAAAACCTCCCGCGCCCGGCTCCTTTTATGGAGTTTCACCCCGCCTTTGATGCGGCCGGTTCAACACAACAGCGTTGCGCTACCAGCAGCGGTCTGTTAAGTCTATTTTGACCATGTCCGGATAATGACCAACGGCTCCCACATACCGCCTGCCGCCCCCCAGGCCGCCGAAGCCCCCCAGCCCCAGTCCAAGCCGGGAACCTTCGCTTTGCCCTTCGATCCGCTGCGGCTGGTGGCGGCCGTCCTCCGGCGGTGGCACTGGATCTTGCTCAGCGGCCTGGTGCCCGGGCTGGCCGGCGGGGTGGCCGGCTACTTCAAGGTGAAGCCGATGTTCACGGCCTCCGCCCAGCTGATGCGCCAGGAAAGCACGGACACCTTCCGGGCCTCCCAGCAGGGCGACCCCTTCAAACCGCGGCAGCTCACCGTGCCCACCCTGGTGAGCCTCATGAAATCCATGGTGCTGCTGCAGCGCGTGAGCGAACTGACCCTGCCCCGGCTTTCGCCCCGGGCCATCCTGGACGGCCTCACCATCACCCCCGAGCGTAACACGGACCTGATCACCATCGCCTTCAAATCCCAGCGCAGCGGCGAGACGGCCCTCCGGGTGCTGAACGTGTATGGGCCGGAGGTGGTGCGGATGACGCGGGACATGCAGGCGCAGGAGGCGATCGACGTAAACAAGCTCCTGAAAAAGCAGCTGGCCAAGGCCGGGGAAGATCTCCGGGGAGTGAACCAGGAACTGCTGGATTTCGCGCGGGAATCCGGGCTGGTGAGCGTGGACAAGGAAATCGATGCCCAGCTGCACAAGCTGGGTGAATTGGACCTGCGTTACGAAACCATGCGGCTGGATTACGACACCCTGGATTTGAAGATCACCACGCTGGAAAAAGAGCTTTCCGAGCATAATCCCCTGGCTGAACGGGCCCGGGCGGCGCGGGAGCTGCTGGCGGAACTGCGCACGAAATACACCGACGCCAACCCCCTGGTGGACGACCAGAAACTGCGGGTGGAGGAGATTGAAAAGGAGATGGCCCAAACCGCCGGGCGGCAGACGGGGCCGCCGCGCCAGGGCGAGGGGGGGCTGGCGACCACGTTTTACCAGGAACTGCTCTCCTTCCGGATGCAGAAAGAGGTGCTGGCCGCGCAGCTGGCCAAGCTCAAAACGGTGCGGGCGGCCGCGGATGAGAAGCTCCGGGCGCTGCCTGAGAAAGGCCTGCAATACGCCCGCATCAAGGCGCGCCAGCAATCCCTGGAAACCGCCCAAGAGCTGCTCTCCAGCCGCCAGCGCGAGGCGCAGCTGCACGAGGAAAACCCGATCCCCTATTACCGGTTTTTTGAAGCCAAGCCCGACCAGATCGAGGCCACCACCCGGGGCAAGAAAGTGCTGATTTTCGCGGCCGCCGGCGGGGGCCTTGGGGCGTTCCTGTGCCTGGTGCTGGCGGCCCTGCTGGAATCGCTGGATGACCGCCTGCTCACCGCGGCGGACGCGCGGCGCGCCACCCGGCTGCCGCTGCTGGCCCGCCTGGGGGACCTGGCGGCCCGGGAGGCGGCGCCACCGGCGGACTGGGCGTTCCGCACCTGGCTGGCGCTGCAGGGCCGGCTCGCGGACGGGCCGGAGCGCCGCATCGTGTGCGGGCTGGCGGCCGTGCGGGAGGGGCAGGGCTGTTCCACCTGGCTGGAACTGCTGGGGCGGGCGGCGGCCCAGCGCGAGGGCAGCGTGCTGCTGGTGTCCAACCGGGCCCCGCTCCACGGCGCCACCCTGGAGCTCGGCTCCGCCCTGGAGGCCCCCGCCAAAGTCCAGCCCACGCCGGGTGAGCCGCTCTGGCTGCTGATCCCCGCCGGGTGGCGCTGGGACGCCGTCCACCGGACCCAGTGGCAGGCTGCCCTCGAGGAATGGCGCCGCCTGCCCGGCCTGGTCCTCCTGGTGGAACTGGTGGCCACGGACCAGCCCGACACCCTGCTGCTGGCCGAAAGCCTGCCGCAGCTGATCTGGCTCGTGGGCAGCGGACTCGCCCGTTCCCGCGAGACCGCCCAGCGCCTGGAGACTTTGCGCCACGCCGGCTGCCACCTGGCCGGGGTGGCGCTGAACCGGCACCGGAGCCTCTTCCCCTGGCTCCCCTTCGACCTATGAAGCCGCTTTGGATCCCCTCCCTGGCCCTGCTCCAGGCCCTCGCCTGGGCTTCCCCCCAGCCACCGGCGGAAGCGGAGGCCCCGGTCCTCAAAGTGGCGGAAAAGCCCCCGGCCCCGCTCGTCTTCGCCGGCGCCAATGCCCGCGCCAAGGCCGCCTGGCAGCAAAAGCTCACCCTCGGACCCTCCGATGTGGTCAGCTTCACCTTTTACGGCCGGCCCGAGCTGACCCGTAGCGATGTGGCCATCGAGCCGGATGGGCGGATCAGCTACCTCCAGGTCCAGGGTTTCCAGGCGGCCGGCCTCACCCTCGACGAATTGCGGGAAGCGATCAGCGCCGAGCTGGGCAAATATTACCGGCGCCCGCGCCTCATCGTCACCCCCGGCCTGTTCAAAAGCAAAAAATTCTTCGTCCTGGGCAAGGTGGTCAACAAAGGCGCTTTTGTGCTGGACCGCCCGCTGACCATCCTCGAAGCCGTGGCCCAGGCCGGCGGACTGGAGACCGGTGTGTTCCAGCTCAACACCGTCGAAATGGCTGACCTGCCGCGCAGCTTCCTCATCCGGCAAAACCAGCGGGTGCCGCTGGACTTCGAGAAGCTGTTCCTCCGGGGCGACCTCTCCCAAAACATCCTCCTGGAGCCCAACGACTACCTCTTTTTCCCCTCGGCCGTGGCCAATGAAATCCACGTGCTGGGCTCGGTGAAGTCGCCGGGCTCCCAGGGCCTCACCAGCGAGACCAGCGTGCTGAGCGCCATCACCCTGGCGGGCGGCTTCACCGAGAAAGCCTACCGGCGGCGGGTGCTCGTGGTGCGCGGCTCCCTCAACCAACCGCAGCGCTTCATCATCAACGCCGCCGACCTGCTGGCCGGCAAGACCCGGGATTTCCGGCTGGAGCCGCGGGACATCCTTTCCGTGGCGGATCACCCCTGGGCGCGCGCCGAGGAATTGGCCGACATGGCGGCCTCCGCGTTCGTCCAGGGCGTGGTCACGGTCTGGAC
>CAIMWS010000484.1 GCA_903845125.1 uncultured Verrucomicrobiota bacterium
CAGGAATACGTTCAGGAAGCCCAGAACAACCGCGACAACGCGGGCTTGACCACGACGATCACCGTCTCCGGCGAAGCCACCATTTACCTGCTGGTGGACAACCGCATGGGGGACAACGACAACAGCAACCCGCCGAGCTTTGCCGCCAACATGACGTGGGTGACCGAAGCCAATGGCTGGAAGCCGGTGCAGACCGGCCGCAACCGCGCGGCCGACACGAGCAAGCCTGATGAAGTGGCCATGGATGAGAGCGGAGACGGCTCGAATCCGGTTGGCCCGGGCAGCGGCATCAACCAATACTCCTCGGTGTATGCCAAGCATGTGACCGCCGCCGGCACCGTGGTGCTGGGCGAGCAGAACTTCGCCGGCATCAACATGTATGGCGTGGTGGTTTATCGCGGCGCGGGCGTGCCCTTCGAGGGCACCCAGCCCAACACCCCGACCCTGAGCTACAGCCGCAATGGCCAGGCCCTGACGCTCACCTTCACGGGTGTGCTGCAGGCGGCTGACACGGTGAACGGCGCCTACACGGACGTCTCCGGCGCGACGAGCCCGGCGACGATCACGGTTCCCGCCACCGGCGCCAAGTTCTACCGCGTGCGCAGCAATTAAATAATCGCTGCCAGAATAATCACGGGAGACCGGGCTTCGGCCCGGTCTCTTTTTTTAGGGTTGAGGAAAAAATGGGCGGCGTTACGGAATCTGCGCTGGCCACGGCGGTGTTCGCCCGCCCCCAACGCGGGTAGCTGCCGCCGTGCGGAGGCGGAGGTACAACATCCGGCAAGGCTGCCGGCTCGACTCCAGATGAGGTATGCTCAGCGGCCCCTTGCCGGCTGGCTTCCTGCCGGCCAGGCTCAGTGCATCTCCACCGCGCAGGAGCCAAGCCCGTGGCGGTAATAGTTGAATTGGACGTTCGGGTGGTCCGCCAGGAGGGACATGGGCACCGCGGCATCCACCACTTTTTGGGAGATCATCAGGGCGGTCAGCCGCTGGCCAAACGGGTTGTCGTGGTTGCCCGCCTGCCAGATGGACACTTTCTCGGCCTTCCAGGTTTCCCAGGGGCCCACGCTCAGCGCCTGGGTGGGCACCAGCGAGATGTTCCCCCCGCCGGAGGTGCGGGCGTTTTGGGCCACCGTCAGGGGATGCAGATCCACCACCCGGGTGGCGAGCTTGCGGTATTCCTCCGGGGTGGGCGGGCTGTCCTTGTATTTGCCTTTGCGGCGGGGCGGGTCGTTGAAGGCCCAATGCTTCACATCGCCCTGGCCGCCCTGCATCACGGCGCAGCGCACGCCGGCCTCCCAGCTGCGGCGGTAGCTGCTGGTGTCCGCCTTGGGGAAATGCAGGTTGGCATCCGGCATGCGCAACTCCTTGCGGATGCGGTTGAAGCAGAGCTCGCGGTCGGCCCGCTCAAAGGACAACGGATGGCTGACCGGCGCCTCCGCCCCCTCCAGGTACCATTCGTCCATGCCCCAGAAATGGCCGGATTGGACCGGCAGGCCGAGGTCGTTCACCAGGCGCGCCACCAGGGGCAGCTGTTCCGTGGGGCCGATGGGGCCGCAGATGCCCACGGGGTTGTCCGCCGTGGATTGACGCCAGGCCTGGATATACTCCAGCGCCTCCGCCAGGTAAAAATCTTCCAGCGTGTCGTAAACCACGATTTTGAATCCCGGCCGTGACAGCCGGGCCAGTTTTTCCAGCGTGAGCCGGGCGGCGTCTTCGATGAGGTCGTTGTCCAGGGTGGTGTAGTCCCACCAATCCGGCGAAATGGCGCTGAGTTTGCGTGGCATAAGGTCTCCTTAGGTTTTTTGGGTTTGGGGTTGTTTGACGAGGTGGTGGTTTTTGCCGAGGGCGGCGCGCAGCGGGTCGGCCCCGGCCGGGCCGAAGCCCAGGTGCAGATGGCGGCGCCACCCCTCGGCGTGGGTGAACCGGCCGGACATCCTGCCCAGGGCCAGGGAATCCTCCTCCATGGCCCGCACAAAGGCGCCCATCCCCTGGCTGGCCTCCAGCCAGTGGGCCTGGCTGGCGTGCGCGGCGAGGGCCTGGCACTTGAGCGCATGCACCGGGGTGGTGTCCACCAGCGCCTCCGGCAGCACCGGCTGGTTTAAGGCGTCGTGCAGGCCGTGGGGCATGCAGTGGTAAACGGCGGCATCGCCCTCCGCCACGGGCCGCGCGGGGACGGTTTTGAAATTCGGCATGCCGCGGGCGAAGGCCGCCGTCACCGCCAGCCGGCAGGTGTTCGTGTGGTCCTCCATGTAATCCTGCGGGGGATGCGTGAGCACGATCGTCGGCGCCACCTCGCGCACGATGGCCGCCAGCCGACGCAGCAGTTTCAACTCGTAGAATATTTCGAGGTCGTTCACCAGGCTCGGGTGCCAGTGGGCCCCCAGGATCCCCGCCGCCTGGCGGGCCTCGCGGCGCCGGATGGCCACCGCCTGCCGGGCGCTGTGCTGGTTGGTGCCGCAGGATCCGTTGGCCACGGTCAGGTAGTGGGTTTCCCAGCCCGCCTGGCGCAGCAGCAACAAGGTTCCGGCGATCCGGAATTCGATGTCATCCGGATGCGCCACGATGGCAAAAGCGGTTTTGGCTTTCATATGCTGAATCGCGGCCAGCATGGACCAGGTCCCCGGTAAAAATCAAACCCAATTGCGGCGGGCTGGCGCGGCCGGCGCGCGTCGGGGGCTGGCCCCTGGCCCACCCGCTCACTCCAGGCGGATGGTCAGGGAATCCGACCCGGCCGCCGGGCTGCGGTAAGTTTTACGGATTTGCCGGTTCGCGTAATCCACCTGGATTTCATACTCCTTTTCCTTCGCCAGCGTGAAATCCAGCGTGTCATTGGCATCGTGGGTCTCATCCCGGGTCATTCCCTCCAGCCGGGCGCCCGTGCCGTCCCGGGCCGCCATGGTCACCCTGGCGGCCACCCGCCGACCCGCCGCGGCCTCCACCACCTTGAGGTGGAACTGCACCCCGTTGACCTCCTTTTTCACCGCCGGGGCGGCATACCGCGCGGTGACGTTGACTGCGCTCACCTGGCTGTTGCGGGCCCACACCATCGGGAAGGCCAGGTCCGTCTTCTTAAAGCTGGAGGCGTAGATGGAGTGCTGCGGATCGTCCGCCAGGGCCTGCGCCGCGCTGCCCACAAACCACCCACGATCCAGGCCGTTGCCGTCCGGTTCGGCCGCGCCGG
>CAIMWS010000485.1 GCA_903845125.1 uncultured Verrucomicrobiota bacterium
ATACCGGCTGGGCGCCGAACGTTTCGGCTGGAAGGAGAAATACCGGCGGCCGGGCACCTCGCCCGGCCCGGTGAAAACCGGCGTCGGCTGCGCCGGAGCCTCCTGGGGTGGCGGTGGCGGCGGCACCAAGGCGGAGGCGCAAATTAATCCCGACGGCTCGGTTGAAATCCGGTGCGGCACCCAGGATTTGGGGACCGGCACCCGAACTGTCATCGCCCTGGTGGCGGCCGAGCTATTGGGGCTCAAGCCGGAGGAGATCACCGTGCGCATCGGGGATACGCAGTTCCCGCCCTCCGGCGGCAGTGGTGGCAGCACCACCTCCCCCTCCGTGGCGCCGGCCATCCATGACGCCTGCACCAAAGCGCTGGCGGAACTCCAGAAAACCTCCGGCCTGGAAAATGTGCGGGGTGAAAACTGGCTCAAAGCCTGCCGTAAAATCGGCATCAACCCCTTGGTGGTGCCCGGCCAGTGGCAACCCGGCTTGTCTTCGAGCGGAGCCGGCGGGGTTCAATTTGCCGAAGTGGCCGTGGACACCGGAACCGGCTTGGTCCGGGTGAAAAAGATCACCTGCATCCAGGATTGCGGATTGATCCTAAACCAGCTCACTTGTGAAAGCCAGGTCAATGGCGGCATCATCATGGGCATCGGCTACGCCCTTTACGAGGAACGCGTAATGGATCGCGCCACGGGGGTGATGCTGAATCCGAATTTCGAAACCTACAAAATCCCCGGCCTGGCCGATATCCCGGAAATCGACGTGGTGCTCCTAAACATGCCCGAGCGGGGGGTCATTGGGGTGGGAGAGCCCGTCACCATCCCCACCGCCTCGGCCATTGCCAACGCGGTGGCCAACGCCCTGGGCGTCCGCGTGGGCAGCCTGCCCATTACCCCGGCCAAAGTCCTGGCCGCCCTCGGCAAAACTCAAACCGTAAACGCATGAAAGCCTTCCAATACGCCACCGCCCTCACGCCTGCCAACGCCCGTGAACTGGCGGGGGACCGCGGATGTTATATCGCCGGCGGCAATGATCTCCTGGGCCTGATGAAGGAATACATCGCCGAGCCGGATTTGTTGGTCAATATCAAGTCCCTCCCCGGGCTGAACCGCATCACTCCCGGTGCAGAGCGATGGATACTCGGAGCCAATGTCAAGGTCGCGGAAATCGAGGCCCACCCGGGCCTCAAACAAAAATTTCCCGCCTTGACGGAGGCCGCTGCGGAAGTGGGTTCGCCGCAAATCCGCAATGTAGCCACCCTGGGCGGCAACCTGGCCCAACATTCGCGTTGCTGGTATTTCCGGCAGCGGGATGTTTTTTGCCTGAAAAAGGGCGGCGACACCTGTTTCGCGCGCAACGGGGAAAACAAATACCACAGCCTGTTCACCGGCAACACCTGCATCAGCCCGGTGGTCTCCAACCTGGCCGTCGCCTTGGGCGCTTTGGAGGCCACCGTGGTGGTCCAGCGCGAGGATGAATTGGCACGCTGGTCCATCGACGAACTTTACGCCAAGGCTTGGGACAACCCCACCGCCCACCATTCCCTGGCTTCAAACGACTTGATTCTGCAGGTGGAGATCCCGGTGGCTGAACGCCGGAGCTCCTACCTGCAAACCAGCGAAAAATCCCAATTTGATTGGGCATTGGCCAGCTGCGCCGCTTCCGCCAAAATAATCGGGGGCAAACTGGCCGCTGCCAGAGTGGTTTTGGGCGCTGTGTCCCCCGTGCCTTATCAAGTCAAGGCCGTCGGCAAGCTGCTGGAAGGCCGCGAATTGAGCGCCGGCCTCGCTGAGGAAGCAGCGGATTTGCTCCTCAAAAAAGCCACCCCGCTGGAGCACAATGCCTATAAGGTTCCCCTGGCCAAAGCGTTGGTCCAAAGAACGTTGATGAAGCTGGGGGCATGATGACGAATTATTTCAAGCCCGGCCCCAATCCGACCCCGTCCCGATTGCTATGAACCCGGAAATTTGCAGACACCTGCGCACCAAGAAAATCTATATTCCCGCGTCCGCTGGCGAAGCTTTTAGCCAGCCATCAGAGTCGGCTGGTGGCTCCAGCCACTGCTGGTGCAACCGCACCCAGGCGGAGACCGGCCCGGACGATTGGCTCGCCAGCCTGGAATACTGCAAGCCCGGCCGCAAATGCCACCAAAACGACTGACTCTGAATCGGTGGCCGGAAATCCACCGGGCTTTGCAAGGGGACCGTTTCCCTTATTGGACCGGGCCACGGCCAATGGTTCTCAGCAGGAATTCTTCATATTTGCGGTAGCGTCCCAGGCTTTTGACATCCCCGCCCAAACCATGTTTGCCGGTGGGATCCAGGAAAATTTCCACTTGGGTTTCCTTGCCTGCCTTCAGCAATTCCCGGTAAACCCGAACGGTGTCCTGGTAAAGGACATTGTCGTCCTCCATGCCATGCACCAGCAGCAATTTCCCCTTGAGGTTTTTAGCCAGCGGCAGCAGTGAGAACTTGCTGAGGTCCGTCTGGCCCGTGCGGCTGGGGCCGATCGTTCCGGTGGAGTACCACGAATTGTAATTCTCCCATTCGGTGGGGCCGGCGCCCGCCATGCCCACCGCAAAGACGTCCGGCTCCGTGTAAAGGCACATTTGCGTTTGGAATCCGCCGAAGCTCCACCCGTGGATGGCCACCCGTTTGGCATCCACTGGGAAATGATCCACCAGCCATTTCACCCCATCCACCAAGTCTTCCACCTGGGCCCGGCCGACATTCCCGAAATTGGATTTCTCGAATAAACCGCCATAGCCGGAGGAACCGCGCGGATCAATGGTTGCCGCCAGGTAGCCGTGCTTCTGCGCCATATACCAGGCAAAGAAATAGGCATCGCCGGCGTAGTTGCCGTCGTTCACCATTTTCCGCTCACCCAAGGGCCCGCCGTAAACATAAACCAGCACGGGCAGTTTTTCGTTGGTTTTCACCATGGCTGGCTTGAACATCATGCCCCGGATGTCGTGCCCCAAACGATTCTTGTAAGCGAAAAATGCCGGCCTGGCGGTGGTCAACTCCGCTGCCTTCTTGGGATGCGAATCGGTCAGGACTTTGACCTCCTCGCGGGTGGTGTCGATGTAAACCAGTTCGGTCAACCGGCCATAGGTCGAGTAATTGGCCAGTGCCTTGGCACCGTCCGGGCTGAAAGCCGCGCCCTGGTACGATCCCTCCCAGAGGGATATCTTCTCCATGGACCGGTCTTGGGGATTGATACGGAATAATTCCCGCCGGGCTGGATCGTCACGGGTGGCGGCGGCAAACAGGTATTTGCGCTGATTCCCCATCGGCACCGGGTATATCTCATAAGATCCCTGAGTGACGGAAACAACCGACTCGTAGAGCGGATCCAGCAGGTATAACTGGCGATAGCCGCTCTGTTCGCTTAAGAAAACCAAACGCCGGTTGTCGGCGATATATTGCGGAGTAACCATGTTGGGCGTGGTGGGGCCGCCATGATGCAAAATACGGTAAACCACCCGCGCCGGACGCTCCTCCAAGACCGATTCCTTGCCACTATCGGCGGGGGGATCTTCAGTTGTTGACTTGCCACCGGATTTCTTTTCTTCGCCTGCCGCCGTGGGTTCCTCCTTCTTGGGGTTGGCCTTTTCCTTTTCGCGGGTGGCATCCAGGAGGGCCTCATAAATCTGGATATGCCCGGAATTCTGCTCATACCAGGCAAAGGCGAGGCGCGACGAATCCGGCGCCCAATCCGGAGTGGACCAGTAATCGCGCGGGCCGGTCCGCTGGGCTTTCAGGATGCGGATGGTTTTCAGATCCTCCTTTAGTGTGCCACCGAGTTCACAAACATAGAGCGAGACTTCATTGGTTTTGACCGGGTCGTCGGAAACCTGGCGCGCCACCTGGGTGGTGTTCATAAATCGGTCGCGATACTGCGCAATCTGCACTTTGCGATCGGATGCGGGTCCGGAAACTTCCTTCATCGTCACCAACAACACCCGTTTTCCATCCGGGCTGATTTGATAATCATGAATTCGCTCCCCCTCGGCCACTTTAGGTTCGACCTGTTCCTGGATATGCTGGCCAAAACGCACGCGCATCAATTGGTTCCCGCGCAGAAAAGTGTAGCCCCCGCCATCCGGCAGATATCGCAGGTTCCGCTTCTCGTCGGAGGAGCGCGTCAGCCGGCTGATTTCCTGCCGCTCCGGCACATATCGATAAAGGTCCCCTCCCGATACGAACATCATTTCATTAGTTGCCGGGGCCCATTCAAAGGCATTGATGCCGCCATAGTGCGGGTCTTTTTCGGCATCGGCGTCCTTCTCATCCACCCAATCCCCTTTTTCCCAGTCCTCCAGTTTTTTGTCCTTTTTTCCGGCATCACTGCTCCCTTTAACCTCGTCGGGAATACTCTGGGCCTCGTCTTTGAAATCCTCCTCCGAACCTTCCGGACTGGTGGCTTTTTTGTCCTTGGCCGCTCCTTCAGCCACAGGCTTATCTCCGGTGGCCGCCGGCTTCTTTTTCGACTCGCGGGCCTTCTTGATCCGGTCTTCCTTGACCTTTCGGGTCTCGGCTTGGAATTCGCTCATTACCGATACCGAGGTCACCCGCTTCAGCTGGCCTGATTGTGTATCCAGCAGCCAAAGATCCGGGCCGTGGCGTCTTTCAGGGTAAGGCCGGTATAAAAAGGCGGCATATCGCCCATCCTGGGAAAAAGCAGTTCCGCTGGCCGACGGTCCGAATAGTCCCTTCTCCGGAAACAGATCCTCCAGCTTAAGCTCCTCTTTGCCGGCTGGCTTTCCCTCCTTGCCTGGCTTCGTTTCTTTGGTTTGCGCTTCGTCCCGGCCCCCTTTTCCAGATTCTTCGGCGGAGAGGCAACCGGCTGGCCAGGCGGTGGCTAATCCGGCCGCCAAGATCGCCAGCCCAATGTCCCGCCCAAATTGAAGTCGGAATATGCTCCATGGTTTCATGGCGCTTTTACTACGTTACCCACCCGCCCACAACAAGCCCAAAGTCCCTATTGTTGGCGCTTTGTGCCGGCCGGCCTGGCCGAGCTGTCCTTGGACACTCGGGGAGGGTAGTGATTGCGAGACCGATTATTGCGTAAAAAGACCCAGCCGGCAATTGCCAAGCCCCGGTTGAGGGAGATTCCCATTCCGTGCGCCGTTTCCGCACGGGTTTGCATTTTGAACGAAAAAGGAGGTTCCTACCGAAATTCCCGCCTGGTTTGCCCCGGGGCCACCTAATTCGCCTTGGGTGGTGCCGTTGGCTGGCGCAAAGCCGCCGGATCTGTAACGCGGCCGGGCGAATTCGGGATCACCGGCGGCGGCAAGAGCACGAGCTTCCAGCCTTCAAGACCGAGGCCGATATCTCTTTCGACGAATTCCCAAAGCACCACCTTCTTGTTCTTGAGAAATGCGGGTCGCCCTTGTAGTTCCTGGCGCACCAACGTCGATCCTCCACCGTCGCTGACCAGTGACATCACGGGTTGTTTGAGTTCTTTGGCCAGGTACGCGATAAAACCCGCCACTCCCGGCTCATCCCGCTGGTAGATCCGCATAAAACTGTCGCCCAGCACCAGAATCTCCGCGTCCGCAGCTTCCTGATAGAGTTCGCCGTTGTCGCGGCGGACCACCTGGACACACGCCACAGTTTCCGGCTTTACGCGACGCTCGATCGCCGGCACTTGCAGCATGCGCAACACGTCGCCCAACCTCTCTATCGGTGCGGGCCGTCCCCGGTAATCGACCAAACCAGGTCGCACCCAGCCCAGCTCGAGAAGATGGCCCGCCGCCAGCTTGGCCGCCAACTCAACCCCGGCTGGCGACCAATGGGTGTCCTGCGCCAGATATAGCGAAGCCTGGGAGGCTGACCCTGCGGCTTGGCGCGCCTGGCTGAATCCTTTAAACAAATCGACGACTTCCACGTTGGCTGCGCGCAGGCGATCCAGCAAGTCTTGGGTGCGGGGGGCCAGCACCCCGTGCAAGGCCTCAGCCCGCGGAGTCAAACGGTCTGGATACACGCTTTCCTTGTTCGGCGCCGGCATGACCACGAGCCGGATGCCACGCGCCGCCAATTGATTACGAAAATCCACAATCGCCGGGAGCGGATCTTGGGTGGTGCTGGCTACCTTCGCCCGTTCGGGCCGGGCCAGCAGGTAACCTAATCCGGGTTTGTAGAAATACCACCCCTCATTTCCGATGGCTGCCTTTGCTCCGCCGTCCTTCAGCCACTCAAACTGGGCAAACTGAATCCAGGGCCGGCTTGCTCGCGCCGCCCAATTGGCAGCTTCCAAGCTTCGCTCGTAGGTGCGCAAGTTGGCGGCAGTGGGTTTTTGGTGAAACACTTCAAACACTCGCACGCCCTCCTCCTGGCGGACTTCGACCACCATTTGGATCAACGGTACGCTGCCGATGATCCCGAGGAACATCAGGATCAGGAACCACTGGGGATCGCGAAAACGTTTCATGGCCACTCAGAACTGGAAATAGAGGAATGGATTGAAGTCCTGGGCAAACATCGCCATGATCGAGAGGACGAACAACGGCACCAGCACGGCAGTTCTCCCCCAAGTCACCGGCGACATTGCCCAGTCGTGCGCCTGCCAGGGTTGAAATACCAGTCCCGTGCATACGGTTAAAATGAGGAGGTGGTACGGCGTGTAAATCGTGGCAGCCAGCAAAGGGGCCGTGTTCCCGGTCGGGCCGAGGCCGAACATCGCTTGGTAATACTCCACGGCCAGCGTCAAATTATCAGCCCGGAACAATACCCACGAGAACAGCACCAGGAGAAAGGTCAGGCCAATCCGTCCCGGCCGTGGCAGAGCGCCATAAAAGCTCAGTTTGCCCCGCCACCTTTCGGCGGCCAGGAGCAATCCGTGGAAAGCGCCCCACACCACAAAGTTCCACTTGGCCCCATGCCACAAGCCGCCCAGCAGCATCACTACGGCAAGATTGAAATACGTGCGCCCCTCCCCCTTCCGGTTGCCGCCCAGCGCAATATATAAATAATCCCGCAGAACGCTCGACAGCGAGATGTGCCAGCGCCGCCAAAGCTCGGTGATGCTTTCCGACCAATACGGTGCGTCGAAATTTTTCAGGAATTCGAAGCCCAACATCCGCCCCAGCCCCACGGCCATGTCTGAGTAACCGCAGAAGTCGAAATAAATTTGGAACGTGTAAGCCACCACTCCGATCCAGGCATCCAGCGCGCAAGGACCAGCTGCATTGAACACCGAATCCGCCACCAGACCGCATGGATTGGCCAGTAAAATCTTCTTCGCAAAGCCAGCGATGAAGATGGCCACGCCGGCTGCAAACCGCGGCACCGTGTGCTCGCGCTCGCGCAATTGCTCCGCCAGTGTCTTATAACGGATGATCGGGCCCGCCACCAGGTCGGGAAACAGCGCCACAAAAGCGGAGAATCCTGAAAACGACTTCGCCGGAGTAGCGTGCCCGCGATACAAATCCAGGATGTAGGTGAGGGAATGGAAGGTGTAAAACGAAATGCCAATGGGAAGGGTCACCTGCAGCACCTGGAATTGCCTGGCTCCAACCGCCGCCAGGATTTGGTTCAACGTCCCCGCGGCGAACATGTAATACTTGAAAAATCCCAGGAAACTCAAATTGGTCACCACACAGGCCAGCACGGCGAGCTTGCGCTGGAGCGGAGTGGCACCGGGCCGGGTGATGACCTTGCCCCACAGGAAGTCCATGACCGTAGTGAACAGCATGAGGCCGGTGAACCACGGTTCCCACCAACCATAAAAGACATAACTGGCCAGGGTGATCCAGACATTGCGCCAGCCGCAAGGCAGGTTGTAATAAACCAGCAGGAATACTGGCAGAAAATAGAAAACGAAAATCTGGGTCGTGAATACCATGGCCTACGAGCCAGCCGAAGCCTTTCCGGCGGAATATTCCCTCCGCCATGGTGAGGACCCTCTCAGACCTGGCAGCGTAATGGGGCCATGGGATTCGCCGGTCATCCGCAGCCGGTCCTGAAAGTAGTTCGCTTTCTCAACACTGCCCATAACTGCCCCTGAGTCTTGCTGCTCGCTGCCCAAAATGCAAGCTTGAACTTGGCGTTTCGGATTGCGGCCACCCATTCGGTCCAGGGGAAAAAAAACGGCTGGCGAAAAACGCCAGCCGTTTAAAAATTGCCAGGCGGGGTGAACCGCCAGGCAATCGCAAGTCCGCTTTTTACTTCTTAAGCCGGAAGAATTGGCCCCCCGCCTTGACCTGCACGGTGGCCGAGTTGTTGGCCGCGCCCGTAACCTCGGTCCACGATGGACTGGTCAGGGTGCTGGTTGATTCCAATTTATAGCCCGTGGCCTCCTGCGGCCAGGAGATGGTCACCGAACCCCCACTTAAACCAATGGAAAGCGAAGGCGGTATTTCCGGAGCAATCACCCCGGTGATGAGGACCGGGATCTTGCTGGCAGAGGGGCCACCCAGCGCAACCATTTCCGCATCACTCAACTTGCCGGAACGGACTTGGACCGAGCTGACCCACATGACTCGCCGCTCGTCCGCCTGGCCATCGGCAAAGAGGATGGCCTTGGGCAGCATCGCTCTCCGCGGATTATCCAAGCCTTGGTTGGCGGTCCAATCATCCTGCTTGATCCCATCGACAAACTTGGTGACCACCGGCGGTTTCGCCGCTTCATCGTAAGCGGCAATAACCCGGTGCCAGGCCCCGGCCGTGAAGATCCCGGTGCCGTTATATCCGCCCCCACCCTGGCCGAAGTTGCCACCCTGCCAAAACAGGTCGCCATCCGCTTTGTTGTCCAGGTTGGTGGAACTTACCTGGATGAGCGAGGCCGCGCCAGGCCCTGCCGTATCGATGAAGAGATCCATGATCAGCGTGTATTGGTTCACCCGCGTACCGCCACCGTTCGGAGCAATCCCGTGATCCATCAGGTATCCTACGTTCGGAGCCAGGTCACCCGGAACCTGCATGACCCGAACTGGCTGCCCGTTGAGGTCGGCGACACCGAGGTCAGTGTTGGTTCCAAACAAGGTTCCCGCCTTGGTCAAGCCATCCGCTCCATCGAAGTATTGGAGCGGTTTGCCAATCGTGGCGCCAAGATCACCAAAGTTGAAATCCCACTGGCCCGTCACGTTGCTCTTGGGAATGACCACCGGAATACCGCTGGCGGAAGGCCCGCCCAGGACCACGGCTTCGGCATCGCTGATCTTGCCTGCGCGCACCTGGATGGAACTGACCCACATGATCCGCCGCTCGTCCGCCTGACCGTCGGCGAACAGAATGGCCTTGGCCAGCATGGCCCGCCGGGGAGCGTCCAATCCTTGATTGGCGGTCCAATCATCCTGCTTGATGCCATCCACGAACTTCGATACCACCGGGGGCGAAGCCGCCTCATCATAGGCGGCAATGACCCGGTGCCAGGCGCCCGCGGTGAAGGTTCCTCGGCCGTTATAACCGCCGCCGCCCTGGCCAAAATTATTACCCTGCCAAAACAGGTCGCCATCCGCTTTGTTATCCAAATTGGTGGAACTGACCTGGATCAAAGAAGCCGCACCAGGCCCTGAGGTGGCGATATACACATCCATGATCAGGGTGTATTGATTCACGCGCGTGCCGCCGCCATTGGGGGCGATGCGATGATCCATGAGGTAGCCAACGTTCGGGGCCAGGTCGCCCGGAACTTTCATGACTTTGGCGGGCTGGCCATTGATATCGGGCACGCCCAGGTCGGTGGTGACACCGAATTCGGTGCCCGCTTTGGTCAGGCCATCCGCGCCATCGAAGTATTCCAGAGGCTTGCCTATGGTGGCGCTGAGATCGCCAAATTCAAAGTCCCATTGCCCGGTAACCGTGCTTTGGGGAATGACCTGCGGAATGCCGCTGGCCGATGGGCCACCCAAGGCCACCATTTCCGCGTCGCTCAATTTGCCGGCGCGGATTTGAATGCTGTTGACCCACATTTTACGGCGTTCGTCCTTCTGCCCATCAGCGAAAAGGATCGCCAGCGGGGCCAGAGTGCGGCGGGGAGCATCCAAACCTTGATTGGCCGTCCAGTCATCCTGCTTGATCCCATCCACATACTTGGTTACCACTGGCGGTGAGGCCGCTTCATCATAAGCGGCAACCACCCGGTGCCAGGCGCCGGCTGTGAAGGTGCCGCGGCCATTATAGCCGCCCCCACCCTGGCCAAAATTACTGCCCTGCCAGAACAGGTCGCCATCGGCACCGTTGTTCAGGTTGGTGGAACTCATCTGGATCAGCGAGGCCGCACCCGGTCCGGCTGTATCCACAAATACATCCATGATCATCGTCCACTGGTTCACGCGCGTGCCGCCGCCATTGGGAGCGATGCCATGGTTCATCAGGTAACCAGCATTGGGATCCAGGTCGCCGGGTACTTCCATGACTTTCGCGACTTGCCCATTGATGTTCGCCACACCGAGTTCGGTGGTGGTCCCAAACCGGGTGCCCTTTTTGGTGACTCCGTTGGCCCCATCAAAATAATCCAGCGGTTTGCCCACGGTGGCCCGCAGGTCGCCCGCGTCAAAGTCCCATTGTCCGGCCACCGTGGTGGAGGAACCGCCACCCACCGTAATGCCAAACTGCCAGCTATTGGTATAGGACGTATTCGCCGAATCGGTAAACTCCAGGCGAACGAGGTTGTTTTTGTCCGGCCGGCTGGCGTTGGGGCTATACTCGACACTCAGTTGGTTGCCGGTCTTCGCGATTTTTTGTGGCGTCACCTGGACGTTGTTTAAGAACAGCTTTACTTTATCTGCGGATACCGTGGTCTTGCCATCCACCAGTAGAGCTTTGATGGCATCCGCGGCGGGAATCCCTTCTGAGCCGGGGAGCGGGCTGACTTCCGCCACCGCGGGAGCGCTCGCCTTGGCCACTGAGCTGACGGTGAACGACTTGATCGTCCGGGGATCGCTCGGATCGTTCATCTGGATGCGCTCCGAAGTGCTCTCATCGATCGAATAAAGCACCAGGTTCGCCCCCAGCCCGGTTTGGGCATACACCAGGCGGATGGGATAAATCCCCGCCACCGGAGCTTCCACCGTGAACTGGTTTTCGATGTGCTGGTTGCCGCCGAAAGGAGCTCCGGCCCGCTGGTACTCCATAATTTTTGTGGCAAAAAAATCACGCGGATTGGCGCTGACATACAGCGAATAGGCATCGTCGTTGTTCACGTCGGTGCGGTCTGAACTCACGCTGATGCCCAGCACGTGGGTGCCTTTGGTTAATTGCAGATAGCCCAGAACCTCCACCGCAAAATTATCCGTGTGCCCTCCGGTGCCCGGAATTCCTGGAAAAGGTGTGGTATAAAAACTGGCGATCACCGTACCGGCGTCGTCCTTGACATCCATGGGGGAGGTTCCATCCCTTTCAAATCCCACCGCATCCATGGTGTAGCCTCCGTCGGCGTTGGGTCCGGAAATGGCTTCATTGACAACCGGGTTTCCATCAGCGTCCAGCAAGGTACCATTCAGCTGCCTTATGGCCCGCATTACGCTATTGGCCAAAGCAGGGGTTTGGGGGCCTTGCACTGTGCGGACCAGGAATCCTGGCGCGCTGGCTGAACCCAGGGGGCCGGCGGCATCCGCCGGCAGGAGTATGCTGGCCGCCTGGCCGCTGCTAAAAGCGCCCAGCAAGCCGGTCAGCAACAAGGCTCGCATTGGAGTTTTATAGTTTAACATTCCGTTTCCTTTCATACTGTTTTGCGCTGTGAAATCCAAATCCGCATCCGCAAGCAACGATTAAACCCGGCGCTTGCCTGTCCCAACTTTGGAACAAATCACCGATCCTGATGCCTTTGAATTCCAGACCCAAAATGGTATGACCAAGGATATCTTTGGTCAATAATGAAAACGGCAAACCAAAACCGCTGCGCAGGCGCGCGAATCGTTTTTGCTTGGCCTGGCCCCTGGGTGGGGGATAGAAATAGCCCATGAATCATCCAAAACTGAACCGGAGAAGTTTCATCCGCAGTGGAGCTTTGATAGGCGCCGCTGGTTTGGCCATCCCTGACTTTATTTCATCCCATGTCCTGGCCGCCCCCGGACGACCGGGAGCCAATGATCGTGTTGGAGTGGCGGGCATTGGCGTGGGCCGCCAGGGCGGATCCGTGGTAAGCTTCCTGAACCGGATGCCCGTGGCCAGGTTTGTGGCGGTGGCAGACGTGAACCTGCCGCGAGCCCGCGAAATGGGCAAAAAATTGCAGGCCGAGCCATACCAGGATTATCGGCGCCTGCTGGAACGTAAGGATGTGGATGCCGTGGTCACGGCCACCCCGGAACAATGGCGGATTTTGATCTGCCTGCATTGCTGCCAGGCCGGCAAGGATCTGTATGTGGAAAAACCGATGAGTTTGACCATCAAGGAAGGCCGGATGATCGTGCAGGCTGTCCGGAAATATAAACGGGTTTTTCAGACCGGCAGCCAGCAACGTTCCATGGAGGCGAACCGGCGTGGTTGCGAATTGATCCGCAATCAGCGCTTGGGGAAAATCAGCCGCGTGATCGCCTACAATTACCCGTCCCCTTGGAATTATGGCCTGCCCGCCCAGCCAATCCCCTCGGAATTGGATTGGGAAATGTGGTGCGGCCCCGCTCCGCTGGTCGCTTTCAATTCAGATTTATATCAGCCCCGGGCCAATCCCGGATGGTTGTCTTTCCGCCATTTCTCCGGCGGGGAAATGACCGGTTGGGGCAGCCACGGCTTTGACCAGGTGCAGTGGGCCTTGGGCATGGATGATTCCGGGCCGGTCGAAATCTGGACCGATGGTCCGGCACTCAAGCTGCCCACTTACACCGCTGCGGAGCCGCAGAAGCGCGGTGATGGCATCTGCCGGGAGCCGAAGCTGTTTTACCGGTATCCGGGCGATATCATCATGGAATTGGCTAATGGCCCGGCTGGCGGTGCGGTCTTCAAGGGTGAAAAAGGGACGCTGACGATTGATCGGGCCATCTGCAAGTCCGATCCCGAGGAACTGGCCGAGGAAGCCATCAAGGACAACGAAATCCATCTCCAAAAAAGCCCCGACCACCTCAAGAATTGGATCGAATGCATCAAGTCCCGCCAAAAACCGATCGCGGATGTGGAAATAGGCCATCGCTCCGCCACCGTCTGCCACTTGGGCAATATCGCCCGGCTGCTGGGCCGCAAATTAAAATGGGATCCGGTTAAAGAGGTTTTCCCGGACGATCCGGAGGCAAATACCTATCTGGACCGGGAACGCCGCAAACCCTGGGTGCTGCCCGAAAGCATTTAGCGGATAATCCGGAAATCAACCAGTTCGGAATGGACGCCGCCAACCAGGCAGTTGGCGGCTTTTATTTGCTGGAATCCTGCGCGGAAGCAGCGGCAGGAATATTACTTGTTGAAGCGGAAGTTCACCACATCATAGTCCTGCATGAGGTAATCCTTCGGTTCGAGGCGCATTTTCCCCGCCCTTTTGGCCTGGGTTTCACCGCCGTTGGACACCAGGTCCGCAAAGCTGATGATTTCCGCGCGGATGAAACCCTTTTGGATATCGGAGTGGATGGCCCCGGCGGCTTCCCAGGCATTGGTGCCCTTTTTGATCTGCCAGGCCCGGTTTTCCTTGCCGCCCAAGGTCAGGAAACTGAGATATCCGCACGCTTGGACCAAAGTCAGCCATAGCTCGCCAATTTTTTCGATTTGCTCGCTTTTGATGGCCAGGGTGGGTTTGACCGTTACCAGCCCATAGCTCGCCACCATGGCTTGTTCTTCAGGATTAAAAGTGAGCTTGAACAGGAATTCTTCCTTTTCCAGGCTGGCCTTCAATTTGGGCAACAACCCGAGCTCAATTCCAGCCGGATCGCGGCTCAAGCGCGATTCCACAAATTCCAGATCCCGCAGGATCAAATCCGGAGCCGCCTCATCCAACGCCATCACGGCATCGGCTTCGTTGATATGCTCGGCATCAATGGCATCAACCTGGATATAGACTTTCTTTTTGGCTTCGACCAATTTATCCGCCTGGTCCAATTGAGGATCCTTGACGTTGTGCTTGCCCAGCGGAACTCCGGAAATCCCAAACAAACTAATTTTCATCGTCGCCAAGGTCTAAAAGAACCCCGCGTCCGAGTCAATGCGATTAGCCGTCGGCAGATTAATCGTTCAATCCCTTTCCAGCGTGAAAATCCGTCGCGGAGCGTCCCTTCTAAGTTCCACATGTGTGTCCGCGAATACGGCGTTGGCCCGGTGTTTTTTGCCTTTTGCGCCAGCAATCCCACGATCCGTATCCGAGCTTTTTTCCGTGCCACCACTGTGGCGGTAGCAAACATTGGCGGTGGGATCGCCATCCGCATAAAGGCAGGCATCCCAGCCATCGGTATCCCCATACAAGATCGTCCGGGGCACGTCCATCACCTGGCGCGAACTGATGTCCCGCCGGCCGTTGTTGATATTTCCGTTCTGGGCATAGGCCAGGAATCCCCAAAATCCCCCTTCGCGGAATCCAGCTTGTTTTTCATCAGGTTGCGCCTTCTGCACGCTCGAGGGGCAGATGAAAACCCCCTGGCCGGAGGTGTTGGTGGTGCGCCCCAGGTAAGGCTGCAACTGCCGATACCAAATGGCAAACTGATCCCCCGTGAATCCGTCCGCCGGCGGCCAGCCGATGGGATAAACCCGCTGATCCTCATCAAACAGCGTGGCCGCCATGCCCAACTGGCGCAAGTTGCTCTGGCAGCGGGCGGTTTTCCCTTTGTCGCGGGCCCGGGCCAGGACCGGCAAAAGTAAACTGGCCAGAATGCCGATAATGGCAATGACCACCAGCAACTCAATCAATGTAAAAGCCCGCCTTCCGGATGGCCGGCAAGGAGTAATACTTTTTGCTTTTGTGCCCATGATCCCCACATATATCCCTTCCCAGATTGGGGCGCAACCTCGCAACTTGCCATTCGGATTGAATCTTTCCTTCGCCAATATTACTCTGGTGCCATGTTGAAGCAACCCGGATGCCCTGGATCGGCCCTGTGCTCATCTATATTGACTGGCTGGATGCTCCTGCCCGGTTGGATGTTGGTTTCCTCCCTGGCCGCCCAGAACACGAACCTCGTCATTGGCCGGCCGCAAATCACGCTCTCCGGCCATCCCGCGCCCCCGCCCAGTTCGGCGGTGTGCGGGTTGGTATTGGTGGCTCAAAGCTCCGGCCCGCAGATTCTATTGAGCGAAAAACCGTCCACCGCCTGGATCAGTCTCCAGCCCGGCGAACACGTGGAAATCGCGATTCCTTTATTCGGGTTGAATGGCGAAACCCACTTTTGCGCCACCGCCAGCGTTGAGGATCCGGGGGACTTGTCCGGCGAGCTTTCCCTGAACCAAAATTCGGTGCAGATCCCGGACTTTACCCCAGGCGCGATGAAAATCAGGCTCATGGCCGTTCCGCGGGCTGGCGAAAACATCCTTCGCCTGCGGGTTGCGGCCCGGCAAAGCTCCGGCGCGCTGCGTTGGGAAAAGGTGACTTTGCAGAGTGGCAGTGAAGAATCCAACATTTCCCTGTATCCCGGCAGCGGCAACCTGGAGGTTTGCCCGCCACCGGTATTGCCAGCCTATCGCCCGCCGATAGAACGGGCTTTGGTGGAATGGGATTGGCGCTGGCAGGACGGAATCGGCACGGAACGGATTCCTGCAACCTACCAGGCTGCCATTGAACGCCTCGTCCAGCGCGGTGATTCGCTCCTGGCCGACTTGCGGAATTCCGGCGTGTCGGCGCCCAAAGCCATGCGCGATTGGAGCACTTTGCGACAGCAATGGACTACGTTAAAGGCCTCGCCTGCGGCAGCGGACCAAACCTGGGGGAATCTCTGGCGGCAATTGCATCAGGCCCGCCGGGCGCTGGCCTTCGCCAATCCCCTGGCCCACACGGGTCCGGTTGCCTTCATCAAGCAGGTGCCGGGAATGTTCAGCCACCAATTGACCCAATATTATGGTAGCTGTGCGCGGCCTGGAGGGGGCCTGTTTCTATTGGAAAATCCCGGGGAAACCATGGCCTCCCGGGAATTGGCCGGCCAAAACCTCCCGCTGGGCAGTTATCAGCATATCGACGTCTCCTGGGATGCGGATCACCTTTTGTTTTCTTATTGCCCGGCGGCCACCGTCCCCAAGGATCGGGAATCCTGCCTGGATCGATACTTTCACCTCTATGAAATAAATCGCGACGGGACCGGCTTGCGGCAGTTGACCCAGGGGCCTTTTGATGATTTTTCACCGCGCTATCTGCCGGACGATCGGCTGGTTTTTGTCTCCACACGCCGGGGCGGTTTCCATCGCTGTGGCCGCGGCCCCTGCCCTATTTACACCTTGACCTTGGCGGAATCCGACGGCTCCCAAGTGCGCACCATTTCCCACCACGAGACCCATGAGTGGGATCCCGCCGTGCTGGCTGATGGTCGCATCGTTTATACCCGCTGGGATTACGTGGACCGCCACGCTGTTTATTACGAGCAACTCTGGGCCGTGCGGCCCGATGGCTCCGGGGTGCGAATTTTTTACGGCAATAACACCTTCAATCCGGTGGGCGTTTGGGAGGCCCAGTCGGTGCCTGGCTCCCACCGGATCATGGCCACCGCCGGGGCCCACCATGCCATGACGGCCGGCTCCATCATCCTGCTCGATCCCTTCCGCGGCGTTGACGGCTCCGAGCCGGTTCAGCGGCTGACACCGGACGCTTTATTCCCGGAAAGCGAGGCGCCGGTGGCTTCCAAACCCGCTGGCAATTGGTCCGCCACCGCAGGCATCGAACGCCCGCCCGCCGTGCCGACGGAAGCGCAGCGCTGGCCAGGGCACAGCTACCGCTCCGCCTGGCCGCTCTCGGATAAATATTTCCTCGCGGCCTACAGTTACGACGCCCTGATTGGGGAACCTACCTGGAACCCCGCGAACATGTTTGGCCTGTATCTCGTGGATGCTTTTGGCAACAAGGAGCTGCTTTACCGTGACCTGAACATCGCCTCGCTCTGGCCGGTGCCAGTCCGCCCACGCCCCCGGCCAGCCCGAACCACCACTCTCGCCGAAAGCGAACCCGCCGGGGAGGGCACTTTTTTCGTGCAGAATATTTACACGAGTTGGCCCGCGCTGCACGGGGAGGCAATCCGCGCTTTGCGCATCGTCCAGGTGCTGCCCAAATCCACCCCCCATGCCAATACCCCAACGGTGGGCCTGGCCAATGCCTCACCCGGCAAACAGGTGTTGGGGACGGTGCCTGTGGAAACGGACGGCTCGGCCTATTTCCGGGCTCCGGCCGGCATTCCTTTGGCTTTTCAAGCACTGGATGAGCAAGGCCGCGCGGTGCAAATGATGCGCAGCGTCACTTACCTGCAACCGGGCGAGCACGCCGCCTGCATCGGCTGCCACGAATCGCGGCTTTCGGCCCCCCCGCCGGGATCTACTGCCCTGGCCATCCGCCGTTCGCCATCCGTCATCAAACCGGGGCCCGAGGGATCGCGCCCATTGAGCTACCCGTTACTGGTCCAACCGGTTCTGGATCGCCAGTGCGTCCCATGTCACAAGGCCGGCAAACGCGAAGGGAAAGTGGAGTTGACCGGCCAGGCTCAAGGCCGTTACACCGTTTCATATAATGCCCTTGCCCCCAAAGTCTCTTACTCGGATTGGGCAGGCAAAGCGGGTGATTTCCGCCAAGTCAACCGCGAACCAATGACCCCACCGGGATTTTTCGGCGCCCGGGGCACCCCATGGATGAATGAAGTCCTGGCGGGCCGCCATTTTGTTCATTTATCTTCCGAGGAGTCGGAGCGGTTGATTACCTGGATGGACGCCAACGCGCTCTTTTATGGCACTTTTGACCAGGACGGCCAAGCCAAGCAACAGATGGGCATGAAAATCGCCGGCCCGGCCGTCCAGTAATTAAAAAATCACCGGTTGCCCGGTGATTTTCAAATGATTGGTTACAGGATTGGCCGAGGTCGGCTTACTTGCCGCCGCAGGGCGCTTCCAGGAAAGCGTTTACCGCCGCCCAATCGATGCGATTGAAGAATTCATCAATGTAGGCGCCACGACCGGTGAAAAAGTCCGCGTAATAGGCGTGTTCGTAAGTGTCCAAGGCAAGGATGGGTTTGGATCCCCAGACCAGGAATGTGTTTTGCGAATCGCCCAAATGATTGAACAACAGCCCGGACCGTGAATCATAGCAGGTCCAAGCCCAACCGCGGGCGGCAATGCCGGTGGCCTTGAGATCCTTCTTGTAGGCCTCAAAGCTCCCGAAGCTCTTGTCGATCAATTCCGCCACCTTGCCCGTGGGCGCCCCGCCCGCCCCGCCCAATACCTGAAAATAAATCTCATGGTTGATCACTCCACCCAAGGCGAAGGAAAAGTCCACTTTCAGGGAACGCAGGCTGCTGAAAATCTGGTTCGCCTGGGCTGGGTTCGCCGGGTCCAGGGTCTTCTGCAATTCCTCCAATTCCTTGAGGATGGCATTGGTTTTGTTGACGTAACCCGTGTAAAGCTTCAGATGTTCTTCGTGCGTCTTATCCGATATTTTCCCGGTTTTGCCTTTGACTTTGGCCAGTAACGCTTCCTGCTTGTTTTCGTATTGATATGCCATGGTTCTTACCCGTTTCTCGGTATGTTCCGTTTTCGGTTTTCTCATTCAGCGGCGGTTTTCAAAGAGCCTCCTCTCTGATTTTCCGCCATCCACAAATTGGCGGATTTCTGATCCGCCAGCCAGCGGCGCTTTGGCCCCGGCCGCTATTTTATCACGACCTACTATATATTAATTTCCCGAATGCGCAAGTTGAGGGGGGCTTGGCCCTTCCAATTGGCCTTGCTTGAACTCTGCTGGCACGCTGGCGGGCAGCAGTTTGGCATCGATCAATTTCAAAAGGTGGTCTTTGCACTCCTGGGTGGCTTGCAGAAGGGATTGCCTTTGCGCAAAAGAAGCGTCATCGCCCCCGGCCAGGATGGCAAATATGGATAAGTGAAAAAAGACGGATGCCAGGTTGATGCCCTGCCCCACCAGGCAGGTGGAGGAAAGCCCGGTGGTTTGGCAGAACCGCTCATAGACTTCGGGGCTTACCCGGCGGGCGGAATAGGTTTCCAAAGCCTGTTCCAAAACCCCCGCCTTGGATTCCGGGGGGATTTCCGTATCACGACCGTTTTGAATGGCCCGGAGGCCTTTGGCTGGCAGGGCTCCCCGGGCCTCCCTAACGACACACTCCCGCAGTTGTCGGGCTTGCACCGGGCTAAAAGGACATCCCAGGCTGCGCCAGCGCGAATGCAGCAGGAAATGGGCAAAGGCCACAATTTCCTCAAAGGTCTCCGCCTGGCGGTCCTCACCTGGCGGGGAGGCAATCGCGACCAATACCTGGGTCCATTTCGCTGCGAGCCGCGCCAATTCGCGCGCCACCATGACGGCATCCCTGCCCGGCTCTTGGCCCGGCATCCCGGTCTCACCCCCTGGCTCCGACATTACTTGAGGTGGAAAATAAGCGTGGGATCCAGCGGATAACGGCCGAATTGCTCGCCATAGATGGCCAGGCCGCCCGGCAACGCCTGGTTGACTTCCAGGCGGATGACCAATTCGCCGGCGGTGGCAGCCTCTTTCAAGGCCGCCTGGGGAATCACCGCGTTCAGCAAGTACCCATAGGAGCCAGCCTCATTGAGTTTGCGGTTGTGCGGCTGCGCCGCCCAGGAGAGGATTCCTTGGTGGTCGGCGGGATCATCCGGCAATTCATAAATACCGGCGGATTGCCCCGCCACCCGCACCTGGACGGAACTGGGGAAACGCACGTTGTCGGTCATGGGATAGGAGTTGGGGTTCAGGCTCGGATCATGCGTGCCTTTGCCCTGCATGAAATCACCCTCCACCTTGGCACTCCCTTTCTGGTCCTTGCCAAAGAGCTGCTTCGCTGAGGCCTCCAGGCGCAACACCGCCTGGCCCACCTGGTCCGGCTTCAAACCTTCCGGCCACCGAACCCGGTATTCGAAAAACCCATGGCCGGCACCGTTTACCTTCAACCCGTTCAAAACATTCCATTGTTTCAGCGACCAATTCTGCTGCGTGAACGAACTGGGGGCAAAACGCACCACGCGCACCCGTTGATCATCCAGTTCCAGCACTTCATCCCGCGGGGCAGCCCCGTCGCGGACGGCAAAGCAGGTGAAATTGCGATGAAGCACCGTCCCGGCGCCATCTTCCAAAGTGATCGTCAAAAGACACAGCCCGCTTTGGGCCGGCATTTCCACTGAGAGCGGCTCCAAAGCCTGCGACAGCCACGGGCGGAAGGCCACTGTCCGGCTGCTTTGCGGCCGGTAAAGGCGGCGGCCCAGGCTATCCCATCCCGACAAGCGAGTGCGCAAAACAAGGTTCTGGCATGGGGCGCTCGCGGTGAGGAACGAGGCCCAAAGCGGAACCGTAACCTGCTCGCCGGGTTTCACCGTCCGGCAGAGGTCGCTGCCGGTGGAAATGTAGAATGGCCCATGCCAATCGTTCAAGGTCATGCCGGGCACCAAATCCCCCAGGCCGGTATGCTTCTCCGAACGGTCGAAGCGATAATAGCCATTCCATTCGTTGATGACGTCGTGATGCTCCGTGTAAAGCCATCCGCAAATCTTGGGATGCCGCCGGAACTCGTTCATCATGATATGGTAATCCCAAGTCCAATCCACATCCCCGGTGCTGCCGTCGTAGCCCCATACGTTTCCGCATTCGCTGTTCAAAAGCGGCGCGTGCTCCTGCTGCCGGCCGCCGATGTAGTTCCATTTGGAACCTTTGAAGGTGTCCCGGCAGACTTGGTCCAGTGATTCAAGCCACGCATAACCCGGCAGGTAGGCATGCCAGCTATTGATGTCCGTGATGACATGATCGTTAAGGCACGCGGAATTATCCTCCACCAACCGGCTGCCATCCAGTTCCCGTGCCAGGCGATACATGGAGGCCACCCATTCCTGGGTCTCAGGCAAATATCCTTTGTCTTTGGTGCTCAACCCCCAGGTCTCATTGAATATCACCCAGGAAAAGATGGCAGGATGGTTGTAATCCCGCCGGATCATGCCCCGCAAAGCATATTCGGCTTCCCGGCGCATCTCGTCATCCGGAGGTCCCCAGGAATTGGGCACATCCGCCATGATCAGCATGCCCAGGCGATCCGCCCAATAAAGCTTTCTGGGCGCCTCAATTTTGACATGGATCCGCATCGCATTCAGGCCGATGCGGCGCGAACGCAGAATCTCATCCCGCATGAATTCATCGCTCGGGAAGGTGTAGAAACCTTCCGGATGATAAGCCTGATCCAGGGTTATCTGCAGGTAAACGGGCTGATTGTTTAGCGCAATGTATGGGTGTTCCGAACCCGGCAGCAAGGCCACACTGATTTTCCGCATGCCAAAATATGATTGCACTGCATCCTGGATGCCGCCGCCGCCCGTCAAGGCCACTTGGATTTCGTATAAAAACGGATCGTTCAAAGTCCAGAGCCGCGCTTCCGGCAGGTTGATGTCAAACTGGATCTCCGTCTGCCCCTTGGGAAACGCCTGTTTCTTCGTCTCTTTTTGAACATTCTTGAATTGAACCTCCATTTGCAGTTCCGCGGGCGCAGGTTCATTCAAGGTGGCCTTGACCGTCACTTTTTGGCGATCGATATCGGGGGTGAAATGCACTGTTTGCAGATAGGTTTGGGAGCGGGCCTCGAGGTAAATCGTTTGCCATATCCCCTTGGCGGCTCCATATCCTTGCTTGCCTATCAGCTGGAATGGATGCGGCGTGTCATCCACCCGCAGCACCAGGCGTTGTTCGGCATCGAAACGGGCGTATTTCGTGATTTCAAATTCAAAGGGGGTGTATCCTCCCCGATGCTGGCCCAACCGCTCGCCGTCCAGCCAGCCGGTGGTAAGCCAGTCGCAGGCCCCCACCACCAGGAAAATCCGTTTCCCCTGCCAATTCGCGGGCAGGCGGACCGGCCGCGCATACCAGCCGATGTCGGCCTGGTTTTCCACGCCGGATAATTTGGATCCCCAGGGAAAGGGAACCGTGATTTTTTCGCTGAAACGCAAATCCCGAGTCACCCATTGCTCTTTTTCCCCCACATTTTGGGGGTCAAACCAGAATGACCATGGCCCGTTCAGGTTCAGCCATTCGGCCCGCTCAAAATCCGGGCGGGGATGCTCCGGCAAAGGAATGGCAGCCGCGGCATAAGCCATTGAGCCTTGAGCCAGCCAGGCCGCCACCCATAAAACACTCCCGTTGATCCAAGACCATGAGCGCGTAGGATTTTTTCTGTTCATATTACCTGATTCAAAACTGGATTCTATTAAGCGCAGCTATTCTTCCGATTGCCCCGCGGCTTGTCCAGCGGCAAAAAGCCGGTCAACCACCAACGCGCCATTCCTGGCTGCGCGGGCCGGTTTGAGATCAGCCCAGTGCGTTTAATTCTTATCAAGAGACTTCTGGGTTGCCGCCGTCATCGGCGGGGATTCCCGCGCTGCGCCGGGCCCGAAATTGCCCTTTGACGTTTTTACACCGCTACTTAATATCTCCGCATGGCTGCGGATGAAATCGATATCAATTATGTTGCAAACCTGGCGCGCCTCCAATTGACGCCCGCCGAGGCAGAGAAACTAAAGCCCCAATTGGGCCAGATTTTGCATTATTTCCACAAACTGGACCAATTGGACGTCAGCCGTATTGAACCCACCGCCCACGCCATGCCCCGGGTGAATGTGATGCGGCCGGACCAGGTGACAGCCTCCCTTTCCCAACCGGATGCCTTGCGCAATGCCCCAGCCCAGATCAATGGTTTGTTCATGGTCCCCAAAATCGTTGAGTAATCCTTAGCCCCATGTTAAACCAACTTACCATCTCCGAGCTGTCCCACCGCCTCGCCAAACGGGAAGTTTCCTCGCGTGAAGCCACCCAGGCTTGCCTGGACCACATCCAGCGGATCGATACCCAGCTGCATGCTTTTCTCTCCTTCATGGCCGAGGATGCCCTGGCTCAAGCCGATGCTGCCGACCGGGAATTCGCTTCCGCTGCTGCTCCCCGCCCGCTCCTCGGTATCCCGGTGGCCATCAAGGATGTCATCGCCGTCCGCAACCAACCGCTCAACTGCGGTTCCAAAATCCTCGGCAACTTCATCTCGCCTTACGATGCCACGGTGATCCGCAAGCTGAAAGAGGCTGGCGCCGTCGTTTTCGGGCGGTTGAATATGGATGAGTTTGCCATGGGCAGTTCGACCGAGAATTCCGCCTTCGGCCCTACCCGCAACCCTTGGGATTTATCCCGCGTGCCGGGGGGATCTTCCGGCGGCACCGCCGCCGCAGTGGCCGCCGATGAATGCATCGCCGCGCTCGGTTCCGATACCGGCGGCTCAGTCCGCCAGCCGGCCTCGTTTTGCGGATGTGTCGGGCTCAAGCCCACTTATGGACGCGTTTCCCGTTTTGGGCTGGTTGCCTACGCCTCGTCACTCGACCAGATTGGTCCCATGACCAAATCCGTGGCAGATTCCGCCCGGATGCTGCACGCCATCAGTGGGTGGGATGAGCACGATTCAACCAGTGTGCCTGAGGCGGTTCCAGATTATAACCAATTGCTGGAGGGCGGCATCAAGGGCCTCAAACTCGGGCTGCCCAAAGAATACCTCGTGGGCGGCTTGGATCCCGAGGTAAGCCAGGCAACCATGGCAGCGGTCAAGCAATTGCAGCAGTTGGGCGCGGAAATCGTGGAGATCTCCCTGCCTCATACTGACTATGCAGTCGCCACCTATTATATCATTGCCACCGCTGAAGCCAGCGCCAACCTGGCCCGATTCGATGGCGTGCGCTACTGCTCCCGCGTGCCGGGCGCCGACCCGATCGAAATGTATGGTAAAACCAGGGGGGCCGGTTTTGGCCCGGAGGTCAAGCGCCGGATCATCCTGGGCACCTACGTGTTGAGCAGCGGCTATTATGACGCCTATTACTTGCGGGCGCAAAAAGTCCGCACCCTTATCCGCCAGGATTTTCTCCAGGCTTTTGAAAAGGTGGATGCCCTGATCACCCCTACTGCCCCCACCGCCGCCTTCAAAGCTGGCGAAAAAATCGATGATCCGCTCCAGATGTATCTATGCGATATTTTCACCCTTTCCTGCAATCTCGCCGGAATTTGTGGTTTGAGCCTGCCGTGCGGCTTCACTTCCAATCCCAAACTGCCCATCGGCATCCAGTTACTCGGCCGGCATTTCGGGGAGGCTACCCTTTTGAAAATCGCCCACGCTTACGAACAATCCACCCCCTGGCATCGCGAGAAACCACCCCTCGCCACCCCCCCTGCCGCTCAGCCTTGAATACATCGGCGGATTATTCCCGGCCACCATCCCAAGTCAGCCCAACCGGTCCTGATGCCCTCCGGTTTGTTTTAGGGAGGCGGCGGATAGGCTTACAACAGTCTGGCACCCGGTTGGGCCATGGCCATGCCCTGGGATTACGTTGACCTGCGGCGCAATTCCATCCCAACTGGAGCAACCAGACTGGGTGGCAGCTATGGTTACGGTTTGAGGCTGCGAATCCGGGTCCGCAGACCTTCCAATAGGGTGCGGGCTTCTGCGAATTCCCCGGAGGATGGCGCGCGGCCACCATATTTGATCCGGTAAAAAAGGCTGGTCAGACGTTCCACTTCCGGCAGTGTCGTTCCTGACAGGCTGATATCGTGAAGGAACTCCCAGCCGGTGGAGGACGCCTTTTTCTTGAACCCATGCCGCGCGAGGATGGCGAGCATTTCGCTGTAAAATTGGACGGACGACGAAACTTCCCGCCGGGCCAGCCAGCCGGGAAATGCGTTCCGAAAACCACCCCGGGCAAAAATCCACGCGCCAAGGGCCAGCATCCCCACCGCAATCCAGGCCGGCCAGTTCCGGAACCAATGGGAGGCCAGGCCCAGCGATTGGTTCACCAACTGTTTCCCGTCGCGCAGCCATTGTCCCTGGGTGGTTCGGTCAAATTCAACCAGCTTTTCACGCCAATTAGCGAGCAGGCTCAGGACTAGATTCAGGCCGCGCCCTTCCAATCCTTTCGGCATGGAGGGGCGGTTTCCCGATGGGGTGGCGTCCACGATCACCCAACCCAGTTCAGGGAAAAATACCTCGGTCCAGGCATGGGCATTATAATCACGAATGTAATAGCGATTGTCACTGCCCGGCATGCCACCGAAATGGAAACCGGTGACCAACCGGGCGGGAACGCCCAACGACCGGGCCAAAAGCGTCATGGCGGACGCGAAATGAGTGCAGTATCCGCTTTTCTTGCGGATCAGGAACTCGGAGACGGGATCCCAACCATCCTGGACCATGAAGGACTCCAGGCTGTAGCTGAAACTGGTTTGCAGAAAACGGCGTAAGTTGAGGATTTTGGCTCCCGGTGGAGCGATTCCTTGGAACTGCTGATTCATCCGCTCCAGCAGGCTCCGTACTTCGGCTGGCACGTGCAGGAACGGTTTGAACCGATCCTCGGGAATGAACGGACTGGTCCGGCCGAGGAAGGAATCCGGGGATTGGACAGGCACATCACTGATGATCTCGTATTCACGCTCCATTTGAGCCCGCGTGGGAAATGACAGCAGGCCCTGGCCGTCAGTCAGGATGCGGTAAGAGCGGATGCGTTCCGGTTCCGGCAGGCAGACACAAACATCCTCCAGCGGGATTTGCCGGATATTCTGCCGGATGCGCTGGTAATCGGCAGGGCGCGTTCCGGGAGCCGTCGTGGTCCAGCCATCCATCCTGCCATCCTGGTTATCCTGCCGCAATTCCATCCGGCCGCTATTAACCCAGCCGCCGTTGGTGTATTGGTCGAAAACGCGGGCCCGCAGATAAGCCCCATCCATGGCCACGAATGGCTGGCCAGTCCCCATCACGTTCATGCGGAGGTTGAGCACCTCCCCAAAACTTCTTGCCAGGTCATAAAAATTGGTCAACTGCAATACATTGCCACGGGCATCAAAACCCATTTGCGCTCCCGGGGTGGAATAAAGGAGCGATTTGCGGGTGGTGGATTTGATTTGGGCGGTGTTGATCTCCGGCGGACGGAAAAACCAGGCCCGGGGAAACAAAAGGAATATGCCCCAGCCAACAGCCAGCGTAACACCCGCCAGCCCTGCCGAAAAAAGCCAGTATCTATGTTCCTCGCCGGATTCGGAAGGCCGGAATCGGCGATTGGCGAAAAAGGCGGCAAACAGGGCGCCGATGGAGATGAGCAGGGCCGGCAGGAACACCACGGAGTCGGCATAAGTCGCTGAAAAAAAGAAAAGCGCCACCACCAAAGTGGAAAGTTTACATAAATCGGCCTCGGTGCGTGGGATCAAAAACAGGGCGACAAAGGCGCCCCCAATCAAACCATAATTGATCAGCTGAATGACCCGCCGTTCCTCCTGCTGGATGATAAGTGCTGCCATGGAAAAAAACAACGCCAGGCTCCCTGCCAGCAAAAAGACCATGGTGATCCGGATGGATGTTTTATGCAAAAAACGGCTGAGCAACCATTGGGCAAGGCCGGTAAGAACAAAAAGCCCTATCGGCAGGAACATGGTGGGGCCGGCTTGCAGCATCGCCGCCAATGCCATGGCCAAAGCCAGGTTCAATCCCAGCCTGGCCAGCATGGGAAACTGGATTGGAAGCCCTTCAACCGGTGATGAACTAGCGTTCGGCATGAGTGGGAATGGGATCCGAGTGGCCCGGGCTGCGCGGCAATGGGTTGGTCCCGGTTGAATCCCTGACGGCCCCGGCGCGGTCCTCAGATTTCAAAACCTGGCCTACGGCCGGCCGCAAAAACCGGCGCAATTTCTCCGGAGTCAGAAAAATAACCTGCCGCGCAGTGGTCCACTGGGCATCGCCACCGCGGGGCAAAGCGATTACCACCAGAATATTGCTACCGCCGTCGGCGAATCTTGTCAGGAGATTTCCCAAGCCATCGCCCGGCGTGGGTTGTAACAGCGCAAAGCGCCGCCGGAGATGGTCCAGGCAACGGACATCGGCGCTCAACTCGACCTGGCATGGATTCCGATCTTGAAAAACCACCATTACCTGGCAATGGCTGGCCAGCAACTGGCGGGCCAGGACCAGGGTGCACCCCAGGTTATCCTCAAATGCCTCGGCATAGGCGAACTCAGCCTGGGGATCAAAATACGAATCGAGGATCAATACCACCCGCCGATCCGCCCCGTGGTCATATTGGCGAACCAGGATTTGCCCCGGCAATTGCGAGGAACGCTTCCAGTGGATCAGCCTTGGGGAATCGCCCGGGATGAATTCCCGCAATCCAGCGAACTCCGCCAGATCCATCCGGCCGGGATGGGAACTTTTTGGCCCCCCCTCCGCTGCGGCCAGGGCCTGGATTTCGATTCCATCCTCGCCCAGCCAGCGCCGGGGGTAAATCAAAGCCTCATCTGCCACCCGATAAGTCCGGGAGCATTTGAATAACGAAAATGGCAGCCGGCACCGCACCTCAACCGGGCCCAGCCCCAGCAACCCCCTGGCCGGACTGGAAACGGCGCAGGCCAGTTCCACCTTTTTCCCCGGCGGCAAAACCGCTAGGAGAACTCCAGCGCCAACCGCCGAAGGTCCTTGGTGATCGAATATCTCCAGTAGAAATGCCGAAAACAGCTTCCGCCGGTTGTGGACCTCCAAAACATACTGGAATGGCTCCCCGGAATAGCCCGCACCAGGCGCACGACGCACGAAGCCCAGCCGGGCGGGCATCCGGATGGTGAACCAAGCCAGGCTGATGACTGCCGCCAGCAACGAGGCGAAAATAAGGAACAGTGCGTTGTTGCCGGATAGGATGGATTGATAACCCACCGCGAGGGTAAGGATCAGGTAACCAAACCCAAGCCCCGTAATCTGAAAGCGAAAGGATGGCAATCTTTTGGCCATGCAGTTTCCCGGCTTTATTGTGGAACCGGAATTTCCTGCAGGATTTGCTGCACCATTTGGGCCGGAGTGGGTGGATTGACCAGGGAATCCGAGCGGATCCGTATCCGATGGGCCAAGACATGTATGGCCACCCCTTTGATGTCGTCCGGCGTCACAAAATCCCGGCCCTCCACCAAGGCATGCCCTTGGGAGGCTGCGGCAAGGTGGATGGTCCCCCGCGGACTTACACCGGTGCTGATGGCGGCATGATTACGGGTGCGCTGCGCAATCTCTACCAGGTATTTTGTGAGGGAATCATCAATGCGGATTTCGGTCGTCAATTGGCAGAGGTGGAGCATTTCCTGAGTGGAAAGCACCGGTTCCAGAACCAGCACCGGATCGCCTTGGCGCCGGGAGACCAGGATATTGAATTCCTCCTGGGGATCGGGAAAGCCCAGTTTGAGGCGCATGAGAAAGCGATCCAACTGGGATTCCGGCAGCGGGTAGGTGCCGATGAATTCGGTGGGATTCTGAGTGGCGATGACCATGAAAGGCGCGGGCAGCCCATGCGTATGCCCATCGCTGGTGACCTGATACTCATTCATCGCCTCCAACAGTGCGGATTGCACCCTCGGCGTGGAGCGATTGATTTCGTCGGCCAGAACAATGTTGGCAAATACCGGGCCGGGCTTGAAAACAAATTCCTGCGCGGTTTGGTCAAAAATGCTCAAGCCAGTGATATCCGAAGGGAGGAGATCAGGGGTGAATTGAATGCGCTTAAAAGCGCAAGCGACCGAACGTGCCAAAGCCCTGGCCAGGGCTGTTTTGCCCACTCCCGGAGTGTCTTCGATCAATACATGACCACGCGCCAGCAGGCAGGCTACCAGCAGTTTAACCTCCTTGGATTTCCCGATGATGACTTGGTCGATGCTTTTTCGGAGGCGTTCAACCAACTCAAATTCGCGATTGGATAATGGCATAAGGTATTGCGGCTCAGTCGAAGATGTATCCAGAGAAAGAGCTTGGGATCAACGAATGCCAGGCAGGAGTTTCTGGCGCACCAGGTAAAGCCCGCCGCCAATTACCGCCAAAAGAAAGCCAAACGCTATCAGCAGGGCCACTTTCCGCAAGCGGCTGGCCGTGAGCCTTGCCGATTCCAATTCCCGTTCCTGGGCTTGTTTGAAGATCGCCAGCTGTTTTTCCACCACCTCGGCAGCCTGGGTTTCATCCCGCAACTGTATGCACAACCAGGCCGCTTTTTCGTCCCCGAAGCCGATCGGAAACGACTCCATTTCAGCGGCGGTGGCAGGCTTGAAGCCGGCGAAGTGAACCCAAAACGGCGATTTCTCACGCGTCCACAACCTGGCGATCCCAAAATTATGCGCCACCACCTGAATCCGATCCCAAAGCAGCGGGCGCACACGATCCTCCCAATCCGCAAAAAGAAAAGCCTCACTATGGACTAGAGCTTGGTGCTTTACCACCAGGATCCCCACCGCGCCAATCAGCACATCGTCATCACCGTAAACCACTTTGAACTCCGTAAAGCGCTTTTCAAATTCATCGACCGGGAGCAGGTTTTGCTCCCAGAGTGCGCGCAATGCGGGCAGATCATCCAAGGTGGCCCGGCGAATATCAAACTTGGAGAATTTCATTTCGTTTAGTCTAATCAATAGATCGTCCCCAGTAAAGTACGCTTGGCAGGCCAATCCAGCTGCCGATTGGTTCCTTTACGATGACGATCCAGCCATGCCCAATACCTGGCTTATGCCAGGTTCGTCATCAAGCCGCATCGCGGCAGGCTTGTTCCGCCAGAATCAGCCGGACATCCACCGCTTCCATTCCTGCCGCCAGGATTGCCTGCATGCCCAAATTGGTATCCTCGTAAGCCCGGCATTCCAGCGGATTTACCCCCAATTGACGTGCTGCTTCGAGGAATATATCCGGCGCCGGTTTTTGCCGGCTCACGTTTTCACTCGTGACAATGGCCCCGAACAACGAAATCAAACCGTTCCGCTCCAGCACTTTGCGTATGATCCGGCTGGTGCCTCCCGAAGCCACCGCCATAGGGATGCGCCCGAAATTTTCGCGGGCAATATTTACAATCGGCTCAATGGGCCCAACCTGATCCAGGAGTGATTCGTAGATTGCTTCCTTCTCCCGGGCCACTGCCAGCGGGTTTAAATCCAAACCTTGTTCCTGGTTGATCAAGCGGAGGATGTCCCTGGAGGGAACACCACCCAAGGAGTAAAATTGTTCTTCAGTCCATTGAAAGCCATGGCGGCGCATGATTTTCTGCCATGCCGTCCAATGGGTTCCCATGCTGTCCACCAAGGTTCCATCACAATCAAAAATCAGCCCTTTAATCATAAAACGGTAAAATCAACCATGGAAGATCCCGTTTAGCAAAGCGTTTTTAAAATGAAGTTGAGCCCGGTCCAAAGAAAGGATTATGCTGGGAGCATGCGGTGGTCCATCGAAACCGGCACGGCAAAGGATTCGCGCCTGCGGGCTCGGAAGTTCCGATCCAACTGGCACTCAGTCTTTTCTTCAGGTGATTTCACTCCGCACGAGCCATTTCCCCAGCCCTACGGCCGGTCCAAAATCCAGATTTGCGCCCAAGCCGCCCAGTCCAGAGCGTGATCAGATTTAATAACCGTTTTTTGATCCAGACAGCCACCTTGGCGGTTGTGGCCTGGCTGGCTGTGGTGATGTGGCCCGGAAAAAGGAGCGGGCTTCCCAGCCAAAGCCCAATCCATCCCTCCCCTCAACCGATGGGGATGGGATTAGGCACCCCGCTTGAACTCAGGGAAAAGCGGGTTGAGGAAACCACTTGGGCCAAGGAATTGCGTGCCCAAAACTGCTGGCAAACCATCGAAAAACTGTGGGATGCAGTAAACGCCTCCTCCAACAAACTCCACGTGCTATCTGAATTCCCTTTGGGGGAAATCAAGGTGGCCCAATATAAAACACCGCGGGACTTGCCCCACGGCATCAAACTTTGGGAACCGGCCACCACCCAACCCTCCTCGCTCAATGCCAGCCAATGGCGGGATTGGGTGCAACAATTTGAAGGGAAAGGCTGGAGGCTGGAGACTATTGAGTTTCGTCATATTTGCTTTCAAACCGCCGAGGTTGGTGTTCGCGTGGAGGAGGCAGCTCACTCCCTGGTCCAGTTTTCAGCCCATTTAACCCAAGGTTCAACCGCTGGACGCGCGATGCTTGAGGGAAACCTCTCCTTGGATTGGGGGATTCCCTCCCACCAGCAGGATGCCTTCCCCATCAAACGGATCGACACCTCCCAGCTCGTTCTTAAATCAAGGCTGGGGGAACCTTTCTTCCATCTTTTGCTGGATGAACCGCTGCACCCCTTTGAAAAATCCAGTTATGCCGATCCACTCATCCTTTACGATTTGGACCATGATGGCCTGTCGGAAATCATTCTCGCCGCCAGCAACCTCGTTTACCACCGGGTTGGTGGTCAATACCACCCAGGGAACTTGTGCAAATTCCCCCCGGGTTTCATCACCAGTGCCCTGGTGGCCGATTTTGACGGCGATGGCACCGCCGATCTTTTATGCGCCAAGGCGGAAGGTTTATGCCTATACCGGGGCTCCGCCAACGGAGCATTTGACGAACCTGGCCGGCTGGTTTGGCCTGCCAGCCCGCGTTTGGTGAACACCATGGCCATGACCTGTGGCGATTTGGATCAAGACGGCGACTTGGACCTGTTTCTCTGCCAATACCGGGTTCCCACCCTGGGCCAGATCCTTCGTCCCTTTTATTACAATGCCAACGACGGTCTGCCTGCGCATTTGCTGATAAATGACGGCCATGGGCATTTTCAAGACGCCACCCAATCCGCCGGTTTAAGCGCCAAGCGCTGGCGCCGATCCTATAGTTCCTCTTTCGTGGACTTGGATGCCGATGGGCATCTGGATCTGGTGGTGGTCAGCGATTTCGCCGGGTTGGATATTTACCGCAATGATGGCCAAGGCCACTTCACCGACATTACCAAGGCCTGGATACCGGAATCCCACGCCTTTGGCATGGCGCATGCCCTGGCCGATTTCAACCTGGATGGCCGGTTGGATCTCCTCATGATTGGTATGCCTTCGGCCACGGCAGACCGCCTGGAAGCCCTCGGCCTGCACCGCCCGGATACCCTGGAGGATCCCGCCATGCGCCCCCGGATGACCTATGGAAACCGCCTTTACCTGGCCCGGCCGGAAGGCGGTTTTGCCCAAACGGCCCTGAGCGATTCCATGGCGCGCTCTGGCTGGTCGTGGGGGTGCAGCGCGTTCGATTTTGACAACGATGGTTTTCCGGATGCCTATATCGCCAATGGTTTGGAGAGCAAGCAAACGGTTCGGGACTATGAATCCGAGTTCTGGCTGCACGATATTTATGTGGATTCTTCAGTGGACGACCTGGAGGCCACTGCCTATTTCTTGGGAAAATTCAGCCGCACCCGAGGCCAGGGATGGTCCTATGGCGGCTACGAAAAGAACCGGCTTTTCTGGAATCGTTCCGGCCAATCATTTACGGACATTGGCCATCTGGCCGGCGTGGCCTTGCAGCAGGATTCCCGCAATGTGGCCTCGGATGATCTCGATGGGGATGGCCGCATTGATCTTGTGACCACCACCTTGGAAGTCTGGCCGGCAGTGCGCCAAACCTTGCGGATCTACCAAAACAAAATTGCCGATGCCGGCCACTGGATCGGCCTTCGTTTCCGCGAAGAAGGTTCCGGCTGCTCGCCGGTTGGAATTTGTGTGACCTTGAACTGGCAAGGCCACTCTGCCGTGCGGCGGATCGTCACTGGCGATTCCCACCGAACCCAGCACGCCAACTCCATTCATTTTGGCCTGGGTTCGGCCAGGCAGGTTGACAACCTCAAGATCCAATGGGTGAATGGCAAAACCATGGTTCTCCAAAACCCGGTCATCGATCGCTGGCACTCCATTCGTGCTCCGAAAACCCAGGATCCATGACCCGGCACAATCTGGCTCAGCGCGCCAGTATATAAGCGGTCCGTTCCACGTACCATCTGAAGTCTTCCCGTCCAGCGGCATCGAATATCTTGGTGGATAAACTATATTTGACCGGGTAAATGGAGGTGGCGCTCTTCCATTTACGGATTTCGCCATGGCCATCGGCAAACGAAAAACCGCAGGCGCCATTGTGATAGGAAGCTGGCAGGTCACCCCATTGGGAGGCGTTGATATCGACGATGAAAAATCCGTCATTGATGCAGTCCGGATGCTCATCCACCGTCACCCAAGTCTTGGCCGGCTTTGGCACATCGGATTGTTTCAGGAACTGCCGGTAAGTGCCGCTCGCATACCAACTGCGCCCGCTCCACGAAATATCGCTGGGGTTGTCGCTGCAAACCCCAAACAAGGCGTTCATGGAATTACTGCGCAATCTGGATCGCCAGCCCTTGGCGCGCTGATCGGGGCTCAGGTAAACGTCTGCGGGGCACTTATAGACTCCCAAGGCGGCGCCCGTATATTTGGCCAGCACCCCATTTTTCACCCACGCTGTATTCGTATTGCTGACGTCATCAATGGATCCCGCACTGGTGCCCCAAGTCATCACGTTATTGACCCAGTTATTGAATTTCTTTGAGGTGATGGAGGCCTCGGTATCAGGAATGGTATAGTTGTTGGCCACCTTATCGTTGTAATCCCCTGAATAAAGGTGCCAGGCATTGATCAACTGTTTGTTGTTGTTGAGGCATCCGATACCCTGCGCCTTGGTCTTGGCTTTGGCCAGCGCTGGCAGCAGCATGCTGGCGAGAATGGCAATGATGGCAATAACCACCAACAGCTCAATCAGCGTGAAACCTTTCATTCTCATCTTATTCATAACAATTAATCATAATCCCTCGTCATCTGGCCAGGATCAACCACTTCGCTCCGTGGCATGGATGGCGGCTATAGGTTCGACACAAAATAATCCCATTTCCACCCGATGCAAGCGGCATTTTCTTTGACTCAAGTCAAATACTCCGTCTTTGAATCGTGGCATTCTTTCGCTCGACTTGTGGTGCAGAAGGCCCTAAGCTGAGGCCAGCTTCACCCTTAGGAACCCAACTGTCATGGTGACTTTTATCAGATGCGTGAGGCGGGTGCTGGCGGTGGTCGCGGCAGGCGCGGTAATCATCCTGGCCGATGCGGAGCAGACAGTATCATCATTGGCTCCGGTCCCTGCGAACTTGCCGGTTGTGCCTCGTCCTCCAGCCGCCCAACCGCCAACCGGCCTGGCGGCCGATACCCACCTGGATAAAACCCCTCCCCGCAAGACCGTGGGCCTTGACTTGGTTCGCAACGGCTGGACCTATAATTGCATGGAATGCCACAAGCTGTTCCCGGCGAAATGGCACTATGACCGCCCGGTCAATGAGCACCGGGACGTCCAGCTCAACCACGGCAACAATCGTTTCTGTTTGAATTGCCACCACCCGGTGAACCGCAATGCCTTTGTGGATTATGACGGTGCAGAAATCCCGCAGGCAGAGGTGGTGGTGCTGTGCGCCAAGTGTCATGGCACGATCTACCGGGATTGGAAAGCCGGCGTTCACGGCCGTCAGAATGGCTATTGGAACTCGCAGATGGGAGAAAAGACCCGTTTGCGCTGCATCCAATGCCACGATCCACATTCACCTAAGTTTCAGCCGATGAAGCCTTTGCCCCCCCTGAAATACCCTGCGCGGGCGGCGAATCCACCGGCCTCAGAACAACCCCATGGCCAGGGAACCCCATCCAAATAAGTGGACATGAACGACCATTCCCCCAATCAGGCCAGCCCCAAAACCATCGACCAGGTTTATCAACCCCTGTCCCGCCGCGGCTTCATGAAAGGCGCGGCCGCCGCCGCCGCCGGCATGGCCAGCCTTGCCCTGGCTCTGAAGCCTTTGCTGGGCTTGGAGCGTGGTGAATTGACGGTGGACCAAATGCTGCAAAAGCATTACCGGGAGTTGAAGCCGGAGGAGTTGAAGAGCATCCTGGAAGCCCTCGCGAGCAAGTGTGAGCAGGAGTACCACGTTCGCCCGACGGTGAGCGATATCAAGCCGCTGGACGGGGTTGAATTTGGCTATGCCCTGAACCTGACCCGCTGCATTGGCTGCCGCAAATGCGCCCACGCCTGCCTGAAGGAAAATAACCAATCCCGCGATTCCGCTGACGATATCGAAATGGCCTACATCCGGGTATTGGAAATGAACAAAGGAGCGATCAACGTCGAAACCTCGACCGTTTATTACGATCCCGATAAGGTCCCCCAAAAGGACAAATATTATCTGCCGGTCCAATGCCATCAGTGCCGGCAATCGCCGTGCACCAAGGTCTGCCCCGTGCAGGCGACGTGGCAGGAAAAGGATGGGGTGGTGGTCGTGGATTACAATTGGTGCATCGGATGCCGGTATTGCATGGCAGCCTGCCCCTACGATGCGCGCCGGTTCAATTACCAGAAACCAGTGATCGCCAGCGAGGCCATCAATCCGAACCAAAGCTACTTAAGCAACCGTCTGCGCCCCAAGGGCGTGGTGGAAAAATGCACCTTCTGTCTGCACCGCACCCGCGCCGGAAAATACCCTGCGTGCCTGGAAGTTTGCCCCACCGGCGCCCGCGTGTTTGGCAACCTGCTCGATCCGGAAAGCGAGATCAACTACATCCTGAACCACAAACGGGTTTACATCCTTAAGGAGGAAGTCGGTACGCAGCCCCGGTTTTATTACTTTTTCGACAAATGAAAGATTATCTCACCTTTCTGTTTCGCGTCGTTCGGCTATCTTTCCTGGGAAGCTCTCGATTTTACGCCTGGATGGCCGTGCTGACGCTGCTTTCCCTGCTGGGTTTGCACGCCTGGGCCCGCCAGTTTGTGGAGGGCCTGCAAACCACCGGCCTGACGAACCAGGTGAGCTGGGGGGCTTACATCGCCAACTTCACCTTCCTCGTGGGCGTGGCCGCCGCCGCTGTGATGCTCGTGATCCCCGCCTACGTATACCAGAAAGAGCACATGCATGAAGTCGTGCTTTTTGGGGAGTTGATGGCCATCGCGGTCATCGTGATGTGCCTCCTCTTCGTCACGGTGGACCTGGGCCATCCGGACCGGTTCCACCACATGATCCCACCGTTTGGCATCTTTAACTGGCCGGGGTCGATCTTGTCGTGGGACGTCATCGTATTGAATGGTTACCTGCTGCTGAACTTGCACATTGCCGGGTACCTGCTTTATTGCCGGTATCGGGGGCGCAAACCAACCCGCCTCTTTTATATCCCCTTTGTCTTCATCTCCATTGCCTGGGCGGTCAGCATTCATACCGTAACCGCTTTTCTTTATGTCGGCCTGGCGGGCCGGAGTTACTGGCATCATCCGCTGGTTCCCTCCCGTTTCCTGGCTTCAGCCTTTGTCGCCGGCCCAGCCTTGATGATCCTCACCTTCCAGGTCATCCGCCGGGCGTTCCGGTATTATATCGGGGACCAGCCGATTTTCACCCTGCGCATGATCATGACCGTGGCGATGATCATTAACATGTTCCTGCTCGGCTGCGAATTATTCACTGAGTTTTACTATCCCACCCAGCACACCGCCGCCGCCCAATACCTTTATTTTGGTTTGCACGGCCATGCCGGCTTGGTCCCGTGGATTTGGAGTGCTGTCGCCTTGGATGCCGTAGGGCTGCTGCTTTTGATCACCCCGCTGAGCCGCAGCATCACCTGGCTCAATGCCGCCTGCCTCAGCTGTTTCGTGGGCGTCTGGATCGAGAAAGGAATGGGGCTCATCATTCCGGGCTTTGTACCTTCGCCGCTGGGGCAGGTGGTGGAATACCTGCCTACTACCAACGAAATCCTCGTCTGCCTTGGCATCTGGTCGTTCGGCGCCCTCCTGTTCTCCTGGATGCTGCACGTGGCCATCCCGATCCTGAACGGCAGCCTGTGCGCCGAACCACAAGTTTCAACAATCCCTTCATAAACCAAACCAAACCTTATGAATACCTGGACCAAACAAATCCTCCTCTGCGCGGTGCTGGCGCTGGCCGCCCCGCTTCAGCCTCACGCTGGCTTCACGCTCAAGGCCTTATCCCGGGAAAGCCAGGCTTGCGTGGATTGCCACAAAAAGGAAAGCGCCGCCCTTTACAACCAGTGGGGCGCCAGCAAGCATTTCCGCGCCAATGTCGGCTGCTATGAATGCCACATGGCCCTCACGAACGAGCCCGATGCTTATGTCCATTATGGGCAAACTATTTCCACCATCGTGACCCCCAAGGATTGCGGGCGCTGCCATGAGCAGGAGGTGGGTGAATTCAATGCGTCGCACCACGCCAAAGCCGGGCGCATCCTCGGGTCGCTGGACAATGTCCTGGCTGAGGTCGTCGAGGGGAATCACGGCTTCAAAACCGCTTCCTTCCCTAAAGGCGTATCGGCGGCAGCGGTTAATGGCTGCTGGCAGTGCCATGGGGTGGAAGTGAAGATCATGGCCAACGGCAAACCCGATCCCGCCTCCTGGCCCAACACGGGCATCGGCCGCATCAATCCCGACGGCAGCGAAGGCTCGTGCGCCGCGTGCCACTCACGCCACGAATTTTCCGCCGCCCAGGCGCGCACGCCGGATACCTGCGGCAAATGCCACATGGGGCCGGACCACCCGCAAATTGAAATCTACAATGAGTCCAAACACGGCATCGCCTACCGCGCCAATGTGGACAAAATGAAACTCGATAACTCCAAATGGATCGTCGGCGAAGATTACTCCGCCGCCCCCACCTGCGCCACCTGTCACATGAGCGCCACCCGCAACCAGAAGGTGACCCATGACGTCGGCCTGCGCATCTCTTGGAACAACCGGCCGGAAATCAGCGTGCGGCCGGAAATTTCGGACGCCAAGCTTAACCTGGCTACCAAGGATATTCCCTGGCAAACCCGCCGGACCAACATGGTGGACATATGCCTGAATTGCCACAATCCGGTTTTCGTCGACGGATTCTACCAGCAATATGATGGTCTGATCGAATTATACCATGACAAGTTCGCCAAGCCGGGCCTGGCGCTTTATCAGGCAGCCAAACCCTTGCTCAAGCCCGTTCAGTTCAGCAATCCGATCGACTTCACCTGGTATGAAATCTGGCATCATGAAGGCCGCCGCGCCCGCCATGGTGTTTCCATGATGGGACCGGATTACACCCATTGGCATGGCACCTACGAGGTGGCCAAGCATTTCTATAGCAAATACATCCCTGAGCTTGAGGAATTGGTGGAGAAAAACAAAGCCAGCGCCGATCCCGCCAGGAAACAGGCGGCGGAGAAGTTGGAAAAACTGGTCGAGGAAACCTTGAACCACAGTGACCACGCCTGGTATCTCAATAAAATGAGCCCGGAAGAAAAAGCCCAGCGCGACCAGCAGCGCCAGGAATTCCAAAAGCGTTACTCCAAGTAGTTTTACCACCGGACAGCCAACGGAAATAGTCTCAGACGTCAGCGGACGGGAATCGGTTCCCCGTCCGCTGTGTGTTTCAGGGGCCTTCCTGATCCACCACCAAACCATCACCGTCGGGCAACCTCATTCGCCAGGCCAGGAAAAGCCATCCGGACCCTGATGGAGTTCCATCCATAGCTTTTGCATGGCCTCCCTGGTTTGCGGCTGAACGGCGCCGGAGGGGTGAATCTGTTCCGCGGATAACAATTCAGCGATCTTAACTAATTTGGGCCAGGGGCGGGCATCCGGTGTCAAATGCCACTGGCGTGTCTGGCCACTCTTGGTTCGGGTCAACAAACTGCGCCCCTGATCCACCCACTGCACTTGGATCACCGCTTCGGGATGTGGCAAATCCTGGGTTATGGGCTCGCCAGTTTCAGCATCCCACACCCGGGCGGTGCAATCCCGGCCAGCCGTGGCCAGCCAGCGGCCATCCGGGCTGAAGGCCGCATGAAACACTTGGTGCTTATGGCGCAACGGCGGCACCGCCGGACGTCCCAGCCGCCAATCCCAAAGCTGGGCCGTGACATCCTCACTGCAGGTGATGACTCGCCGCCCATCCGGGCTGAAGGCGGCGAACCGCACTCCGTCGAGGTGTTTTAAAGGCAGGCCAAGCGGGCGGCCAGTGGCAGCGTCCCATACTTGGGCAAATTCCGGCTGGAAGGAGGAATCCCAACAACCAGTGACCAGGTGGCGGCCATCGTTGCTCCACTCCGCGCTGCCCACAAATGCATCCATGGAGAGTGGGGGAAAAAGCCGGGCGGGCGCTCCGGCAAATTGCCAAACCTCAACCTGATTGGAAATGGCCGCTGCCAGTTTCAGGCCCGTGGGATCGAAAGTGGCGCGCTGGGCAGCTTGCGGAAGGATCAGCCGTTCCTTGCCCCCAAGAAAATCCCAAACCATGGTCCGGGCGCCATCGACGATTGCCACGCAGTCCCCCACCGGGCTTAAACCGAGGAAGCATTCCAGATCATCCAGGCGCCTGGCCTGGCCCACGGGCTTGCCCAACCGGGCATCCCAGAGCACCGCTCGCACCTGATTGGATGTTCCACCGGCAACAGGTGCGGAAAGAACCAGCAAGCGGCTGCCATCGCGATTAAAATAGCATCGCCGTAATGAAGCCTGGCCCAAAGGCAGAGCGGCGGAACTCGTTGGGTTCCGGCTGGCGCTATAAACCTGGATGATCTGATTGGTGGCCTGGGCGAGCCAGGCGCCATCACCGCTGTAATCCACCGCCGAAGCCTCAGGCACAAAGCGGGCGGGATTCATATCCCATACCCGGCCGGTACCATCCCAGCAGGCAGTGACGACGTGCCGCCCCCCGGGGCTGAACGCTGCATACATCGGTTTTGCGTTATGGCGCAGGCGCTGCAAAAGCCGCCCGGTTTGCGCGTCCCAGATTCGCACCAGAAAATCCAGCCCCGCAGTCACCAGGCGTCCGCCATCGGCGCTGAACTCCACACTGCGTATCCCATCGTCATGGGCCAGGAACGGCACGGATTCCCGGCCGGAGGTGACATCCCAGATTCGCACCGTGCGGTCGAAGCTGGCACTGGCGAGGCGGCTCCCTTCCGGGCTGAAAGCCACGCTGTAAATCCAATTGGTGTGGTTGGTGAAGGTAACAAGGGGCTTTCCTGAAGCCAGATCCCAAACGATGACGTGGTTGTCGCTGCCTCCGGTCGCCAACCGCCGTCCATCGGGGCTGAATGCCAGGCAGTTGATGGCTCGACCATGGCCGGCTAATTCCATGGTTCTTTGCCGCGTCTTGGAATCCCAAATGATGGCTGGAAAATCATTGCTGCCCCGGATCGCGGAAGCCGCCACCCATTGTCCATCGGCACTGATGGCCACCTGCCCAACCGGGTTGGTATGGACCAGGGTCCCCAATTCCAGTCCGGTCATATAATCCCATATCCGCACCACGTTGTTGCTGCGGTCCGCCTCGGTGGTCACGGCGCTGTGCCAGGCAGGGCAAATCGCCATGGATTCCACCTTCCCGCCGCGTCCAAAAGGAGGATAAAGCCGGCGCCCGGTGGCCAGGTCGTGAACGGCCCAGCGACGATCCTCCATGGATAGCACCACTTGGTTGTCCTGCCCCACGAACCGGGCGAATTCCAAAGGCGGATCGGTGAACCACATTTGGACTATGTTAGGGCATTGGCGGAGGGCCATCCCTAGCCGCAGGCGGTGCTCCCATTCGGCTCGTGGATGGCCCACATCCAGGCGCAGCGCTTCGGCATACCATGGCAGCGCGCCCAGCAGATCGTTTTCTTCCACTGCCCGGGTGCCGTAGGCCACACACGAGCCCACCTTCCGCTGGAGCAACTCGGCGGCTTGTTTGCGTTGCTCCATCCCTTGGTATAGCAGCAGGCCAGCGACCAGGAGCAAACCGGCAGCCGCCAAACCATAGCGTTTGATGCTGCGCACCAACCGTTCCAGCCGCTGCAGCCGTTTCACTGACTGCCCGACGCGCAACAGGAGCAAAGCCTGGTGGATTTCTCCCGCATTCGTGTAACGCTGGGAACGATCCTCATGACAGGCCTTGCGGCTGATCTCCATGAGTTCGCGCAGCGTCTCGGATTGCTCCCATTGAGAGCAACCGCCGGGCAGCTCGGGCCAATCCATGGGATCCCGGCCGCAAGCCATGACGTAGAGCACTTTGCCGAATCCATAGAGATCCCCTTGCACCGTGCCGTGCGCCAGCCGGTCCATGTAGGGTGGCGAGCCTATGAGCGTATCGCTCTTGCCTTGCGGCCTGACTTCAGTGACCAGGCCGACGTCGGCCAGTTTGGCCGTGCCGCGCACGAAAACGATGTTGGAAGGCTTGATATCCCGATGCACCAGGCCATGACCATGCAAGGCCCCCAAGGCGGCGGCGATGTCCACCCCAATGCGGGTGCATTCAGCAGGGGTAAAGCGGCCCCCATCCCCACCAGCCGCCATCTGGCGCCGGGAAAGCTCACTGGCCAGCGTTTTGGGAATGTAGTTTTCAGGCTCGAAGGACTGGCCGTTTTCCACGTCATCCGCCAATTCCATGACGTAGGAAAAGCACCCCAAAGCGTCGTTCCGGCTGACGTGAAGAATATCGATGAAACCCTCGTGTTCCCGGGATATTTCTTCGTACTTTTTCATCCCCGCAAATTCAATCTCATAGGGGCGATCCCGGGGAAACCGATTGCGACAGAGCAGCTTGATGGCACGAAACCGCTGCGTGGCACGTGCCCGGGCCAGCCAGACATCCCCAAACGTTCCCGTGCCGATGCACCGCAGCATCTCGTAATCCGGCAGATCCGGCACCAGCATCGATTGGGTTGGAGATTCAGGATTCATGCCCGCCCTCCCTGTCTCCCTCCGCCAGCACCTCGATCGGCACCGGGTTGAGTTGCGGATTTTTCCAGTCCATCTTGAAATCACGAACCGGGTCGACCCTGCCCGCTGGCGAATCGTGTTTCCCGGCGGGTTTGACCAACGAAGGCCAATGACACACGACCGGACGCTCCAGCCGGGCTGCCAACCAACCCGGTTTCATATCCCATGCGGCTGGCCCTTCAAACCAATGGGCCAGGCAATATTCCGCCATGGAGCGGGATAGCAATAGAGCTTGGGATCCAAGCCAGGTTGAAGGGTGGACCACAATCCCGCAGTCCGCCCGGCTGCGGCCCAACTCCGCAAAGCCCGGATTAAAAAGGCTCGCCAGGGTGATCTGCCGTTCCCGCAGCCATGGCCAAGTCTCCAAATTGTGCAGGAAAAAACGGTTGAAGGCCAAGCCATCCTCCAAATACAAAATAAATTCGGCCTGGCTGCGCAAGCCGGTTTGGATGGCACACCAAGCGGCATGGGCCGCATTGTCTGACTTGCGCGTGAACCGTTGCTCATGCAGTTGCAACCATACCGGCCGGTGCCCCCAATCCGTAGCCGCCAGGCCTGCCAATGTCTGCCTGTGGATTTCTGCGTGCTCCGGGGACGAAACGAGGCAGGCAAAGAGTTTGATTTTGGCGCCCGCTTGCAAAGCGCTCCCGGGCGGTTCCTTGGGCAGGCGGAGCTTTTCGACCTGCCCATCCCATTTGGCCGCCAGTTGGCGTAAAAATGACCGGCATTCCTCCTCCCCCCAAAAATCCTGGATCCGGCGATTGGGGCCATTCAGATTCCACTTGGCCAGATTGCGATGCTGGAACAGGCGCTTGCCGCTGAAATCGTGCTGGCACATGGTCCCGTTCAGAGGATGGATTGGATGCTCCGGCATGGCATAAGGAACGTCCAGCTTGCGGAAAGCCAGGTGGAAGGTCTCCTTATCTCCATGCACGTGCCGGTAGTACAAATCGGCCCGCTCATTATACCACAGGCAAAGGTGCAAGGCTCGCCAACACTTTTCCTTGTCCACCAGGACTTGGCCGGTCTCAAACTCAGGCTCGTCCTGATACGGAACGTCAAATAATTTCCAGGCGGACGAATCGCGTCCCAACCGGCCAAAATCGGGCCAAAACACCGCGCCCGTCCGGCGGAACTCGGGCTCTTCAAAAAGGTATTCAGGATTTGCCACCGGCACATTATCGGCATCCAGGAGCAATACCTCCTGGAAGTGGCAGCGGAGCAAGGCGTAAGGCTTCATGGCCCAGACATGATCCAGCGCCGCTGGATGCCGGCGCAGTTGGTCCAGTATATCGACGCACTCTACTCCTTGGGTGGATATCAATCCGCGCATGGCGTCATCCATCTCCTCGACCCCGCGATACCAAAGCTGGATCGGCAGTGTGCAACCGAGGTGCCGCAGCATGTGAATACACACCCAGGCATTGGTGAACATCCGTGCTCCGCCTCCACAAATGACAATACCTCTGCCTGCAAAACCTCCGGGATAATCCGGGCAGTGGCCGATGAACCGGTCAGCCAGGCCAGGTGCAGAGAAGAAATTCAACGGTGGCGGCGGAACTTCCGCCGCGTCGCTGGCTTGAATGCCTTTCAACGCGGCGAGATGTTCCTGCCTGGTCAGAAAGCGGGTGGCTCCCCCCGTGAAATAGACTTCCACCCTCCGGATCACCTCCGCGCTGGTGATCAGGTCCATGCAACGTGGCAATCCCTGATGGACCTGGAGGCAAAGGTTTTCCGGGCCATCCCGCTCATCGCCATCCCCGAGAGGCAAAGTCCTCATCCGCCAGCACCCTCCATCGGAACAACAATCCAAAGTGCCCACCGTGTGGATGAACTGATGCCCGGGATATGCCTCCCAATGGGGCGGCTCGCGCCCGCCCGCCACCACCACACAAGGCCGCCCGGGATGACCACCATCCTTTCCCGGGACGGCGGCCGCCAGGTGCATCAGCCCGGTTACTCCGCAGAGCACTCCTTGAGCATGGTAGGCCAATTGCATTAATTCCCGCACGGAGGTCCGTCCCCGCAGATCAATGACGCCTCTCAACCGGGGATGAAAATCGGCGGCATGCCCCACTTGCACAAACTGAATGCGGCCTTGAAAATGATCTACCACTTCCTGGTAACGCCTCACATCCCACCATTTAATAGTGCAGTCCGGCTTGCCCCCGGCCGAGATCAGCCAGAATGGAATGGCGGCTTCCGCGAGTTCATGGACCCGGCAGGAGGCCGCTTGTTCCTCCCTAGACAAATGCAAGTCGCCGTGGAAAGCCGTCGGTTTGAGATGGGTCCCGAGGTATTGGTTCAGAAAATCCATGAAGCCGTGGATCGCATGACAGGCTGCATTTCGGCTTTGGTTGACCAGGGGCATTTCGCAATCGATCACTTTCACCCCAGCCTGGTATTCGCCAAGGGGATAAAGATGTGGATTGTTCAACCACAAGTCCGGGAAACACGACCGGACATCGGTCCGGTAGCGCCCCGGATAATGACGGTGCAGATCCCGCACCGCAGCGGTTAGCAAAACCATATCCCCCAGCGAAAGCCAGCAGCGGAAAATAAAGTTTCGCATCAGCGATTTTGGGATTTGCAAATTTTGGGTAAATCCCCCACCCAGCTAATACTTAAGTCATCCGTCATCGCAGGCCCGTTCCGCCTGGCATGAAAAGCTCTGACTCCAAATCCAGCCGGCTCGAAAAAACCTCAAGCTGCATTCAAACCGATGAAGCCAACTGGACAGACCTCATTGGATAACCAGAGCCAGGATTAGCCCGCGCTGACCCGCGGTGTACGATGTTCCAAAGCCAGGCGGATGACTTCCGCAGCGGCGTCATCCACCTGAATGACCAAAGGACCAGCCTCCTTTTCGGCGGCTTCCAAATGCACGGTCAATTCACGCTGGATGAGCTGCTTGATCCATTTTTCGATCAACTCCCGGTCCTGGTTTCTCGGCACGTCCAAGGCGGTTTCGGTCATGGTGAAAGTGGCTTGCCGCCAGCGCGAAATATCGGTGGGACTGCACCGGGGTGGATAAGGGCAAATCGGGCCTGGGTCACCGGGCGGGAGCTGAAGCGACACAGTTTTCACCAATCTGCTGGTTGATTCATTCATAATGGGCTCCTCGTTGGTTGACTACATCGATATAAAACCACAAACCAGCCCAACTCTGCAAGGATTTTCTTGTCCAGAGCCAATGCGCCACCCGGCCATCCGCAATGCCGTCCACTCCCCACCGTTCCAAACGGCGTGTGGCCGATCGGAAACGATCCTATGGCGATGGGAAAAAGAAAACATCGGACATCCCCATCCCAGGTAACCCTTGGCCAAAGGGACGACAGATGTCTGCCTTGATCGCTTTAACCCGGTGGTTTATTTGCCGCCGGGCACCAAAGCCTGCGGTGCGATCGCCTTGCGCCCAGCTGAATAAACGCTCCCGATGACATCGCCAGCCGCTTTGGCAGTCGGTTCGATGTATAACTGAGTGGGCTGCCGGGTATCACCCTTCGTCCACAGCCGGATCCTTTCTTTGCAGGCATAAGCAAGGACCGCCAGAGCGATGGGATCGAAACGGCCGAACAGCTTCCGGAACTCAGGCTTGATTTCCTTAAGCAACTCGGCGGTGCGCGGGTTGGGATTGAACAGGGTGGCAGCAAGCAGAAAATGCCGCATGCTGGAAAGCAAATTCTTGAAGCTGGCGGCTCGCCTGCGAATCTGGGGATCGCTGTGGTTCAGAGCGTATTGGTAGCCCCACAGCGTGGTGCGCATGGCCCGGATGAACGAGGCGCCATTGACTTCAAAATCTTTCCGGAAGGCCCGCTTGGTAAAGTCCCGGGTTTCCTCGCGCGTAAAATTGGGATGCCGGAACCAGATCATATCCTGGCCGTGCTGCTCTTCAAAAGGAACCTCATCGAATAAAAGCCCCTTCTTCTCATAATCTTTGTAAAGGGAGGTGCCAGGAATGGGACCCAACTGCATGAACTGGAGATAATCAGGCTGGAGCGAGGTGGCGAAATCCACATCCTCCCAAATCGTTTCCTGATCGTGCTGTTCCAGGAAAAGAATGGCGGAAACCAGCACACAGATGCCCCGTTTGCGCAGGCTGGCGATCAAAGCGTGGAAATCGACGCCCCGATTCTTCTCGTAAACTTCTTTTTTGGACTCCACCCCAACCCAAATAAACAACACCCC
>CAIMWS010000486.1 GCA_903845125.1 uncultured Verrucomicrobiota bacterium
CCTGAACTCTCTGCATGGTAACGTTCCTGCTATCATACTAGCTTCTAGAAAAGCTTCTATTGTGGGCCGAACCATACGTGAATATTTGGGCGTGAATGTTCAGAGGTGTTTTTTGAACTCGGACCCAAAGCTCAACGGAATTGGAGCCAAAGATCGGTGGGCTGGTTTGGCTGAGGCTGGGGTTTGATCCAGCGAACCGTGTCTTGTTCAGGATCTCCCTGGCCCCGCAGGTCAGCCGTGTAATGCCAGCCCGCAGCGGGTTTGATCCAAACCACGCGGGTCGCGGCATCGTAATACCACCCATGGTGCAAGGGATTGTCGAACAGTTGCTTTTTTGACTGCTGCCTGGGCAGTGGTTCCGGGGTCGGCGCTGAACCCAAAATCTTCCCCATTTGGACGGCGGTGGGTTCGCTTGGGCAGTGGACACTGAGGAGAAAATCGCGGTTTTGCGGCATGTCACGATAGCTTCCCTGGCGGGCACCCAGGGTGATCTGGATGGCTTCCTGGCTTTGGCGGCACCGGAACAAAGTGGTGGCCGAGGCCCCTTTTTCATAATCGAAGGTGATTCCGTCATCCTCATAAAACTCATACCGGGATTCGCCATGGGGATAGACGTCCAAGCGGACAATCTCCAAGGGTTCCTGATCGATGAACGCGGTGACCGGCCCCATGGGGATGATGGCGCCGCCTTTGACAAAGAGGGGGCCACCCGCCGTATCCGGCCAGCGGCAATCCCGCCGCCATTGGCCACGGCTTTCCACGACCTCGCCCGACCAGTAATCAATCCAGCGGCCAGCGGGCAGGTAAACATCCTTGGTGTAAGCGGCCAGCAGGAACCAATCACCGAGGAGGCACTGGCGGTCCAGCGCGTAGGTGGCGGGGTCGTCCTGATATTCCAGGACCATGGCCCGGAAATACGGACGGCCGGTGATATGCGCTTGATGGTGGGAATTGTAGAGGTAGGGGATCAATTGGTAACGCAGCTTGAGATAGGATTGGCAAAGGCTGCTGCGTGGAACTTCGCTCAAGGCTCCCGGGCACCAAGGACCGAGCAGAGACCAGTGAATCCCCGCGGGGGAACGATCCGTAAAATCATGAGTGGTATAAGAGTGTCCGGATAATCCAAGGTTCAGTTCGCCCACGAACATATTATGGCCGCCGCCACCGTCGCCACTGGGCCAAATGCCTGGGAAGCGCTGTTGGGAAGGCCCCACCATGGGGTTGAAGTTCAGGCCGCGCCGGCCGGTAAACCGGCGGGAAGCTTCCGCCATGAGGCGGGAGTAGAGGGTCGGGATGATATTGTGCATTTCCTTCCCCGAAAGGCCGTTGTGGTATGACTCATCCGGTTGCCATTCGCTTTGGCCACAGCCGTCCTGTTTGAAGAAGGCGATGCCTTGTTCGTAATAAGGCTGGTGGAAACCCTGGTATTTCCCGGCCTCGGCAGGATGGGTGATATCCACGCCCCATTGGTTGACCTGACGCTTGAGCAAATCCCAAGAGGTGAAAACCCAGTCCGCAGGACCGCACTGCCACAAGCCCAGCCGGAAATTGAGGCCTTGCAGGTCAGCGATGAGTGTCGCCGGATCGGGAAAGCGTTCCGGACTCCAGCCATCCATGCGATAGGGGGTTTTCATCCAGCCCGGTTCCAGGAGGAGCATGTCGCACGGGAAATCGCGCTGGCGGAAATCACGGGCCATGGCGGACACTTCGGCCTGCTTTTGGTTGAAATTACAGATCTGGAGATAGCCGAGGCTCCATTTGGGAAGGAGCGGAGTGCGGCCCGTAAGGTCGGTGTAAGTGTCAAGGATTTTTTGGAACGATGGGCCTCCGATGAAGTAGTAATCCAGACGGTTGGCGTTGGGTATTTGGTTGGGCGGGCCGCCGATGGACATGGACCAGGCGTTGGACCGGGTGCAGCCCAGGTCGAAAACACTGTCCCGGAATTCGTTCAGGTAAATCCCGTAGCCGCGGGTGCTCATGAAGAAGGGGATCACGGCCGGGGCCATGCATTGGCCGGCCCAATTAGGCCCCAGGCAGAAAAAGAGCCGCTTGCCGGCCTGGTCCAGAGAGATGACGCTTTGGTCCAACTGGGTGCCGTGAATGGAAATATTCTTGAATTCGGGGAATCGGAAATAACGGAATGGGGCGGCTGGATTGAAGGTGCCGATGCCTTCCCCCAGCCCGAAAAAATGCTCCTCCGCGGAATGTTCCATCTGCATCCGGGCCCCGGCTCCCGCGCTCATTCCCGGGGCGGCCGACTCGCGCGCCAGCAGGTGGCCCTGGCAGTCGAACACGGCGATCCGCAGGGGAGTTTTGGTGAGTTCCAGGCGCAACTGGGTGGTGGCAAGCTGAAGCTGGTTCGCCGCATCGTTCACCTGGAACTGGGCCGGAGGAAAACTTTCGTTGGGGCGAATCAGGCCCCAATCCTTGATCAAAGGTCCCTCTGCGAATTCGCCGTCCACCGCAAACCGCACGCGGAACAGGCCGGGTGTCAGGATGTCGATCCGCACCGCCTGGCGGCCACCGCATTTCAACTCGATCCCGCTGGCCTGCCGGATCCAGGAGGCGACGTTTCCGACTGGCTCGGCTACATCCGCCGCGCAGGCCGCCAGGCCGCCCAGGAGCAGGGTGGTGGCGCCGAGGAAAGCGCCAGGGATGATCCGCCTGGGAACCGTTGGTTGGGCATTCATAAGCTGGTTTTTCTTCAAGGGAGGATCCGCGGCCGCTGCAGGCTGGCGGCGTAATCCTCCGGGTGTTGGGGGTCCGGCCGGGGCAGCATGTCCACCCGCGGGTTGGCGCTCAACATACGCTGGCCGGCCTGGATGGCCTGGAGCATTTTTTGATAATCCGGATCTGCGGTGTTTTTGAAAACCGGGGTTCCGGATGGGCTTCGGCAGAGGCCCAGCCCACCGGCTTCGCGGGCCAGCGGAGCGGTCAGCATCTGGCTCCATTCGGGATGGGAAAGGTTGATGCGGTATTCAGGGCCGAAGGTGGCGACCGCGCCCTCGATTTGGAGGCCTTGATCCATGATGGTGATATCGCTCCATACCTTGCTGGTGACGGTGACGAAGGTGCGGCCCAGCCAGGCATCGGAGATTTCAATGGTCCGTTTGTGGCAATCGAAACAGCGTTTCATGAAAACCGGGGCGAAATCCTTTTGGAACCAGGTTTTGTCCAGGCCATCGTTGCTGGCCCAGCCGGGTTTGGCATACCAGCGGTCGCGCGCGCCATTCACCCCGCCATCGGTATAAAGGTAAGTATGGTAATACGGAACATTGGCGTCGATCCACGTATAAACCCGCTGGAATTCCTCCGGCCCCAGCGCCACTTCGTGGTGAACCGGTTCGAGATACTTTTCGCGGACCAGCCTGCTGGCCAAACTCCCGTTGCCTTTGGGGGTGGTCAGATCCTGGTCGGCTCCGTTTTGGGGAATGTGGTGGACGAAGCCGCGATCAATGAGCATGTCGTAGGACAGGTTGAAATAGCGGGTTTTGTCTCCCGAAAGGTCCAGGCCGCCTCCTGGCCGCGCGCCGCTGTGGCAGCGCACGCAATGCCGGTCCCAAACCGGTTGAACCACCAGGCAGTAATCGATGATGCCGCTGGTGCCCCAGTCAGGCCGGTTGGGGCTGGAAGGCCCCCGCCGGGCGGCCTCCGGCACGCGGGCGATCTGCGCTGAGGGAGGTTTTTCATAGGCATGGCAGCCAGTGCAGCTTTGGCGTTCACCGGGCATGATCTGGGTGGTGGATCCCATCTTCTGCAGCACGCGGCCTTCGGCATCCAGGGCATTGAAAGAGATGTCGCGCAGGGCGGGCGCATTGAAATAAGCAGAGCCGTCTGCCTCGACCGGAACGAGACCAATCAAACGGCGCACATAAAAGGTCCCCCGGCCGATGGTGGGCGAAATGTTCCAGGCGTAACCGCCGGTGTGCGGATGCGTTTTGGGCACCAATTCCATGATCTGCAAGTTTTTGATTTCGCCCCGGCGGACGTGCCCCTGGAGCCCTTCGTAAACATCGTGGAGGAAAAAGGTTCCCTGGCTCGCATCATCCGGACGGATGCCGGATACCACGGGATCGGCATACTCAAACTCGCGGGGGGTGGAAGTCATGGGGATCACCGGCGGGCGTTTCCGGGCGCGCAGCGCCAGCGGATTATAACAGCCCAGGTTGCCGGCTTCCTCCCAAATGGTGGTTTGGTTTCCCCGGCTATCCAACAGGCAGAGGCGATTCCGCCGGCCGTTCTCGCCGCCGAAGCTGACGAGAAATTCCTGCTCGTTGAGGGGGAACGGATCCATATACCCGCTCCAGAAAGCTCCGTCGAAATAAGTGGGATACTGCGGAGTCAGGAACCGGAAACCTTCGCCACGCGGGGCCTCGATGCCCAGCCGGTTCCACAACAGGCCCACCACGCCATAGGGTCCGGCGTGGTGGCCGCCAAAAGTGGAGATCACCTCCGGCCGGCCCGGAACCGGAACGCACTGCCAAAATGCATTGGGATCCAAAATCGTGTTGCCGAAGAACAGTTGCAGCCGGGTGCCATCCGGGTTCATGGTCCAGATCCCATGGCGTTGGAAGACGCCTTTATCCACGCCGTAATCCCAGCGGGTAAACATAATGCGGCCGTCATCCATCACCGCCGGGGTGTGATCTGATAATGTATTGGCGCTCACCCGGCGGACGCGAGTGCCATCGCGTTCACAGACGTAGATGGCTCCGGCGCGATTCGCCTGGCAGACGTTCATGTTCCCCGCCCGGTTGGAGATGAACAAGATCTGGCCACTGGGCAGTTCCGCCGGCGCAATATCGTTGCCTAAGCCCTCTGTGATCTGTTTCAGGTTTTTCCCATCCACACCCATTTCGTAAATATGCCAGCCGCCGGGCACCCCGGCGCGTTTGGCGGCAAAAAACAGGGTCTGGCCATCGAAGGAAAGGCTGGCCTGCCACACGGAACCGTGTTGATCCTCGTAAATCGTGCGCGGCAATCGGCCGGGAGTTGCCGGGTCGAGGATGGCGATGGCAGCCGGGCTGGCGCCGGGGGTATCGTAAGGATCCACGGCGTTGATCCGGCCAAACGAAGGGTGGCGGACGAATACCAGCTTCCCCGCCGCCTGGATTGAATCGGCGCGGAACTGATCCACTGCTTTCGCGGCCTGGATGACTGCTTCGCTGGCTCCCGGTTGGCCCTCGGCATCGCAGGCTAAAGCGGCTTGGGCTTGGTTGCGCACCGGCGCCAGCCTGGCCAGGCAAGCCGCTCCTCCCGGCGAGGGTTCCAACTGATCCAAGGCACGTTGCATGGCAAGGATGGGCGGTTCATACGTTGGCAGTGGTTCCACGGCGAAGCGGAAGCAGTGGAGTTTTTCGAGGGATTCACGGAATTGTGCGGCCTGGTGAAACAAGGTCCGCAGGCCTGCCTCGTCGGAGGGCAAGGAGATTCCTGAATCAACCGAAAGGCGAAGCGAGCGCAGGATTGCCGATCTATAGCGCTCCCGCACCAGGCCCAACTGGCCATCCGGACGGATCCCATCCCAGATACCCAAGGATAATTCCCGGCTGATTTCCTTTTGCAGTTCGGGATTCGGGAAATCCCGCTGGAGCATCGCCTGGAGACCGATTTCCCCAGCCGGTTCATTTTCGGCCAAACGTGCCGATTCGGAATCGGCGGCGATGATGAATTCAGAGGTGCCGGAAACGGTGGCCAAGGCGTCCAGGCCAAACCAAGTGTCGAACCATTCAAATTTGCCATCCAGGTTGTAAACCAGGCGGCTGGGGGCGTGTGCCCAAAAGCCGCCGTCGAATTCCCGTTCCCCAATCTTCAGCTTTTTCCCGGTATAGTTTCGATTGGTAAACAGCTCCAGGTAACCGACTTTGGTTTCAGCGGCACGAAGATCCATCAGCCGGATTGATTGGCCATCCTTGGCCACGAGTGTGGGATCGGCCCAGATGGAATCGTCGTAGTCATAGTTATCTCCACCGGTCGTGCAAACCAGGACCATCTGCTTCAGTCCCGACACCTTGATGCGAATATGTTGAGGGCCATCTTTTTGCCGCAAAACCGGGCTTTTATAGGGCAGTATACCCTGATGCCCGGCTTCGGAAGCGGCTTTGCGCGAGGCCAGCAGCGTTTCCCACCAGGTGCTCCGCCTGACATACCAGGCAGGCGGAGTGGATTGTTCAGCGATGGAGAGGCTCAATCCGGGCAAGTTGGCCCCCGGATCAGATTCTTGAAATGCAGGCTGGCCTGCCAGGGCGGGATGGATGGGGTGAAGGCCCTCAATGGCGAAGGAGAAACCATTTTTTTGGAAGCACTTGGCGATTTTGATCAACAGCCGGTTTTCGCCCGTTTGAAGTGGGATTTTGAATTTTGCCTGGAGGAACCGCTGGCCCGCCCCGCCTCGGATGGGGGCATCCAATATCAACCGGCCGTTCAACCAGGCTTTGGCTGCGTCCAGCGTCACCAAATGGCTGGTAGCCTCCACCGCCGAATCGCAACGGATGGTGCGGTAAAGGTAAAGAACCTCATTGCGAGCTGGCGGGGGCCCGGAAGGAAGGTGGTTGTAATAGCCGTCCTGCCAATCCGGGTGGGAAATCCAGTGACGTTGGCTGTCCAAAGCGCCAGGCACTGGCATTGAGCCATAAACTTTGCCCAGCGCTGCCGGTTGGCTGCCTAGCGCCAGCACGTCCTTCTCGACTGGGAATTCAGTCCCAAACTCACGGGCAAATACTCCGTATTCGGCGTCTTTGAAAGGGCCGATGGCGTGCCATTCTTCGCAGCGGATATTGGCGGTGGTCAGCGGATTCCGGTCCGCTGCCGCGTGGTTTCGTTCGAGCTGCCGGGCTTGCTGGACCAGCACTCGAAAAGACTCTGATATTTCCTCGGCCGCGAGGTCGGAACTATTTCCGATGGCTGCACCGATGACCAGTATCCCAATAAGCGCTTCAAGGTTCGTCCTCATGATGCTTTTCCGCAAATCGCCCGCTCTCTTTGTCTTGGCGGAACGGCTGATGACACCCATGCCAAACGGTAAGCAGAACCTGCTGATAATCAGCCAGTTCGCTGACGATGGCCCTTCCTTACCTCGATTGCGGCATGGTGAATACCCTGCCGGAGCGCCACCTTGGTATCAAGCCCTATGAGCACTCTTTTGGGTTAGGCGTCAGATACAAATAAAGGAGGCAATTTCGCGCCGGGATTTTGGCCAGGCGCCAGGCACGAATGAGGCGCCGATCCAGGCGGTCGGTAACGAATGAGTAACGAAGTCCTTGGCCAGAAGAACCAGCGAGGTTGCTACGGTTATTTTTTCCGGCTCCTTAAAGGCCAGCCACCAGGCCCACCTGATCATTTGCTGATGAGCACGCGAAAGAATTTGCGGACATCAGGCTCAAGGGAAAGCCTTTTCTGAAGCGTGGTGCCAGCACCGATCATCACGGTGCCGTAATCCGCCCATGCAGCGAGATCCACGGAGGCTTGGATCTGGTATTTCATACCAAACAAGGCGTTGAATTCCAGAACCAAGGCGCCAGCGGTATTGCGTATTTCAAGGCCAATGGGCGCTAGATTGGGAATGACCGATACCAGCTTGGGGGAGGTGGCACCCGCAAAACCAGTTCCCAAAAGGCCATCCCGCCCCAGCGGGCTGCTATCCTTGACGATCAGGCTGCCGGGTGCCTCGGAAAAATTATATAGCAGAACGGTGCTGGCATCGCTGGAAAAATCGCCCTTGGGTGGTGTGAAAGTATCGCCTCTATACCGGGCGTTTTTTGAAAGGCGAATAGCATCGAGGAAACCGACAAAGCCGTTGACTGATGAATCGCGGCGGTCGGGCTTGCCAATATACAGGAGGCCGCCGCCATTGCTTATCGGCTGGGTTCGCGGCCGGGAATCGACGAGAATTCCGTCCAGGTAAAGGCGCTCCTCGCTGCCATCGCTGACGTAGGCAATGTGCTGCCAGGTATCCAGGGCCAGCGGGGTGGCGGCGGACAACCGTCCCACCTGATTGGATGAAGTGTTGGCGCTCACGAAGCTGTCTGACACGTAGAGGAATTTGTCCTCGGCGTTGGCCGCCCACTCATCCAGTAAAAAGCCCGGCTGTTGGTGCGAGCTGGGCAGGTAAAAAATGGCTTCCATGGTGCAAGCGGTGCCGAATTCGACCTGTCCGGGCACTTGGATGGTATCCGTATTTTGATCAAACCAGATATACTGGGCTTTGGCTGAGATGGCCGCCGCCAGGGATGCCGCAATAATGATGGCTGCTTTCATTAGGTCACTTTCGCTGATTAAAAATACCAGGACCACAATGGTACCCGTTTATTCGCCATTAACCTACACGCAAGTTGTGTGCCTGACAAACCGCCTTGCCGGGCAAATCTCGATGAAATGGGAAATTGGAGAAGGATTTGCCGGGCGACTGTTCCGCAAAAGGTTACGAAAAGGATGGCTTTAGTCAAAAGCGGTTCAGCTAATTTCCACTGGGTGCACAGGTCAGGGGGTATGGACTAAATAACAGTCCAGTATTTGGGCAGCGGCAGACATAAATTGTCCAAGATAAATCACAGCGCCGGTTGGGATGGTTTGATTAATTCATCAGACTCCGCGATGGCCATATCCGGAAACCGGGGGAGGTTGGTCGGCCGCAGCCAACCAACCGGAGCGCTGAAAAAAGTTGGTCAGGCACGGGAGCGGCATCCAACAACCAGTCGCTGGCCGAACAATCGGCTTTTCGTGGCAATTCCGCCTCCGGTCGCTGGATGGTTATTTTTCTTCGGGAGGATTTTGAACCTGGGATCTTGCCCTCCAACGCTCATATTCCTTGAAAACAAGATCACCCCAGGAACCATACCATGCGTAGCCATTCCGCCGCTCTGCTTCGATTTCGGCCAGGGTGTATTTTTTTACGCCATCACGACCTGAAAAAATGGGCCGGTTGCTTTCGATTTCATAAAACCTGGCCCAAAGTGGTGGAGCGGATGGGTCGGACACCATGCGTTTATCGCCAGCAACGACCGTTTGCCGGATACCGGTCAACCGGGCCGAATGAAACCAAGCCACGCCGGCTTCAACGGCCCGGCGGATTTCCGGTTTTGAAGCTTCCACGCTCATTAAAAAACGCAGGATGCGTGCGCTTTCAGCACCGCTCAAGGAGGCCAGTTCATAGGTGCGGCCTGGGCGCGGTTGGTAATTCACTTCGTCGTGCTGCGCACACCAGGCGGTTGGCCTGCCATTGACCATGACCTGGCACTTGAGGATGCATTCGAGGCCTCTATCAAAAGCTTGGGCGGCCCGCTGGCGGTCCTCCGCCGATAAAAACCGGTATTTTTCCGAATAAGCCACCTCCCTCAGGAATTCCATAAGGCGAACCATGGCGTCATCATTGAAGGTGATTCGGCGATGGTATTGGTTTCCGGGTGGATGAAACTGCGGCCAGCCGCCGGACGGATATTGAGCTTGGAGGATGTGCTCCAATCCTTTTTTGAAAGCCACGCGAAAACGTTCATCTTTGGAGGCGCCGATGGCCTGCGCCAGGTATTTGAGTTCCCCCGTGGTGGCCCCATTATCAAAAGTGCCCCTTAAATCCTCCCGCTTGCCGCTGAAAGGTTGATCAATCGTCGAGACATTCTTGGGCCAGCCTCCGGCTTCCGACTGCCAGGACAGAATATTATTTGCGATTCGAATTGCCTCAGTGGATTCAAACCAGGCGGCCGCCTTGGACTCATAGGACCGCCAATCCACGGCGGCGGGCGAGGAAAGGGTTAGCGACCAGCCAACCAGGAGTAAAATGATCCGGGTGCCGCCCGGATTGGTGTTCAATTTAATATGATCTCTGGAGTTCATGGAACGCTCCAACATAGTAATCCCCATTCAAGGCCGGTATCAATCCCACAATCGGAGGAGTGGCGAAAATGGAGCAGGGGATCTGGCACTCCAGGCGAAATGCTTAAGGGGGGCCGGTTCCCCAACAAAAATGGCGGCCCAGAAAAATTTGAAAATGTTTTGACAATCGCCCACAAACTTTTAGATTCCTCTCGCTTTTGGATGGGGTCGTAGCTCAGTTGGTAGAGCACCACAATGGCATTGTGGGGGTCAGGGGTTCGAATCCCCTCGGCTCCACCATCCTCTTCGTCATTCTTCCTTTTAAACAGCCTTGATTCCAGGGTGTTTTTGGAATTACTGGGACAAAGCCTTAAAAACCTGCCAATTTGTTGCAACCACGATCAAAAAATGGCCTAAATGAAAATCCTCGGCAAAACCAACGCCATTAAATGCGCATTCACGCTGGCTGGATGCTCCACCTGCGTGGAACCTGACGAATTCAATAAATAAACCGTGGTGTCAGTTGGCGCTTTTTGCTGGCTCTTGAAAACCACCTTCATTAGAAACAGCCGATGAAAACACGCTGGTTCGTGCGCGGGGATCTCGACGGTTTTTTCGGCCTGTTTGTCGATAACCTGCTGCAGCTGATGCTGATCGCGGTTTTAGGCCAGGCGATTTGCGGATTCCCCCCGGAACTTATTACGGAGCGGATCCTGCCCGGAGCAGCCTTATCCATCCTGCTGGGCAATCTTTTCTATGCCTGGCAGGCCATGCAGTTGGCGCGGAAAACCGGGCGGCAGGATGTCACCGCCTTGCCGTTTGGCATCAATACCCCCAGCGTCGTCGCTTTTATCTTTTTCATCATGGGGCCGGTTTACCAGGAGACCAAGAATCCGGATCTGGCCTGGAAGGCGGGCCTGTTTGCCTGTTTCATCAGTGGCGCCATGGAAACTGCGGGCGCGTTTGCGGGGGATTGGCTGCGCCGGAACACCCCCCGGGCCGCCTTGTTGTCCGCCCTGGCAGGCATCGCCATCACCTTTATCGCCATGGGTTTCGTGTTCCAAATCTTCGACAGCCCGCTCATCGCGTTGCTGCCCATGATGTTGATCCTGATCAATTACGCCTCCGGTTTGAAACTGCCGTTCGGTTTGCCAGGCGGCTTTCTGGCGGTGCTGGTGGGCACCGGCATTGCCTGGGGCTTGCGGGCCATGGGCTTCGCCTACTTCAAGCCGCTGGCAGATCCATACCATTTCGGGTTTCATTTTTTCACTCCCGCAGTGGGTGAATTGTGGTCCTTTTTCACCTCACCCGTCGGCTGGAAATATATGGCGGTCATTTTTCCGATGGGGTTGTTCAATGTTATTGGTTCGCTGCAAAACCTGGAAAGCGCCGAGGCGGCCGGGGACCGGTTTGAGACCCGTCCCTCCCTGCTGGCCAACGGGGTGGGAACCTTGTGCGCCGCCTGCTTTGGCAGCGCTTTCCCAACCACCATTTACATCGGCCATCCCGGCTGGAAAGCCATGGGTGCCCGGTCGGGATATTCCATCATCAATGGGGTGGTCATCACCGGCCTGTGCCTGGTTGGTGGAATCACCCTGGTCCGGAAGTTTGTGCCGCTGGAAGCCACCTTGGGAATATTATTGTGGATCGGCTTGATCATCTCCGCGCAAGCCTTCCAGGAAACTCCCAAAAAACATGCCCTGGCCGTGGCCATGGGATTCATCCCTTCGCTGGCGGCCTGGGCCCTGTTCCTCCTGGAAACCGCGTTGCGGGTGGCGGGCGGAAATCTGCATGACGCGGCGCCCAAATTCGGCGCGGACCTGTTTATCCACGGGGTCATCGCTTTGAATCAGGGTTTTATTTTAACGGCCATGATTTTTTCTGCCATCCTGGCTTTCATCAGCGACCGGCAATTCGCCAAGGCCGGAGCCTGGGCCCTGGCCGCTGCGGTTTTTTCAGCCGTGGGCTTGATCCATGCCTATGATCTGACCGCCGCCGGGGTGCAAAATAAATTTGGGTGGCTGGCGGCCCCACATTTCGCCGCCGGGTATTTGCTCACGGCGCTGGTTTTATTCGGCCTGCATGGTTGGATGAAAATGTCGGGATCGCAAATGCTGCCGAACCAGTCGGTGGGGGATTCCCATGATTCCGGCGCCTTCGCCAGTTGACGGGATGACCGCCTATGGGGCCGTTTTCCCGGCCGCCGATGGGGCAGGGGATTCAGCTACCGGCTCGATTTTGACGTTGTCGAACCAGTAAATGCCCGGTGGGTTGTAGGCATAAAGCATCACTTTCATCTCCGTGACCTCCGGACGGTTGCGGGTGGGATTGAAGGTTTGGGAAATAGTGACCCATTGCTGGTCTTTGCTGTAGCAATTGACCAGTTTTTCGTAGCGCCGCCTTTTCTCGCCGTTGAAATGGCCCCAGCCCCGCACCCAGACCTTGGCTCCGCCGCTTTGGCCTTTGAAATCGAAGGTGATCCGGTAGGCCTGGCCGGGCTTGACCGGCAGGGAGGCCGAGTAAAAGGACAAGCCATACGTTTCCGCGATCGCGTTGGCGCCGGGCTTGGGGATCAGCCATTGGGTGAGCCCGGTTTTCCGCCATTGGGCAACCATCCTCTGTTCGGAAATGGAGGTGTCCATGCGTATGGCTTTCCCATGCGCCTGGAGATTGGCACCGGCAGGGGCGGCAATCCATTGCACCCCCAGGCCATCGGGTTTGTCCCAGCCAGCGGGGCGGGTGGCATCCTTGGGATCGGCCGCCTCAAAGTCCCCCCCCGGGCATAAGTTCGGTTCGTCGATTTTTTCCGCCGCCCAGGCGGGCGAAAAGATGGGCTGCAAACTGAGCGCCAGCAGCAGGCCGGCAAGGGTCGGCAACCGCTTGAACTTGGGCCGATGGTTCATGGGTAATTTTTAATGTTTTGGTGTTTTGAGCGGTGCATAATCCTTTCGGTTTTATGCCCGATTACCTGGCTGGGTTTTGGAAAAGGGGGCGCAACCATGGCTCATTTCCGGCCTTCCGCCAAGGCGCGGAAATATTCGCTGGTGATTTCTTCGTATCCGCGCGGAATCCCATCCTGCACTCCCAGGCGGATTTCATTCCGCTGGGCGGCAGGCAGGTGGTTTTGTTCCCGTTTCAATCCGGCCTCGGTGTGGACCACATTCTGGGCTTCGCCTAGCGCGTCCATGGCCCGGCTGAAAGCGCGGCGGACAGTCAGCCCGTCATTTTTGCGGGCCGCCTGCTCCAACCGATACATCGAGTTGACGGAGACCTCCAGATCGCCGGTGGGTACATGGTAGCGGCGCAGTTTCAATGCCAGGGCTTCGGCCTCCTGCCGGATTTTGGCCTGGCGTTCTCCGAGCCGGGGCAGCTTTTGACTGGCCGCCGAGGAAGACGGGCCGCGCAGGCCTTCCTCCCCAGCCCCCGACAATTTCCCGCCGCCGGTGGCGCCACCTGAATCTTGTTTGGCGGAGTCTTTGACGCTGCCGGGTTCAAAGGGGCTGGGAGTCAGGCGGGTGGGTGTTTCACGGCCCCCCTTGCCCTCGGCGTTATCAGCCACCATCTGGCCATGGCTGCGGCCGTTGCGGCCCTCACCCGAGCGGCCGCCGACTTCCTGCTGATTGGGCAGCAAATTGCCCGTAACCCCTTTGGCGCTCATGCTGGAAATGGGGCCATCCATGGCGTCCCAGCCAGCGCCTTTATCTGGAGAATCCATCCACGAACTGGTGGCGTCCTCGACGTCCTGCGTCATTTCTGATTCCTTGTCGATCAGGTCGCCGACAATGTCCTCCAACTCCACCGGTAACTCGGCCAGGGCGACATCGGCTGGCGACAAAGGATCTTCCATGGTCCATTTGACACGGTCGGGGGTGTCAGGCAACCAGCGCTCAAGGTTGTTCATCAGTTCCCGGGCGTTTTCCAAACCGGATTGCTCATGGGGGACGGCCAGTTCAACTTTTTTAGCCTCCAGCGCTTTTTCCGCCAGTTGGAGGTCTTGGAAAACGGAATTCAGTTCCCGCGCCAGCGATGAATCACCAAAGTCCTGCTGAGGCAGTTTGCTGAAATCGCTCAGTTTTTCCTCAAAATATTTCGCCCACTGGGCCTCCTCCTTGGCCAATTCACCCAGCAGTTCCTCCTCGGCCGTGGTGAGATCTTGCGGGCTGCGGTCCAGCAAAGTCCGGCTGCGCTCGAGGATTTTTTCCTCTTTGAGCAGGAAATCTTTCAACTGATTCATGAGTTCACGGGCTTTTTCGGCGGCCGCAGCGATGGGTGGCGAGGCGGTTTCAGGTCCGGTTTCGGGGGCGCCCGGCGGTTTTTGATGTTCACTGGCCAGGCGGCCGAGGAGGTTCAACAAGGCGGCCAGCACTTGCGATTGCCGGCCCTCAAGGGGCATTAATTGGCCGTGAATTTCCTTTTCACTTCGGCCTTCAACCAGCGGAATTAATTCCAAGATTTTGCCCATATCCCGGTTGATGAGCGGGACCAACGCGTCCAGATAAGGTTTTCCTTCGGTATGCTTTTTGAAGGCGGCGATGGCCTGGTGGCCGGCGTAGGAAGCCGTTTGCTGCTGGATGCGCATTTCGGCGGTCTGCTGCGCCATTTGGTTTTTTTGCAAAACTTCCGCCAGGTAGGTTTTCAAGTTGGTGGTGAGGCGGTTGGCTTTTTCCTGGGCTTCAGCAGTTTTCTTCAAACCGGCGAAACCCGCCGCCAGGGGATCTTCCTCGGGCAAAGACTGATCTTCAGGCGATTGGACACGCAATAAAACCGGGCGCGATTTGGCGGCGGTGGCCCCGGGACGGAAATCGCTGGCCAAGGCTTCCAGTAGGTAGGTTTTTCCAGCCAGGAAGGAGCGGGGATCAACTTCTAGGAGGAAAGTTTCCTTGAATGGCCCGGGATTCCCCGGGGGGCCCAGATAGGTCCAGCGTTTCACCAGCACTCCGGATGATTCCTGGTCGGCGGGGGTGATGGCCACCTCGATGGCTTGCACGCCGTAATCATCGCGCGCCAGCAGTTCGAATTTAAGTTTCTCGCCGTAATGAACCAACCGGTTGCGGTCGTCGGTGACCAGCTCAATCTCTGGTGGATGGTCGTTGAGCAGCCGGATTTCCCCCTGGGCTATGGCCACCGGTTTTTCCGTGGCGGATCCGGCGGAAACAACCTGATAGAGGCCCGCATTGCTCAGAACCAAAGCCGCCCGCCATTGGGTATTCTCCCTGGCGAAGGGGATGCTGCTTCCGGGCATGGACCACAGGGCGCCCGGGATGGAAATATCGGTGGCGAATCGAACCTCCAGTCCGGAACCAGGGAGGCCCGCGACTGCCGCAGGGGGGCCCGGCAGGTTTTGCGGCTTGAGGCCGGTGTAGGCGGGTGGAATCAGCCGGAAAGAAGATTCCCGAACGCGCGGCACGGGGCGGATTTTTACCTGGATGCTGCGGGTATAATTGCCCCCGGCGAAAACCCGGAAGGCGAAGGGGGTTTGGATGCGGGCGAAAGTATGGGCGAAGGTTTGGGTGGCGCCCTCGGAATTCGGCATGGGGACATGCTCGCCGCTGGACATTAGAGGCGGAATGAAGGCGGCCTTTTCCTCCCAAACCAATACGGGATTTTGGCGGAGGGAGCGGGCGCCCGGACCGGCAATTTCCAAAAACACTTGCAGGTTTTCGCCTTCCGGCAGGGTGATATCGCCCCCTGGAGTTAATTTGAGGATGACGGAGGTGGCAGGGGGGACATCTGCCAGCGGCTTGATATACCGCGCCGAGGCGGTGGTGAATTGGCGGGGGAAGAGCAGAATGTACAACAGCCAAAGCACCAGGATGGCGGCGGTGGCCGGCAACCATATTTTCAGCTGGCTCCAGTTCCACAAGTCCGGCAAACGGACGCGCCCGGTCAAGGAGTGGGCTGAATCCAGAGTGCGGTTGGCGAAAACCTGCTCCCCGGATTTCAAGCTTTGGGTTTGGAATTGAATGGCATTGATCAGCAGGTTATCGGGAATGTGGTATTGGTCTTCGAGTTGGATGGCGGTCCGTTCCAAAGAGGGGGGGATGATGGCCGGTAATATGACCCGTTTGAGAATTCCCCCAAGGGTCAGCAAGCCTCCACCTAGCGCCAGCGGCAGCCGCAAACCCGCAGGCAGATTCAGCCACCCATCCAGCACGAACAAGACCAGCCAGAGTCCCAGGCAAACGGTGAACCAGCCGCAGAAGCCGAGGAGCAGGTTCGACCACCTGATTTGGGCCCCTGCTTCCTGGACCAGTTCCCTGAGTTGTGGTTCTTGAGGCATGTGGCTGCCGGGTAATCCAAATCAGCGCGTCAAGGAACCGGGGGGCCAGCCACCCTGGCGCCGTCCTGGCGCCGGATTTTCCAAAGTGACTCCGACAAGGCAATGACCGGTGGTTTTTCATTTTTCGCCAGGATACCCCGGAAAAGGTAATTTTGGCCCGCCAAAAGCAAGCGGTCGTCCTGGCGCTTCCACCGGAACACGGCCAGCCGCCAGGGTTGGCTCCGCGTTTCGGCCAGAGTGGTTTTCCCCTGGCGGATCAGGAGCACCAAGGAGTAAACCTGCGCCTGGGGGGCCTCTTCCCAGACACCCAGCAATTGGCGTTGGTCGAAGAAATCCTCCGCGAGCGGCAGCGACTTGTTCACCAGGGCGGCCAGATTGGCGGCGGGATCCCGGGGCCAGCCAACCGCGATTTGGGCGCCGCATTTGGCGGCCAGGAAAAATTCCTGACCCAAAGTGTTGGGCATTTCGAATTCCCCAGGGGCGGCCGGTTTCATGCTATGGAATCGGTCCAGGCTGCCGCGTACCAGGACCGCCACTTCAGATGGTGTGGCTGCCTCCGCCAGGCTGATTTTCAGACGTATCGTCCCCGAGCTTGCTGGAGGGGCATCAGCAAAAGTGATGCGCGCCGGGTAAACCAGGGCGGCCAAGGTTTCCCCTTCGCGCCCGCGTTGCTTGGAATAGAGGATGATTTTTTGTGTTTTATCGCCGGTTTCTACCTGGAGCGCCGTGGTGTGCAAATGGCCGGTGGAGGAGGATCCATCGGCAAGCAGGATCACGGCTTGAAGATTACGCAACGGGTAGGGCTTTCCCTCCCTCTGCTTGGCGGCCTGGCCCGCTTCCACGAAACGCCATTTCTGTGCCAGTTCCTCGTGTTCGGAAACCAGGCGGATTTCCCGGACCTGCTCGAAAGGCAGCACGCGCAGCTGGTTTTGCGCCTGGATTTTCAATTCCCCACCCGGCGCCAGGGAAATGGCCCCAGTCAGCGCGGAGCCGTCCGAAAAAAGGACTTCACCCTCGCGGGAACCGCCCAAGACCGCTGGCAGGCAGACGGCTGATCCCCAGGCACAAGCCAGAAACCAGTTCCAAAGCCGGCGATGAGTCATCCCACGCATATTGAGACTGATGCTATATCAAATTCATCCGCCGGCGCAAAGCCCATTCCATCCCCAGCACCACCAGGATCAGCAAGAGATAGGCTGGTCCGGCTTCGATCAGGGCGGATTCGACCACCAACCGCTTGCGGGTCAGGTTGTTGGCATAACGACGCACGAACTGGCCAGCCTCGGCTTCCGGCAGGTATTCACCTCTGCCCTGGCGGGCCAATTTTTTAAGGAATTCTGCGTCCAGTTCCAAGCGGCTGCCTTCCGAGGCACGGGGTGCAATCCTGAACATTTTTTCGCAAGTCTCCACCACGCGGTCGTTTTCATAGACTGTCAGGCGGAACTTCCGCTCGCCGCGCTCGTGGAAAAGCAGCTTCACGGCGAAGACATTGGTTTGGCCCGGTATGGGCTCCACGGCGACTGGCTGGGCGTTGGTGCGTTCGCGCGCATCAAGAAAGGCGGAAAAACGCAGGCTGGAAGGACTCAGGGGACGCAGCAGGCTGATCGTTCCGACCGCCTGCTCGCCCGGGCGATAAAATTCGCGGTCCCACTGGACCCGGATATTCTGGCCGCCTTCCTCTTTGCCGGTGAGGATCCGCAGGGCCTGGCGCCAGAAAAGACCGTACGCCAAACGCAGAGCCTCCGACTGGGTGGCCCACTTCCAAAACGTATTGCTGGCCACCCCGAGAACCTTGCCTTTGCCGTATGGCTGAACCGCCACTGCCGCCAGTTGCCGATCCGGAAGCCGGGCATTAATCAGGGCCAAGGCCCCCGGTTTCAATTCCTGCACCAGGTTCACGCTTTCCAGCATCGCACTGCCCTGGGTAATCAAGTCCTCAACCGAGGCCAGGATGGGATGGCCCAGGGCGGCGGGAGGCACCTGCAACGGAAAATTCCCCAGGCGCAGTTCGCCTTCGGAGGCGGTAATATACCAGGGAAACAAGGTGGCCAGCGGTGTGGTGGCGTAGCCGCCGCGGCCAAAGGACTTATCGCCTCCCAGGAAGACCAGGACTCCCCCCTCATCCACATATTGCACCAATTCCCGCATCTGGCTGGCGGAGCAGTCGGAGGCAGGAAACGAACCGAGGATCACCGCATCGAATAAGGCCAACACCTTTTTGGACGGCAACCCCGCAGCCAAGCCTTCATCACCCGGGGAACGGCTGCCTTGAATGGTGAATTTGTCACCGAAAGCCCGAAACATCGCGGTAAAGGCCAGGCCTGGATCGCGCCCGATTTCATTGCGCAGCATTTTGAATTCCTGGCCCAGTTCCAGCGCGAAATAGAGGACGTTTAAGGCTTTTTTACGCACTTCCACGGTGGCGAAACGGGTATTATTCAAGGGGGATAGCTCGCCGGGCACAGGGGGCACCGTAAGGCGGTATCGATAAATCCCGGCGGCCTTGGCAGGAACCGGGAAAACCACCTGGGCAACCGGTTGCATCAAGTCCACTTTCTGGCTGGCGATGGGGGCCCAGCCATTGGTGGTTTCCAGTTCCAGGATTGCCTGGACTCCCGGCCGGGAACCGGCATAACCGCCCCCGCCACCCGCGTGGGAAACGAGGTTGGCTTTCATCTCAAAATCGACATTCAGTTCCGCCGTGGCGGGGGCTTGGAGGCTGGCCACCGCCAGGTCATTCCAGCGGGAGGGATCGGTCCCCATCCCCACGATCGATAGCGGGACCGGCGGCAAGGCGGCGCATTCGACCGGTTCGTCGCCGCCGTCGGTCAGCATGACAACGCCCAAATAGGAAGCAATATCTGCCCGGCTGGCCTGGGATAAAAGGCATCCCGCGAGGTCGGTTTCGCGGAGCGGGCTGGGGGCAGTTTTGAAACCTGGTTTGGCGACGGTGGTGTCGAACTCCCACTCGTCCAGGGTGATATTCGGGGAGAGCGAATTTTTCCAGTCCCGCACGATGTTCCGAGCCCGCTCCAGGCGGTTTCTTTGGCCATCGTCAGCCACCTCCATGGACGATGAAACATCCGTCAAGACCAGCAGTTTCCCGGTCATTTTTTCAGTTTTTTCCAGGGCCGTTACCGGGTTGAAAAGAGCCACTGCCAGGAGCAGGGAAAGCAGGGCTCGGGGGATCATCAAAAGGCGCGCCTTGCCGGCTGGGAAGCGCCGTTTCAAACGCCCCAGGTTCCACCACATCCAAGCGCCAGTGCCCGCCAGGAGCAGTCCGCACCAGGCGGGTTCCAGGCGTGGACGCCATTGCACGACGGCCAGTAAGGATGTCAGGGTCGAGTCCACGATGCGTTTGAAACCAATGCCTGCTGCGGAGCTTGGACCGGTTTGGGTTTAAGCGGAGGACGATTTGCCAGCCAGGATTCAAGCATCCAGGCGAGCCAGGCCATCGCCAGCAGTGGCAGGGCGAGATCCAGAGATTTAACGGACGGAGCTCCGCCGCTGGCAATCGGTGGGATGGAGCCGGAATAGGGATGCACGGAGCAGGCCAGGGAACCCAGGGCAGGCAGACGATCACCACTGATAAATTTACGGCGGCCCTCTTTCTCGGAAGCTTGCACGGCGGCAAAAATGAGGTTCGTGCCACTTACCAGCCGGTAAATCCCGGATCGTGGCAAGCCCATGAGCAAACGGCCCTGCCAGTCCATGGAACTGCCGGCCAGCGTCTGGATGTGAACCTGGCCGGAACCGGCCTCGCGCATGGGTTCCCCGGCCACCGAACTGGCGAGGTGTTGGGCCGATCCAGGGGGCGCAGAAACCAGGCCTTGCGCCAAGGCCAGGAAGGCGGGTTTTAGCGGTAAATTGCTCCAAGCCGGGTCAAAGGCCAGGCCGCTCACCAGCAGCGACCCTTGTCCCACCGGGCATTCGGCCAGCAATATTCCGTCATCTGAGACGCGCAGCAGCGGCAGATCATTGGTTTGGATGCGCAAAAAATGGCTGTTAAAGACTTTAATGTTCCGCAGGCCGATTCCGCCATCCGCCTCCCGCAAATCATTGAACAAGCCGGCACTGGGTGAGGCGATGCTTAGTGGCAGGCCTTTTTCCTCCTGATGAAAAGATTCGGGAACGGTGCCCAGCCAGCCAGGCAAAGCCCAGGACCCGCGGCTTCCATTCAAGCCGGGCACTACCAATCCGTGGCCCCCCGCCTCGAGGAAGTTTTTTAAAGCCTGCCCGAGGGCGGGAGTTTTACTTGCCTGCGCCAACAGATCCCAAGTCAGTACCGGGAACACATTGGAACCTGAAAGCATGGCTGGCAGTTCCAGAAGGGATCCAAACTTGGGTATCAAACCGGAGAGGCGGCCGTCGCTAGTGGGTGAAATGGCCACCGGAAGCAGGCCAAAATCATTTTTGGGGCCGGTGAAAAACACCACGGTTTTCTCCGTGCAGGAAAAGGCGATCCCCGCCCGGTTGTCTGCGGTGAACTCGTCGCCTTCAATCCAAAACCAAACCCAGCGCAAGCCCGGATTCTGTGGCTCGAGCAGGATGGTGGCCGTTTTGCCGGAACTCCCCGGGACCAGCAATTCCCGCGTGTTTTTGTTGCCGGAATCGTCGGTCCAGCACAACCGGATGGGTGCTTCGCCAGGAAAATCGCTCGCGAGGTCGATTTGGCAGGGGATGCGGTGCCCGGAGCGTACGGTTTTATCGGAGAGGCGGATGGAGCGGATGGACACATTCGCTTTGGCGGCCGTTGGGGAGCCGATTTTGTGGACCAGGATTTCCGCTTTGGTTGCCGTTGAAGCGATCGGATTGGAGTTCCATTTCTCCTCCTGCAGATCGGAAATAATGTGGATAACCCCGTGGGCGGCAGGGCTGGATTCAGCCAGCGAAATGGCTCGTTCGACGGCCCGCACCACGCTTCCTGAGGCTTCCGTTTCCCGCACCCCAGGCAAGGCCTTTTTCAAAACGGCTGGATCAGTGGTCAAACCATCCGGGATAGGTGAAAGCGGATCCTCCACCAACAACACCAAGCCGGCGTGGTCACCGGGGCGCAATTGCCCAAGGATTTCCAGCGCAACCTTGATGGCCTCCCGCGATTTGGCGGGACCATTGATTCCGGGACCGCTCATCGATCCTGAATTATCCAGCACTACCACCACCGCCAGAGAATCCTGGCGGCCTATTCCCAGCCATTTGGGGTGCGCCAGCATCAGCACCAAAAATAAAATGAGCAGGCAGCGCAGCAAAAGGACCAGGTATTCCCGGAGGCGGCGCCGGGCGTTTAACTGGGGATCCAACCGGTGGAAAAACATCAGCGTGGGAAACGGTTGGGGCCGTTTTTTCATCCGGAAAAACAGGTGGAACAGGATCGGCAACCCGGCCAGCGGCAATAAGGAGACAAAAAGAGGATTGGCAAACTGGAAGGTCATGGGCGACAAAGCGGGTCCGCCAATCCGGATGGGCTGGGGGAGGGGTTGCTGGTCAATTCCTGTTCCTGGTCCATCCTGACACCATAAGAAAGAGGGCGGCCCCAGGCAATACTTCGCTGAACGCGCCAAAGCGCGCTTTATTGGCTGTAGGCTTGGCATCGAAAAACTGCCTCCCCTTCACGCTCGACGGAAGGTTTCCCTGTTCCCCATGCAGGACCAGAAGCCGCTATTGCTTGTTTTGGGCATATCTGATAGGAGCTTTAAGCAAGATTAGCGGCAATGGACGGTAAAACTCATGTAGGGATGAATGCTATGACCAATCCAGTATCCTTGGAAGACACGGTGGAATTCGCGGAAAATCCCGAGCCCCGTTGCGCCTGCGTGCTGCTGCTGGACACTTCCGGTTCCATGCAAGGGGAGGCCATCTCGGCCCTGAACACGGGATTGGCCAGCTTCAAACAGGATTTGAACAAAGACCCGCTGGCCTCCCGGCGGGTGGAAGTGGCGATTGTGACCTTCGATAACGAGGTGAAAGTGGTCCAGGATTTTGTGACCGCTGACCAATTCCAGCCGCCCACGCTGACCGCCCAGGGGCAAACCCACATGGGCACCGCCATCATCAAAGCGCTGGATCTGGTGCAGGCGCGGAAAGCCACCTACCGGCAAAATGGCGTGGCCTATTACCGGCCTTGGATTTTCCTGATCACCGATGGCGAGCCCCAAGGCGAGCCCGAACATATCATCCAGCAAGCCTCGCAGCGCTTGAAAACGGATGAATCGAACAAACGCGTCGCCTTTTTCGCCGTGGGAGTGGAAAACGCCAACCTGGCCACGCTGGGGGAGATTGTCGTGCGCACGCCGGTCAAGCTGGCGGGGTTGAATTTTGTGGAAATGTTTGTGTGGTTGTCCAAGAGCATGGAGGCGGTCTCGCATTCCCGCACCAACGAGCAAATCGCCCTGCCGCCGCCGGGATGGACTTCGGTGTGAGCCACTGCCGGGGATTGCTCCAGGATATGCACACATCCACCGAACTTGCGCTCCGGAAAACCTGGCGGGTCATTTCCGCCTCCGTCCAGGGGCGGCGGCATGAAAAAACGGGCCAGCCCTGCCAGGATGCCCACTGGTGGACCGCCGGACCGGAAGGCTTGCTGGTGGCCGCTGTAGCGGATGGGGCGGGCAGCGCCAGCCTGGCGGAATTGGGGGCGGAACTGGCAGCCTCAACGGCCGTGCGGATTCTGGCCGAGCGCCTGGCGGTGGTGCTGACCGGCACCGAGGAATTGTTCCGTGACCATCTCCAAGCCGCCTTCCAGGCCGCGCAGGAAGCGGTCCTTTCCGAGGCGGTCTTGCGCCAGGTCCATCCCCGTGAACTGGCTGCCACTTTGCTGGTGGTTCTGGCTTCCCCCCACCTGGTGGTGGCCGGGCAAATAGGCGATGGGGCCATCATCATCCAGACCCCATATGGCGGTTTGGAGGCGCTCACCCGGCCCGCGGCCGGCGAATACTTGAACGAGACGCAGTTTCTGGTTTCTCCAGCGGCGCTCAACCAGGTCCAGGTGAGTTGCCGCAAAGGCCCGATCACCCATCTGGCCCTCTTCTCGGACGGCCTGCAAATGCTGGCCTTGAAGATGCCGGGGGGGGAGCCGCACGCTCCGTTTTTTGCGCCCCTGCTGAGATTGGCCGAGGCGGGAGATGTCGCCCAGGCCCGTGGGCAATTGGAGGCATTCCTAAAATCGCCCAGGGTAGGGGACCGCACGGACGATGACCTGACCTTGGTGGTGGCGGCCATCGGGGATTCAAGGTGAGAGTCCTGCGCCAAAATCTTTGCAAGGTCATCTCGCTGCCGGAAAGTGCCATGCTGGCGCAGGGAGGGGAGGCCCGGATCTTCAACTTGTCCCAGGAATCCGGTTTGGTGGCCAAGATTTACCACAAGCCAAGCCCTGAACGGGCCAGCAAATTGCGCGTCATGGTGGCTAATCCCCCCAAGGATCCCATGCTGGAGCAGGGGCACGCTTCCATCGCCTGGCCCTTGGAACTGCTGGTCACCCCCGATCGGCACCGCCGGGTGGTGGGTTTCCTCATGCCTAAAGTGAGCAACATGCGTCGCGCCATCGATTTCTTCAATCCGCGCACCCGCCGGCAGGTTTGCCCCTGTTTCAATTATTTTTACCTGCTGCGCACTGCCCGCAACCTGGTGATCGCCGTGCGTGCCCTACACGAAAAAGGCTACGTGGTGGGCGACGTGAACGAGTCGAATGTGCTGGTTTCCGAGCGCGCCCTGGTCACGCTGGTCGATACCGATTCCTTTCAGGTGTGGGATGGGGAAAAAGGCGTCAATTACCGATGCCGGGTGGGGAAGCCGGAATACACCCCTCCGGAGTTGCAGGGGAAGAGCTTTGCCCAATGTGATCGCCTCCCGGAACACGACGGCTTTGGCCTGGGGGTTTTATTGTTCCAATTATTGATGGAGGGAACTCACCCGTTCGCCGGCTCGTTCCTGGGCCAAGGCGAGCCGCCGCCCCTTGAAAAGCGCATTGCGGACGGCCATTTTCCCTATGCCAGCCTGCCCGAAACACCCTACCAGCCAACCCCGGCCGCACCGCCGATCGACTGGCTCCACCCGGTGCTGAAGCATTGGTTTGTCCGTTGCTTCCACGACGGCTACCTGAATCCCAAGTTGCGGCCCGACACTCATAGCTGGCAAATTGCCCTGGAGGAGGCGGAACACGCCCTGACCACCTGCTGCGCCAACGAGCAGCACGTTTATGCCAGCCACCTGGCTGATTGCCCTTGGTGCCAGCGTACTCGGTTGCTGGGCGGGCGGGATCCTTTTCCGTCGCAGGAGGCGGTAAAAAAGGGGGAGCATTTGCTGCCGCCTCCCAAGCGGAGAACCATTACCGGAGCGGTGTCGAAGGTGCCTCCGCGGGATCCCAACATGCCGGTCCCGCGGCGCATCCCGAACCTGTGGCCGGGGATCCGCGTCCGCGGCCAACACCGGGGTTCCACCGTTAACATCGTGTTCCGTTGGCCCCAGGCACGAAATTATTGGGCCGGCATGGGGATCTTTTTCAGTGTGCTATCCCTGTATTTTTGGTGGAATTTACGTCCCTCAAACCTGGCGCTTAATGGCCTGGTCGGACTCCTGGCAGCCTTGTTTGGAGTCGGTGGTGAAATCCGCTCGCAAAGCTGGGACTTGGATGGCCGCGGTCAACGGCTCTCGCGCATCGCCATGGTGATCGGATCGCTCATGTTTTTACGCGGCCTTTTTTCCTGAATCTGAAAAGCCCGGGTCCGCCGGGAAGCTTTATCGCTGTCGATGCTATCTCGCCCATGCCGGGGGATGCCGGAGGCGGTATAGCATTTCACCCGCTTTGGGCACTAGCAGGATGCCTTCCGCTTCCCGGTCGGCAAAATCCTCCTTGCGGATGGTCTGGGGATCGCGGTAGCCCAAGTTGATGCGCCGGCAGGTTTCCGGCGGAATACCCGTGGCCAGGATCACCCGAGCGCGGGGCTTTTCCACCCCATTTTCGTAGGTGCCCTGACCGTGGACATGGGTATTATGGGCCAGCACACCCCAGGGATAGTTTTTGTATTTATCCCACTGTTTGAGGAAGAAATCGCGGCAATGGTAACCCACCTCCTCGATCACTTTGCCGTGGGTGACACAGATTTCCTTGATATGCGGCGCATAGATGATCAGTTCGCCGCCATCCGCCAGCACTGGTTCCAGCTTATACATGCACTTGCCGCCGGTCCACAGTTCGTCATACATGGCGGGCGCGCAGGACAAAATCGTGCGGAAGGGCTGGTCCTTGTAAATAATGTGCAGCCGGTTGGATAATTCGCTGGCCGCTTCCCAGGCGGCCTCAGGAGTGCCGGCGTACAATCCGGCCAGGTCCGTTCCCTCCACCACCATGCAAAAACAGGTTTTTGGCAGGGTGACCATGGCTCCGGCGCGATCCACCACCTTGCGCACCGGCGTCCATTTGTTGCCGATGATTTTGGCATTGGTCACCACCGCTCCCAGCCAATGGAAAAAGTTCAAGATCTCCGGGCCCCCAACGCCGGGGAACAGATACTTGTTGCCCCCCGAGAATCCCACCACTTCATGCGGGAAGACCGGCCCCACAATGATTATGCGGTCGTATGCAAAAAGCAGCCGGTTCACGGCCACCGGCACATCCATGGCGAACAGGCCGCCGCTAAGTTGGTTGATTTCCTCCGCCGGGATGACTCCCACCTGCCGGAGCGCCTGGGGATTGTTCCATTCGTGGTTGAAAAAGCGGACGTTGCCATAGGCGCCCCCCCGTTCCGCCAGCGTCATATCCAACCGCTGGCAGATGGCCTCCTCGCTCATCGGTTGATGAGTGCCCAGAGCTACCAGGATGTCGAGGTTTTGGACTATGCCAGCCAGGTGCCGATGCAGGGTCTGGAACAACAGCCCCACCGGGGCGGTGCGGGTGTTATCCGGGATGATGACCAGGACTTTTTGCCCGCGGAAATCCGCCTCCGGACAAGCTTGGGCCACGACGGCAGTCACCTGGCCGGGGGCGAGGGATTGGCCCGCCGGAGCGGCCTGGGCAACAACAGTTTGGCTCATAAAATAATCAGATGGTTTGGGACAGGAAACCACCGTCCACCCGGATGTCGGACCCGGTCACAAAACTGCTGGCCTGCTGGCTCGCCAGGAATAGGGCGGCGCCGATCAATTCCCGGGCCTCGCCGAACCGGCCCATGGGTGTATGGTTCCAAATGGCCTGGGTGCGCGCGGTGGGTGAGCCATCCTCGTTAAACAGCAATTGGCGGTTCTGCTCGGCCGGGAAAAATCCGGGGGTGATGGTATTCACCCGCACGCCTTGGGGCGCCCATTCCCGGGCCAGGAACTGCGAGAGGCTTAGCAGCGCCGCTTTGGAAGCCGAATAAGAAACCACCCGCGAGAGCGGGATGTGTGCCGATACGCTGGCGATGTTCACGATGCTCCCTTTCCGCCGGGCTACCATCCCCGGTCCAAACTCCTGGCAGGGCAGCAGCACCCCGCCCACCAGGTTCAGGTCAAAATTGCGCTGCCAGTTTTCCAAGGGGATGTTCTCAAAAGGATTTTCGGGGGTCACCGTGGTTTTGGGATCGTTGCCACCGGCGGCATTCAGCAGGATTGAGGGATTGCCCAGCGCTTGCACCACATCCGCATGCGCTTTTTTTAATGTTTCCTTCTTCAATACGTTGGCGGGGAAAAAACGGGCCACGCCGCCCTGGTCCCGGATGGCCTTGGCACGCTCCTCGCCCCGCTGTTCGTGGAGATCCAAAACCGCCACTTTGGCGCCCGCTTGGGCATATGCTTCCGCGATGGCTCCCGCCAGCACGCCCGCCGCGCCGATCACCACCGCCACCTCATCCTTCAAATCGAAAAGATTCAACATATCGCCCTTATTGATGCCGCACTGCGATGGGCAATGAAAGAGAAAAATCCCAGCCGCCCGCCCGCCTTTTTATGCTGTCCTGCCGGAGGCTATTCCTTGCGTTCATTGAGGTTATCGGTTTGCTCGGGGTAACGGATCCGGGCCGGAAAATCCAAAAGGAATCCTGGGCGCCAGATCGGCCTTGGCTGCCGGCCCCTTACTGACCGCGAGAGGTTGAATAGCCAGGTTGAACCAGGCCGGATCACCGCCCCCCTTTTGGCCTCCTTTTTGGCATCGACTTTTGGACCCGTTCCGGTGAAAGTTCCGGCATTATGTTACAAATGTCATCCACCAGGTTCCTCCGTGTTCTACTGTTGCTGTCCATGGCGGCCGGAGAGGTTTGTTTCGGCGCGGGTGGTGACTGGATCTGGCATCCCGATTCGCTGTCCGGTGCGGCCATGCCGGCGGGAAAGCGATTCTTCCGAAAACTCGTGGCCATCCCCGGGGACCGGGCGGTGAAGAAGGCCGTCTTCCACCTGACGGCTGACAACGGTTTCGTTCTGCACATCAACGGCCGGAAAGTGGCTTCGGGCGACGACTGGACGAAATTGAATGCCTTTGATGTGCGGGAAGTCCTTGCGCCGGGCAGCAATGTCCTTGCGGTCGAGGCGGTCAACTGGGAGACCGGCGGGGACAACCCCGCGGGCTTGATCGGGAATCTGCAGGTCGAATTCGACCAAGGTCCGCCACTGGTGATCGGGACTGATGCCACTTGGCGGTCCTCAGCGGACCGGACGGACAACTGGACCACGAGCGGATTCGATGACTCGCGCTGGGTAAAAGCCCGCGTGGTTGGCCCCTATGGATGCGAGCCGTGGAATGCTTTCGCGGAGGGCGGCCAAACCGGCCTGACGCCCATGTTCAACCAGGAGCCCGAGACGCGCAACTTGTCCCAGGAGGAAGGAGAGCAGATGCTCCAGGAGGAATGGATCTACCAGGCGGAAGGCAAGCCTCTGGATCAACGTTCCTTGCAGGAAATCGCCTGGGCCAGGAGCATCGCCAACCGGTTGAAGAAAACCGCGAATCCACCCGAGCTGGGAACCGAACTGGAAGCCCTCGGGAAGCTGGAACTGGCGGTCCGGAACCTGCCGGCGGAAGCTGAGGCTGCGCAAAAGCAGGATCTTTACCTCAAGGTGCGCCAGGTCAAACGCCGCCTCATGTTCAAGGATCCCCTCGTCGATTTCCGCAGCCTGCTATTTATCGATGTGCCGGAGCGATATGCCCACGAATCCATGCACCGGGTTTACCCACAGGCCCAGTTGAACTGCGTCCGGCTCCTGCGTTTGGACGGGCTTGATCCTTGGGGCCGGATCCGCAAGCTCACTTCCGACTTGGGGCCGGGCTGGTATTGGCGCCCCGATGTATCGTTCGACGGCCGGCGCGTGCTCTTCTGTTTCCGGCCGGAGCACGAGCGCACGTTCCACCTCTACGAGGCGGCCGTGGACGGGACCGGCCTGCGGCAGCTCACGTCCGGAAATTACGATGACCAGGATCCGATCTACCTGCCAGACGGGCATATTGCTTTTGTGTCCAACCGCGGCAACAGCTACGCGCGGTGCGTGGTGGGACACCCCAGTACGGTCCTGGCCCGCTGCGATGCCGATGGCCGAAACATCTATCTGATCAGCGCTGGGAACGAGCCTGAGTACACCCCGGCCCTGCTGCCCAATGGGCAGATCCTCTACACCCGGTGGGAATACACCGACAAGGAACTGATGCGCATCCAGAGCCTGTGGACGGTCAATCCGGACGGAACCGGAACCACCGTCTTCTGGGGCAACCAGAGCTACTGGCCCGACCTGCTGATGGAAGCGCGGCCAATTCCCGGCAGCCAGAGGGTGATGTTCGCCGGGCACGGCCATCACCAGGTTTATTGGGGTAGCATCGGGATTCTGGACCCGGGCCAAGGCTTGAATTATCCCGATGGTTTGACCAAGGTGACTTGGGATGTGCCGTGGTGCGAGGTGGGGGACGGCCCGGCAGAGCGGCCGGAAACCGCGCAGTATCACACGGCGGGCAAGTATCCCGGCTACAAGTCCCCTTATCCGTTGAGCGAGGAGGTATTCCTGGTTTCGGCGCGCCACAGCGGCGGCAACAGCAAGTTCAAACTGTTCCTGATGGATGTTTACGGCAACCGTGAGCTGATCTACGAGGGGGCGTTCCATTCGCTTTACGCCATCCCGGCCAAGCCGCGTCCGCAGCCGCAGGTCATCCCCGACCGGGTGCAATGGGCGGGCGCCCAGAAGGACGGGCGAACGATCCAGCCGGGCACTTTCTACAGCTCTGACGTTTACCAGGGAGTCCCGGAAATCCTGCGGGGCAAGGCGAAATACCTGCGGGTCATCGCCCAGGATTACAATACCATGACCCTGGGCAAGAAGATCCAGGACACCTCGCATACCAGCGCCCCGACCCACATGCACGTGGGGCCGGTGGTCTCGGTGGTGGTCAATGATGCGGTCAAGTTCGTGCTCGGGACAGTCCCGATCGAGGAGGATGGATCGTTCTACTTCGAAGCGCCCCCCTGCACCACCTTGCATTTCCAACTCCTGGACGAACACCACCGCTGCCTGCACACGATGCGCTCCTTCACCAGCGTCATGCCTGGCGAAAACCGGGGTTGCATCGGGTGCCACGAGGGGCAGAATGCCGCCCCTGCCAGGCAGAAATCCATGGCTATGGCCAAGCCGCCGGCGGTCATCCAGCCGTATCCTATCGGCGCGCGTTACAGCCTGGGCTACGAGCGCGACATCCAACCCATCCTGGACCGCCACTGCGGCTCGTGCCACCAGGGCGGTGGCGCGGGCACGAAGAAATTGGACCTGGCCTTGCGTCCCAGCCCTGATGGCGGCGTGTTCCCGGAGCCGTACCTGACCCTGACTCTCGGGCAGAAAAGGCAATTGGGCGATTTTCCCGCCAACTGCGCAGGCGGCATCGCCGGGACCATCCTGGCCGAGGCCCGCCCTTGGACGCCGGAGACCTATAAGACCTTCCCGCCCCTGAAGGCCATGTCCTACGCCAGCCGCCTGGTCGATCTGGCCTCAAGTGGCAAGCACTACCAGGTGAAGGTGGATGAGCTGAGCCTGACTAAACTGATCCTCTGGGTGGACACCCTTTGCGCCTATCGCGGCGAGCGGGAACTCCGGGACATGCCGGATCCCAACCCGGACGATCCGATCTTCAAGCACTCCGACTATCCCCCGTCTGACCCCACCGTTAAGGACGTTTACGCCGAGTCTCCCTACCGACCGCGGATGAGGACTGCTCCGCTCGTCAACCGCGCCTACCGCCAGGATGAGTTTCCCACTGTCGAAAGCCGCCTGCCGAAAACCGCGGATGGACAGATACTGCCTTCAGTAACTTTCACAGGGCGGGGCGAACGCCTCGAACGTTCCTGGGCCGGTGATAAGGTGAGTCCCCCTGTCCGCGGCGAAACGGTGCCGCTGACCGCCCAGCGGTGAGCCAGTTTTGCCCGTTTGAGCCCGCTGGCACTCCTTGATGGCTGGCGGCTAGCCGGAAGGGCAGGGGACTTCAGTGGCGACCGGCCCCAGGCCCTGGTGGAATTTCCGCCTTTCTGGCGCACTGCCGCCTATTCGAGGCGGATGGGGCATGGCGGATCCACCGATTGGTCTGGACAGTCCCTATCGGTTGGTTTTTCCTGCCTGCTTTGATGAAAGCATGGGACCACACTTTCGCCACGGCCGGGGAAAATCTCGCGGCCGACGAAGCGCTACTGGAAGCCTTGGATTCAGGGGTGGGGGAGGAAGTATTGCGGTTTTGGGAGCCGGCCGGAACCTTTGTGGTGGCTGGTTATGCCAATCCCCTGGCCGCCTGGGTTGAGGTCGAGCTTTGCGCGCAGTTGGGGGTGTCCGTGTTGCGCCGGTGCAGCGGTGGAGGGGCGGTGGTGCAGGGGCCAGGGTGCCTTAATTACGCGCTGGTCACCCGCGTGGAGGAAGACGATCTGGACATTCCGGCCGCCAACGCCCGGATCATGCAGCGGCAATGCGGAGCTCTGCGGGCCGTGCTGGGCGATGGGGTGTCGGTCCGGGGCGTCACGGATCTGGCTTTGAACGGGCGCAAGTTTTCGGGTAACTCACAGCGGCGGAAACGGCGGGCCATTTTGTTCCACGGATCCTTCCTGCTTCAAGCGGACCTGGCGTTGATCGGCCGCCTCCTGGTCAAGCCGCCCCGGCAGCCTGACTATCGGGGCGGGCGCCGACACGAGGAATTCCTGATGAATCTGAACGTGCCGGCAGGAACCATCAAAGAGGCGCTGCGGCAAGCCTGGGGCGCCAGGGAACTACTCCGGGAAACCCCACTAGGATTGATTCAGCAGTTGGCCGAAAAGTATGCGGCACCAGCTTGGAATAATAAATTCTGACCGTCACTCGACGGTGAACCATTGGGCTTCCACCCGCCGGTTTTGTTCGCTGTCCGCCCCCAGCGGCTCTTCCCAGCCACGTCCAAGGATGTCGATCCGCTCCGGCGCGTCCTGGAACCGTTCGATGAGCTGTCGTTTGACATCGGCGGCGCGGTTTTTGCTCAGTTCCACAGCGCGCAGGGCCATGCTGCGCACGTAAGCTTCGCCGCCCGCCTTGCGGAAATCCTCCACCCTGGAGTTATCCACGTGGCCCCGCAGCAGCACCGTTGAGCCGGGACTCACCTTCAGCAGGTTGTGGATGGC
>CAIMWS010000487.1 GCA_903845125.1 uncultured Verrucomicrobiota bacterium
CTGGTTGCCCTGAGTGTAATACTTATACCGGTTCACGCGGTATACCCACGCCAGGATTTCCGCCACCGCCACAAAGAACTGAGCAGGAACCTCGCCACCCACGCGGCCATATTTGTAGATCATTCGCGCCAGCGGCTTGTTTTCCACCACCGGCACCTGGTGTTGCCCGGCGATTTCCTTGATTTTGAGCGCGTGCAGCCGGGAACCTTTGGCCACCACTTGGGGCGCCTTCATGGTTTTGGAATCATAGCGCAGCGCCACCGCCAGATGCGTCGGATTCGTCACAACCACATCCGCCTTAGGCACTTCCAACAGGCTTTTCCGGAAGCTCATCGACCGTCTCCGCCGCTTTTGCGCCGAGCGCACATGCGGATTGGCCTCGCTGCCCTTCATTTCCTCCTTCACTTCCTCCTTGGTCATCATCATTTCCTTGTGATGCTTCCACCACTGGTAGCCGTAATCGATCGCCGCCAGAAAAACCAGGACCAGCGTGATCCTCAGGAATACTTTCAAGGACGATTCTGCCAGGAACCCGGCAATTCTTGCCACATCCACCGTCTGGAAAAAGACCGGATCCGACAGCAACTTCCGGAACTCCCCGTAGATGACAAAGAGGATGACCCCCAGCTTGAGGCACGCCAGGGACGTGGCCACTGCCGATTGCATCGAGAACAGCCGCTGAAAACCCTGCGTGGGATCCAAACGATCCCAATTCGGGGTGAGCGCTTCCGAGGCGGTCTGGAAGCGGGTCTGGATGCACCCGGCGATCAGGCCCCCCAGCATGATCGCAAACACGATCGGCCCGACACACTGCGCAACCGTCAAAGCCGCATTGATGCTCTGGCCGGGCAGGAGGTTGATGGACACCTGCCATTCGTTCAGGTGGCCGAAGATGCCGCTCATCGTCAGCGTGAGATGCTTCCAAGTCTCCCGGCCAAATAAAATCAGCGCCAGGGCCGCCGCCAGAAAAACAAAGACCGTCTGGACCTCAGGGCTGCGCGGGATGGAGCCTCTCTTGATGGCATCTTCCAGCTTGCGCTGTGTCGGTTGCTCTGTCTTTTCAGCAAATTGTTCGCTCATGAATCCGGCCCCAACGGGCCTCATCCCGTTGGTCCGCCGAACCACCAAGCAAGTTTCGAGCCAAAGGTATTTGGCAGCCATCGAGGCCCCCTGGCTGGCGGCGCGTGGCGATCCCCGCCCGGTTTTGGAGTGTTTTGGTATGCGCCACTTTCACTTCCCAACCGATACTGTCACCACTCCGGTTCTCTCCCCAAATCGTGACGCAGAAAGCCGCCAGGATACCAAAGCTGGAGGACCGAAAAGGCCATTCGCCACCGGAGCTTGGTCAGTGTTGCGGAACTGGTTCAAGCCATCGAGAATTACCTGGAGGTGTTGAATCAAGAAACCAGGCCCTTTAGTTGGACCGCGACGGTGGGGAGCATCCGGGAGCAGTTGGATCGGGCGTGCCAGAAACTGGAAGCCATCAAACCCGGAGGCACCGCTCGCGCCACGCGTGCGACAAAAGCACGACAAAAGTAATTGTATAGTTATTTGAGAGTTGATATACTAGGCATATGGATCTAACCTCCGTATTGGCCCAGCGCCCGAAGGTCGAGTTGTTTCGCCAGAAACTTCGCATTGGTCTGCTCACTTTGCTGTTCACCGATATCGTCGGCTCCGCCAAGCTGAAGCAGGATCTGAGTGACCAACGGGCCATTGAGCTGATCCAGGCGCAACATGATAAAGTGCGGCAGGTTCTGGCCTTGTTCCCAGAAGGGGAGGAAATCGATACGACAGGCGATTCCTTTTTCATCCTTTTTACCAAACCTTCTGATGCCACCCGGTTTGCCTTGCTGTTGCAGTCGCAAGTTCGCCAACTGGCCAAAGAAACCGGGATTCCGGTTCTGGATCGTATTGGGATTCATGTGGGGGAGGTGTTTATCGATGAATCCGGAGAAGCGAAGGCCAAAGACCTATACGGCATCCAGGTGGATACCAGCGCCCGGATTATGGCCCTGGCCCAGGCGGATCAGATTTTGATGTCCCGTTTCGCCTTCGACAACGCCCGGCAGGTGCTGAGGGGGCAGGATTTGGAAGGTCTCGGCCAACTCTCCTGGTTGAATCATGGGCCGTATCTGGCCAAGGGTGTGGACGAACCATTGGAAATCTGCGAGGTGGGAGAGGAAGGACGAGCGGTTCTGGCTCCACCGCCGGATTCGGAGAAAGTTAAGCGCCAAATTTCCGCGGATGCCGAGCCGGTGCTGGGTTGGCGTCCAGCGGTGGGGCAAAAGGTCCCCGGCACGAACTGGGTGTTGGAAAAGAAGTTAGGTGAAGGGGGTTTTGGTGAAGTCTGGCTGGGATTACAGACCACTTTGAAGGAACGGCGGGTATTCAAGTTTTGTTTCAGGGCCGACCGGGTACGCTCCTTGAAACGGGAGGTGACGCTATTCAAATTGCTCAAAGAGAAAGTAGGGGAGCATCCAAACATCGTTGGAATTCGGGAGGTTTATTTTGATGAGCCCCCCTATTACCTGATCATGGATTATGCGGAGGGCAAGGATTTGCGAGCTTGGAGTGCAGCCCGGGGTGGCCTTCTAATAATCTCCTTGGATGATCGATTAGAAGTGGTAGTCCAGATTGCGGAGGGCTTACAGGCAGCGCACGAGGCGGGAATCATTCATCGGGATGTCAAACCTTCCAACATACTGATAAGCGGAGAGCGGAGAGCGGAGGGCGGAGGGTTGACCGATTTCGGCGTGGGGCAATTGGTGTCGCTGGAAGTGTTGGCTGGGGTGACCAAACTAGGTTTTACGCAAACGCTGGTTGGCTCGGGATCGCACCAAAGCGGGACTCAACTTTACATGGCGCCGGAGTTATTGGCCGGCGGCAAAGCGAGCATTGGCTCGGACATTTACGCGCTGGGGATCGTGCTGTACCAAATGGTGAGGGGCGATTTATCCCACCCACTCACGACTGATTGGGAGCAGGATATTGAGGATGTTTTACTGCGGGAAGATATGCGGTTGTGTTTTGCGGGCAATCCCCAGCAGCGGATGGGGAGCACGCGGCAATTGGCGCAAAATCTAAGGTCCTTGCCTGAGCGGCGTCAGCGGTTGGTGGCACAAGAAGCGACCATGGCAGCGCGGGAACGAGCGGCGTATCGACGGGGCATGACGAAGGTTGCAGCTGTGGCTTTAGTTTTATTGTCCATTTTTGCCGGTTTGGCTCTTAAGGCGCGTTGCGAAGCCAAAAGGGCCAAGGAGCATTTGATTCGATACGAACTCGAGAAAGTGGATCACCTGGTCGAACAGCAGGATTTTTCCCAAGCGGCGGCCATTCTGGGCAATTCGCTGCGCCGCAATCCGACCCACCAAATGGCGGTAAACCGGAGCCTCCTTTTGTTAATCCAACACCCGTCGGCTTTCACTTGGTGCCGCGTTTTTATACAAGGTGAAGTGAGAGCATTCAGTCCGGACGGCCAGCGGGTGGTGACGGCGTCTAATGACAAAACCGCCCGGGTATGGGACGCACAGACTGGCAAACCGCTCGGCGGACCGCTGCAGCATCAAAGTTATTTGAATTCTGCCCAATTCAGTCCGGACGGTCAGCGGGTGGTGACGCAGCCCGAGGACAGAACCGCCCGGATATGGGACGCACAGACTGGCAAACCGCTCGGTGGACCGCTGGAACATCAAGCTGATTTGTGGTCTGCCCAATTCAGTCCGGACGGTCAGCGGGTGGTGACGCAGCCGGAGGACAGAACCGCCCGGGTATGGGACGCACAGACTGGCAAACCGCTCGGCGAACCGCTGCAGCATCAAGATTGGGTTTATACAGCCCAATTCAGTCCGGACGGCCAGCGGGTGGTGACGGAGTCCC
>CAIMWS010000488.1 GCA_903845125.1 uncultured Verrucomicrobiota bacterium
ATGGGGATTGCTGTGAAAACAGGCTCTTTGAAGTTGAAATCGTGAGCACCCGCGCACCCTCACGATAAGCCCGTATTTATTGAGTCTTTTGCACTTCCACCCTCTCCGTAACCGGACAGTAGTGATGCAGGGTTAATTTACGGGGCGCTGGGGGGGTGTCGAAAGCGTCAAAGGCAAGGCCGCCGGTTGCATCCAGCAAACGGTTTTTCTTTCAAAGAATTACTGCGGTTAGCCAGGAAGCAGGTCGTTCCCGGTGCCACCTCAAACACAATGGAAATTTGCAATTGCGCTAAGCCTGCCGTGGCGGATTCAAAAGCCAACTCCAAACGGTGTGGGTTTCAACTTGCGATGGACGCCAATGAGTGGTACTGCATGGGGCATGATCAAGCATTTCAGCATCATCGGCGGTTGCTGGCTGGCCATGGCCGTAGCGGGCCTGGCAGGCGAAGCGCAAGCGAGCGTCAAATACCAAATCCCGGTTCCCACGGCCGAGCAGTTCGCCTGGCAGAAAATGGGAGTCATTGCTTTTGCACATTTTGGGATCAACACCTTTACCGATCGTGAATGGGGAGATGGCAAGGAGGATCCGCAATTGTTCAATCCCGAACAGCTGGATGCCAGTCAGTGGGTGACAGCCCTCAAGGCGGCGGGTGTGAAACTCTTGATCCTGACCGCCAAACATCATGACGGTTTTTGTCTCTGGCCCAGTAAGTACACCAGCCATTCAGTGAAAAACAGTGCCTGGAAAGGGGGCCGGGGCGATGTGGTGAGAGAAGTCTCTGCTGCGTGCAATAAAGGAGGCCTCAAATTTGGAGTTTACCTGTCTCCTTGGGACCGGCATGAAAAGACCTACGGGGATTCGCCTGCTTACAATGAGCATTTCCGTAATCAGTTGACCGAGTTGCTCACCCAATATGGTCCGGTGGCTGAAGTGTGGTTTGACGGAGCTTGTGGTGAGGGGCCCAATGGGAAGAAGCAGGAATATGATTGGGCCAGTTTTTACAAGGTGGTCAGGCGTTGCCAGCCAGGCGCATTGATTGCGATCTGCGGGCCTGATATCCGCTGGGTTGGCAACGAAACGGGCGTGGCCAAGGAAAACGAAAGCAGCGTTCAAAAGCCCAATCCCCAAATGCATCCTCCGGTGGACTATGTCTGGTATCCGGCGGAATGCGATGTTTCCATCCGGCCAGGCTGGTTTTTTCACGGGGCGGAAAATGAGCGGGTAAAAAGCCTCGATCAATTAATGGGCATTTATTACCAGTCGGTGGGGAGGAATTCAGTGCTGCTGTTAAACGTCCCACCTGACCGCCGGGGATTGATCCATGAAAATGATGTCCGGCGCCTGGCTGAATTCGGGGCTGAAATCAAGCGTCGCTTTGCCAAGCCACTCGCCAAAACCAGTGGTCGTGGTTCGCTGGTCCGTCTCCCTTTGCGTCGCACTGCCAGGATCGATCATGTATTGATCAGCGAAGATATCCGTTACGGTGAACGGGTGAAAGAATACGTGGTTGAAGGGCAAATCAAGGGCCAATGGATGCCTTTATGCCGGGGGAAAGTGGTTGGCAGCCTCCAGATCCAGCGGATCGCACCCGCGGAAGTAGAAGCGGTTCGCTTGCGTTGCCTCCAATGTGAAATGCAGCCGGTCATCAGCCGCTTGGCCGTTTGTGCGGTGGATCAATAATTATGCGTCTCTCCTGCTTCGGAAATCGGATAACCCAGTTTTGCTGGGGTTGGATCGGAGCCTGGTTGCTGGTTCCACTAGCTTCCATGGCGGCAGGCCGGGCGGAGCAACCGTCTTATGCCGAGCAATTGATATTTCCGCTGGAACATTGGCACAATCACGCCTCTTGTGTCGTCGAAGCACCCAACGGAGATTTGTTGGCCTGCTGGTTCCATGGCTCAGGAGAACGCCAGGCCGACGACGTTAAAATTGAGGGTGCCCGGTTGCGCCTCCACGCCCGGAAATGGGATTCGCGCTTCACGCTGGCTGATACACCTGGATATCCCGACACCAATCCCGCGCTCTTGATTGATCCACAACAGAGGCTTTGGCTTTTCTGGCCTGCCATATTAGCCAACCGCTGGGAAACTGCCTTGATGAAATACCGGGTTGCGGAGGATTACCTGCGTCCCGGCCCACCCCGGTGGAAGTTCAACGAGGTGATGCACATCATTCCCCGGCAGGGTTTTACTGATGCTGTGCAGCTGCATATTGCCCGGATTCGCCAGGAACTTCCTTCGTTTCCGGCAGAGGAGCGACCCAAAGCGGAAAAATTTCTGAAGGATCTGGAGGGGATGAACCAGGACAAGCTTTCCCAGCGATTAGGTTGGATGACCCGGGCCCATCCCCTGGTCCTTGGCCAGCAGCGTTTGATTGTGCCCTTGTATTCAGATGGGTTCGATTTTTCGCTCATGGCGATCACCGACGATTGGGGTAACCATTGGCATACCAGCCTGCCGTTGACTGGCTTGGGAAACATCCAGCCCAGCATTGTGCGGCGCAAAGACGGAGGCCTTTTAACCTTGATGCGTGATAATGGTCCGCCACCTCATCGGTTGCATCAAAGTATTTCCATGGATCAAGGTGAGACTTGGAGCCCTGTGACCGATAGCAGCCAGCCTAATCCTGGATCTGGCGCCGAAATCATCGGTTTACAGAATGGCCACTGGGTGTTGATCGGTAACGATACCGAAGCGGGACGCCATAGCCTGGCAGTCCAAATATCCGAGGATGAAGGGAAAAGCTGGCCTTGGAAACGCCATATTAAACTCGATCCATCTGGCACAGAGGCTGGATCTTACCATTACCCGAGCTTGATCCAATCCCGCGATGGCAGTTTGCACGCCACTTTCAGCTATCATCTGAACCGGCCAGGAGTGGCGCTGGATGCCGATGGGCAACCAGCCCGGAAATCCATCATGCACGCGCATTTCAATGAGGCCTGGATTCGCCAAGGGGACTGCAAGTAGTTCCCCGGCAGGTTCTGCTGGTTTTGATCCACTGGCGCCTCGCACGCCAGTTTTCAACCGGGTTGGAAACCAATGACCCGCATACCCTAATTAGAGGCATTAACACCATAGGCAACCCATGCATTTGCCCGCCGGGAAGAACCTTCCAGCGGCGGGCAGTGCATCGGAAAATTACGGCGTTGGTTTGTGCAGCGCTTTATCAGGCCTCCTGGACCACCTTCCACCCCATGGCCTCGGCGAGCGCGAAAACTGGTTCTTTGAGATCCCCGTAGCAGGTGACCCGGTGCCAGCCCCATTGATCCCACATGCTGAAGAGTTTTTCTATGTCGCCCACTGGTTCGGCGGCGAGTTTGGTCCGGCAGGCCCGGTCATCCGGATCATTGGCCACTGCTTTGCCTTGATGGAAGAGGATTTCTTTCTTATCGGGATGGATTTCCACCGTAGTGGTGAGATATCCCAGCGGCATGATGGAGCGTACTGAAGCGCCCTGCCGGTCCTCGGAATGGGTCATGATCGTGAACGGATTAGCCGGTCCCTTAGGGCCAAAAACCTTGTTGGAAGCCACACAGTGCGCGTAAATAATCTGGCGTTTGGCCGTATCGATGACTGGATCCGATATGTAACCAGGCCGCCCTTGCGTCAGGGTGGTAACCATTAACATGCTGGCAGTGGACCGCACATCGCACTCACAGGCGCCCACGAGGGCTTCGTTATTCAGTTCATGGAATCCCAGGCAAGGATAAGCGTGGATGTGACCGCCATAAAATCCACCCAGGCAATTCATAGTGATGGCGTTGGCATTGTGTTTTTTCAGAACTGCTTTCATGCCGAGATACATGGCAGCGGAGGTTTCCAGGGTTTCGCGTGAAACACCCAGCACTTCGGTGGCGTTTTTTTGCCAGCGGTCCGCCACGGCTCGGGATTCATCCTTATCGGCGTTTTTCCAGGCCTCATTGACCTCCGCAAAGGAAACATTTTCCACGGGAATGCCGAACATTGGCGGGGCCGATCCTGACTCGGTGCCACGCACTGCTAAAATCTTGGATTCCTTGAGATGCCCCAGGCAATCGGCTGTCCCCAAAGGCTTCAAAGGATCCGGATTGCATGACAGATCCCCTGGCAGAGGAGTCTGGCGGCCTCGGCTCCGGGCCACCAAAGTGGAAAAATTACCCGCCGCCTCCGTCTTGACCGACTGCTCCAGGCAATTAACCGCCTGGGCCAGATCCTCGATGTTTGAGGAGGAGACAAATCCGACATGCGGGGTTTTTTTGCGAAGGAAACCGGCTGTATAGGTCAGAAATCCGCCACTGCCGCCATATTGGAAATCGGCGTAAATAACCGGCTTGCCTGCCGTGGCGATTTTTTGCACCACCTGGTTCCAACAGTTCATCTGGTAAACGATATAGCCGTCAATTCCGGCATTTTTGTCCTCAGCCAATATTTTTTCGGCCTGTTCAGGCCCAGTGGCGAGGGAAGGGACAAATTCGCATCCGGGGCAGCGTTTGGTTAACTCGGAATTGATCCGGTTCATTACTGGGGCGAAATCAAATCCCTTGTTCGGCCAATCCGGCCCCGGTTGCTGGGCGGCGTGCAATGAATAAACGATCCGGATTCTCGTTTTTGATCCCTTTTCAGCAGCGGGCAGCAGATTTTTTGGCATTAGGAATCCGGCCGCACAAAGCGCCCCTCCAGCCGACAAAAATTGGCGGCGATTGAGGCTGCAGCAAGCACATCCGAGGGCCGATGAATTTGATTTCAATTATGTCCTTTCATTCAACTGAGGTGGTTCAATTAGATAATATTGTAACGAGTGGGCTTTATGAATGCAATCCCGTTGGGGAAAATATTTTTTGATGCCTGACGGTGCCAGAATGTTGTAGGATCCAGTTCAATGAACAGCACTGCACTCCATCTTTCGCGTCTTTTTACCCTGATGGCACTTCGAGTCGGCGTCATTTTCGCAGTGGCAATCCAAGCCGCCAATAATTCTGCCGCTGCCACTCCCAGCGAGCTGTCGTTATGGTATGAAAAACCAGCGGGGCAATGGCTGGAGGCGTTGCCGGTTGGCAACGGACGACTTGGGTGCATGGTGTTTGGCGGCATCGATGTCGAACGTCTGCAGTTAAACGAGGACAGCCTCAGTTCCGGAGCTCCGCAGGACAGCGACAATCCCGATGCGCTGGCGGCGTTGCCAGAAGTCCGCAGGCTTTTGTTTGAAGGCAAATACAATGAGGCTAATGCCCTGGCTATCAAGCGGCTCATATGCAAGGGGGCCGGTTCGAAATTTGCCAGCGCGGCAAACGTTCCGTTTGGGTGTTATCAGACTCTCGGAGATCTCTCGCTGAAATTCGACAGCCCAGGCAAAGCTGCGGAAGCCCGGCCGATGGAAGGGCATCAGCAACCCTTGCTCCTGGCTGATCGGTTCGAAGGATCCGACACTTTGGGCTGGAAGGACTATGGCACAGCCACCCAGCGCAAAGATGGCCGTTTGGTGGGCGCCAAAGGGATGGTTACCGTGTTGGACCGGATCAATGAAACCAACTTGATGGCCAGTGTTGAAGCCAACAGCAATGCGGAAGCTGGAATTATCCTGCGCTTTCGCGACCCTGGGAATTACCTGGTCGCGTTGTATAGCCCGGTGTTCAAGGCGATTTATATACATGACCGTAAGAACGGGGAATGGGGCGAGCCATTGGGCAGTGTGGCGGTGCCGGAAATAGGGCCGAAGATGCGGTTGATGGCCGCCGCCAGCGCTGATTATGCCGCCATGGTGATGACGGATGGAAAAA
>CAIMWS010000489.1 GCA_903845125.1 uncultured Verrucomicrobiota bacterium
GCGATTCTCCACCGCCGCCAGCAAGGCCAAACATTACCTGGCGATCAAGCCCGGCACGGACCTGGCGCTGCTGCTGGCGTGGATGAACGTGCTGGTTACGGAGAAGATTTACGACCAGGAATACACCGCCAAACATGGATTCGGTTTCGAAACATTCGCCGCCTACCTGGCACCTTTCACGCCAGAGTGGGCGTATCCGGAGACGGGCATCGCGCCGGAGGTCATCCGTGAAACCGCCCGGGAAATGGCGCGCCACCGTCCGTCGACACTGGTCCATCCCGGCCGACACGTCAATTGGTATGGCGACGATGCCCAGCGAAGCCGTGCCGTGGCGCTGCTGAATGCCCTGCTGGGGAACTGGGGACGCCGGGGTGGGTTCTACACCCCCGCCAGCATGGACCTGCCAGCCTATCCTTATCCGGCCTATCCCAAGCCGGCCCGGGCCAGGCTCGACAATCCCGGCCGGAAATATCCGTTCGCCCACGAAGCCATCACCACGGGGATCCGGGCCGCCACCAGCAGTGGCCAGCCCTACCCGGTGAAGGCCTGGCTGGTTTACGCCACCAACCTGATCCACGCACTGCCCAACGAAGCCGAGACCATCCGCGCGCTGCAACAGTTGGACCTGGTGGTGGTGGTGGATGTGGTGCCCAGCGAGATCGCCGGCTGGGCGGACGTGGTGCTGCCGGAAGCCACCTATTTGGAGCGCTATGACGAGCTGAACCCGGAGTTATTCAAACAACCCTTCATCGCGCTGCGCCAGCCAGTGGTGGCCCCGCCCCACGACCAGAAGCCAAACTGGTGGATCGCCAAACGACTAGGGGAAAAACTGGGGCTGGGGGCGTTTTTCCCGTGGCGGGATATCGAGGAATACCTGGCGCACCGACTGCATGCGGCCGGCCACGATTTCGGGGAATTGAAGAAAACCGGAATCATCCGCGGGCGGCGCCAGCCGATCTACTTTGAGGAAGGGGTACCAGCGGAATTCGACACGCCATCGAAGAAAATCGAGTTTTACTCCGCGCAACTGGCGGCGGCCGGTTTTGATCCCATCCCGAAATACACCCGGCCGGAAAGCGGCCCGGCGGGGGCATTCCGCCTGCTGTTCGGGCGCGCGCCGGTGCACACCTTTGGGCGCACGCAGTCCAACCCGGTGCTAGCGGACCTGATGGAGGAGAATGCGGTGTGGCTGAACGCGGGGGAGGCCCGGCGGCTGGGGGTGAAAAGTGGCGATTATGTGCGCCTGAAAAATCAGGATGGCGTGGTCAGCAACCGCGTGCGGGTAAAGGCGACCGAACGCATCCGGCCGGACTGCGTTTTCCTGGTGCATGGTTTCGGGCACAGCGCCCGGGGCTGGCGGCACGCGTTCGGAAAAGGCGCGAACGACGCGCAGCTGATCACCCGTTATAAAACCGATCCGCTAATGGGCGGCACCGGGATGAACATCAATTTTGTGACCGTGGAACCGGAGGCTTGACGATGGCGCGCTATGTCATGGTGATCGATACCCGCAAATGCGTGGGTTGTCAGGATTGCGTGGCCGCCTGCCAGACGGAAAACCGGGTGCCGCGGGGCTGGCACCGGGATTGGATCGTGGAGGAAAGCCGGGGGGAGTTCCCCTCGTTGCGGCTGGAAATCCGCTCGGAGCGATGCAACCACTGCGCGCGGCCGCCGTGTGTGCATTGCTGCCCAACCGGTGCGAGCCACGTGGAAGAACCGGGAGGCGTGGTGCTGGTAACCCCGCAGCAATGCATCGGGTGCAAAGCCTGCCTGGCAGCCTGCCCATACGACGCCCGGTTCATCCATCCGGACGGCTACGCGGACAAATGCACGTTTTGTGCCCCGCGGATCGCGCAGGGGCTGGCGCCCGCCTGTGTGGCGGTGTGCCCAACCCATTGCCTGCATTTCGGGGACGTGGAAGATCCGCTGAATGCAGTGAGCCAATTGCTGAAATCCCGTGCCAGCCACGTGCTGCTCCCGGAAGCAGGCACCCAACCATGCATTCACTATCTAACTTGAGGCCGCCGCCATGGAACTAACCACCACCCGCCACAATCCGCTGATTGATCCCGCGCTCCATATCTGGAGCTGGCAGATTCCGGTATATTTATTCCTGGGCGGCCTGACCGCCGGGCTGATGATCCTCTCCGGCTACCATATCCTGCGCGACCGCTGGGACCAGGACCGGGACCATGGGCATTACGTGACCGCACCGCTGCTGAGCCTGGCTTTATTGAGCCTGGGCATGCTGGCACTGTTCCTGGACTTGGAGCACAAATTATACGTCTGGCGGCTTTACCTGACCTTCAAAATCCAGTCGCCGATGTCCTGGGGGTCGTGGATCCTGCTGGCAGTCTATCCAGCGCTGGGTGGCTCGGCGTTGATGACCCTGCCGGAAGCACTGCCAGGGCTGGCCCGGCGGTTCCCACTGGTGGCATCCCTGGCCCGGGGCATCCTGGCCCGGCCAAGGCTGGTCCACGGCATCGGCCTGGCCAACGTGGCGTTGGGCATATTGCTGGGAATCTATACGGGAATCCTGTTGAGCTCGCTGGGCGCCCGGCCTTTGTGGAACAGCGCCCTGCTGGGACCGTTGTTCTTGTTTTCGGGTTTGTCCACGGGGGCCGCCACCCTCCACGTGCTGGCGCACTGGCGGTCCCACTCCCCGGGGACGAATGGTTTTGGGGACGCCCTCCTGAACGCCCTGGCGCAATGGCTGCGCCCCCCGGAGGCATCGGCTGGGGGGGATCGCAAGCTGGTGCAGGCGGACAACAGCTTTCTCACGGCCGAATTGTGCATCCTGCTTTTGTTCCTGGGCGGGCTGGCCAGCTCAAGCGCGGCGCACCAACAGGCAGCCAGACTGCTTTTAAGCGGCCCCTACGCGGCGGCGTTCTGGGTGCTGGTGATTGGCTTGGGCATCCTGCTGCCGCTGACGCTGCAGGTGTTGCAAACCCGGGGCCAAACCAACCCCAGCCTGGCGCCGGCCGGGCTGGTGATCGCCGGCGGGCTGGCGCTCCGATTCATCCTGGTTTACGCAGGCCAGGCGAGCCACTGGACACCATTAGCAATGAACTGAAATCCATCCATGACCCAATCCCCTGACAACTTGAATTCCCCCAAGCCCTACTGGAACCCTTATTGGGCCGGCTTCGGCCTGGGCTTGGTGCTGCTGGCCTCGTTCGTAATCATGGGCCGGGGCCTGGGCGCCTCGGGAGCCTTCACCACGGCGGTGGCCACCGCCGTACATCGAGTGGCGCCCGCCCACGCCGAACGCAATGCGTTCTACTCCGAATACCTGGGGGACGGATCCCGCAGCCCCCTCAAGGATTGGCTGGTGTTTGAGGTGCTGGGGTTATTCACCGGCGGGCTGCTCTCCAGCACCCTGGCCCGCCGGGTGGGGCTGCAGGTGGAAAAAGGCCCCCGGATCGGCACTCGCGGACGCCTGGGTCTGGCTTTCGGGGGCGGGGCGCTCATGGGTATCGGGGCC
>CAIMWS010000490.1 GCA_903845125.1 uncultured Verrucomicrobiota bacterium
AATTGGCGTTCTTTGCATAGCCGTGCTGACCAGCCTTTCTCGCACCTGCGCAGGGGCTGCAACCGGCAATCGTGGCTCACCTTTTTCCGTTGCACCCCCGGGCGGAATGCTCTAGGAAACAGGCATGCGTTTTATTGGCAGTGTCTATGAGAAACTGCAGCGGCATCCCAAACGGATTGTTTTTCCGGAAGGGACCGAACCGCGTGTGATCCAGGCGGCGCGGCAGTTTTATTCCCTCCGTTTGGGGGCGCCAATATTATTGGGGGACCGCACTCGGATCAAAACGGCGGCGGAGCGTTTGAATGTGCCGCTGGAGGGAGTCCGCATAATCAATCCCATGGAAAGCGAGGAGATGGAGGTTTTTGCCAAGCGCTACGGGCTGTTGCGGCGTTTTAAGGGACTGGACGAGCGGGAAGCCATGGAAACGATGCAGAAGCCAAATTACTTCGGGGCCATGATGGTGGCCATGCACCAGGCCGATGGCGTGGTCTCTGGAGCCAACCAGGCCACCAGCAGCGTATTGCGACCTTTATTTCAAATCATCAAAGCAGCCCCTCGTTCAAAAACCACTTCCAGCTGCATGATCATGGAGGTGGAGGATTCGCGATTTGGCGAGAATGGAGTGTTGTTCCTCGCGGATTGCGGGGTTATACCTGAACCCACGGTGGATCAGTTGGCCGACATCGCTCTGGATACCGCCCGGCTGGCCTTGAAATTACTGGGTGCGCGACCACGTATCGCCATGCTCTCCTATTCCACCAAGGGAAGCGCCACCCATCCTTCCATCGGCAAAGTGCAGGCGGCCACTGCGCTGGCACAAAAGAAGGCTGGTGAACAGGAGTTGGATTGCGAAATTGACGGTGAGTTGCAGGCCGATGCCGCCTTGGTGCCTGAGATCGCCCAGCGCAAGGTGCCCGAAAGCAAGGTGGCTGGCTGCGCCAGCGTGCTGGTGTTTCCGGATTTGAATTCTGGCAATATAGGCAGCCGGCTCTTGCAGCATGTGGCCCGGGCTAATGCCTATGGGCAGATTCTGCTTGGATTGGATAGGCCAGCTGCCGATGTTTCGCGGGGTTCCAATGCCCACGACGTTCTGGGCGTGGCGGCAATCGTGGGGGTGCAGGCCATCGATTATCGTCATCTGTATCCCGGGTCTGGTGAGCGTCTGCCCGGAGAATAATGAAGAAGTGAAGTTTATGTCATTACCATTTACGCTTAATAAAAACTTGAGCACTTTGCCGGTTTACCAACCGGGAAAACCCATCGAAGAGGTTGCCCGGGAACTGGGCTTGCCAGTGGATGGCATCATCAAACTGGCCTCCAACGAGAATCCGCTGGGGCCGTCGCCGGCTGGTTTGGCGGCGATCGCCAAAGCTTTGCCGCAATTGCACTTGTATCCAGACGGGAACGCCTTTTTTCTGAAGGAGAAGCTGGCCCGCAAACTCGAAGTCCCTTCCAACCAATTGGTGCTTGGCAACGGATCCAATGAACTCCTGGAGTTTATTGGCCATGCTTTGCTTTCGCCAGGGGATGAAGTGGTGGTTTCGCAGTATTGTTTCGCGGTTTATCCAATTGTAACCGCTCTGTTTGGCGCGAAATTGGTGACTGTTCCCGCCAAAAAATATGGGCATGATCTGGCGGGGATGCTCAGCGCGGTGAATTCCCGCACCAAGGTAGTGTTCGTGGCCAATCCGAATAATCCCACCGGCACCCTGGCCCGCAAAAGCGAGATTTTGAAACTGGTCAGGAACCTGCCGCCCAAAACTGTGCTGGTCATGGACGAGGCTTACATCGATTTTCTGGAGGATCCCACAGATCTGCTGCCCTTCATTCGGGCGGGCAAGCATCCCAATTTGATTCTGTTGCGGACTTTTTCAAAGATCTTTGGCTTGGCCGGCTTGCGATTGGGTTATGGGATTGGGCATCCGGATTTTGTGGCCGCCCTGGAAAAAATCCGGCAGCCATTTAACATCAATTCCCTGGCGCAGACGGCCGCCCTGGCCGCCTTGGATGATGTCCAGCATCTGAGCCGGACCCGGCAGAATAATCTTCGTGGATTACAGCAATTGGTCAAAGGTTTTGAACAGCTTCAGCTACCCTGCATTCCTTCTGCTGCCAATTTTATCATGGTGAAAGTGGGCGACGGTGCGGGGGTGTTTCAGAAAATGCAGAAGCTCGGCGTCATTGCGCGCCCCATGGGCATTTATCAGCTCCCGGAATGGCTGCGTCTTACTGTGGGAACACCCCGCGAAAACGAGCGATGTTTAAAAGCTTTGAAGCAGGCGCTCAAAACAGGCGGCGAAAAAAAACCGTGATCGCTTCCGATTTGGCCAAGCCTTTTGTAACCAGGTGGTTTGTGCTGGCGCGGACCAGCTTGAAGAAGTGGACTCCGCCCAGTAAATAAAACGGGTGGCCCGACAGGATTTAGAATGCGACGATATCAAACGTGAAGCCTACTGATTTACGCGGGATTTTGCAGTACATACCCCGGTTCCGGGATAAGATCTTCATTTTGAGCATTGATGGCGCCATTGTAACGGATGAGAACTTCGCCAACATCCTGCTGGATATCGCGGTTTTGCGCTCCTTGAATATTCGGGTGGTATTGGTACACGGGGCTTCCGCACAAATTTCCGCACTGGCGGCCGAGCGGCAAATCACCCCCTCGGACTTGGATGGTTCCGGGGTAACTGACTCTGCCACTCTGGCGCTTGCGCTGACGGCCTCCAACCGTTTAACCCATGAAATCCTGGAGGGTTTGGCGGCTATTGATTTGCGGGCTGCCTGCACCAACGCCCTGGTGTCGAGCCCTTTGGGAATCCTGCAGGGGATCGATCACTTAAATACCGGGAAAGTGGAGCGGGTGGATGCCGAATTCCTGCAAATGCTCATGGCCCAGGGAATCATACCCGTTGTTCCGCCCTTGGGCGTGGATGGGGATGGCAAAACCTTCCGGTTGAATTCGGATCTGGTGGCGACAGTGATCGCTGGCGAACTCAAGGCCACCAAGGTCATCTTTATTTCAAGTTTCGATGGTTTGATCCATCAGGGCAAGTTAATCCGCCAGATTCTTGCCAGCGATTTGGATTTTCTGCTCGCCCAGCAGAAGCAAGATTTTCCAGCGGAACTGGTTTCCAAGGCTACTCATGCCGCAATTGCCTGCCGCAATGGTGTGCCGCGCGTGCATGTCATCAATGGCCGCGTTGCGGAGGGGTTGCTGGCAGAGGTATTTTCAAACGAAGGGATAGGCACCCTCGTTTATGCCAATGAATACCGGCAAGTGCGGCGGGCCATGAAGAAGGATGTCCGTTCCATCCTGCGCCTGACCCGCAACCCCGTGGCGGCTGAAGAATTGGTCAAACGCACCTATGCGACCATAGAAAAGCAATTGGCGGATTTTTACCTCTTTGAAATCGACCGCAACCCGGTGGCTTGCGTGGCACTGCACCTTTATCCCGAGCAAAAGTTTGGTGAGCTGGCCTGCTTGTGTGTGAGTTCATCCCATGAAAACCAAGGCATAGGGCGTACCTTGATCCAATTCGTTGAAAGCCGCGCGCGGGAACTGGGATTGGTTCAGTTATTCTTGCTGTCCACACAGGCGTATGCCTATTTTCAGTCCAAAGGTGGTTTTGTGGAAGGCTCCCCGGATGACCTGCCCCCCCTGCGCCGGGAAAAGTATGAACAGAGCGGTCGCAAGTCCAAGGTGCTGTTGAAAAAACTGCAATAAACGCTTGGGAGTTTCTCCAGCTAAACCACAATAGGCGGTCAGTATAGGCGCCACCAAATTGGCAGCCAGTGGATTTCGTGCAGCCGTTCCAACAATTCCAGGAACACAAACATCAAAAAAAACACCATGCTGTCCAAGACGGCGCGGCGGAACAAGCGGGTATTAAATGAGTAGTATTCCGGCTCTCGCAGCAAACCAAGCTGCGGCCAAAAACGGGGCACTTGGCGGCAATATTCTGCAAATTCAGCTTCGTGGATTTTAAGCAACCGCTGCTCCTCCGACTTGATCACCCACGGGTAGTAAAGCGTGTAAATCACGCAATATACGACTACTATGGTTATCATTTCAGAGGCTATTGCCACTCCCAAAGAACCGATGAAACTAAAAAAATACAACGGATTCCGGGTTATGGAATAGGGGCCTTCAGTAATCAGGCGCGTGGTTTTGTATCCAGCAACATAGAGCGAACTCCACAGCCTTCCAAAAGTGCCGATGGCAATCAGGATGATTCCGCTCATGCCGAGCAAAATATCAACGAGACTGTCTTCCGGCCAGGAATGTTCAGTGAAAAGCAGAATGGCAATGAAACTCATTACCACCGACCGCGTGGCTACGATGCGCAAATCCCTGATCATTCTGCTCCACATAATTCAAAACAAATTCCGGTTCCAAGCCTGTGGTAAATGGATGGAGCGGCCTGCTTTTAGCCGGTTTAATCCCCAAGTTTAATCACAATTGACGTTCAGGATATCAGAATGTTCCTCCAACGCAAAATCTTTCCCCATCGGGGATTTCGATTTTCCTTTCGCTGTGGCCCGGCTTTTGCTAGGGATTTAACTCATGCTGTGGTTAAAAATTTTGACGATGTCTGCAATGTTGGCCGCTCAATCCGAGGTAGGGCTTCGGAATGTGACCGGCTTGAAGGGTAAATCAGAGGTGCCCAATGAGTATAAGCTGGTTACTGGTGATGTGTATCACGGGGAATATTCCTCGCCCAACGAGGATGGCGTGGTCATTAAACTAGGCAGTGGCGGTTTTTCGGAACGCATTCCTTGGGCTAAATTCACTCAGGATACCGTCAAGAAGCTGGCCGCCATCCCCGAGTTGACCCCCATGGCGGGACCTTTTGTGGACATCCCCTCGGAGGTTAAAGCCCAACTCGCGGCTCGCCGGGCCGCTCGAAAAATGTCCTTCACCCCCAAACCGGTCTCAAAAATCGAATTGCCCTCTGGCAAACCTGAATTTCTGGCGACTCTCATGTCTCCCATTAATTTGGGCATGCTCGGATTGTTGTTTTTGGGCAACATGTTTGTGGCGTTTGAAGCGGCTATTTTCCGCAACCGTCCGATCGCCTTGGTTTGTGGCGTTTCTGCCGTGCTGCCTGTTCTGGGGCCGATTTTGTTTTTGGCTACGCCCACTTTGGAGGAGGAATCCTCTGATGGAGGCACCGGAGAAGCGGTTTCCGAAGGGGCGCCGGAAGTCGCCGCCAAGGGTGGTGCCACCAGTCTGGCCATGGCGGCCCGCTCAGAAAAAGTTGTGGCGACACTGCAGCCGGCTACTTACACCCGAAAGGATACCGAATTTGACCGCCGGTTTTTTGAGGTCAAGTTTGCCGGTTTCTTCCGCGTGGTCTTGGGAGAGGCGGAAAAAGAATTTGAAATCGTGATTAAAACCCCTCGCGATGAGTTGGTCTGCAAGCGCATTGCCCGCATAACGGCCAATGAAATGCATGTTCAATTGGTGAAAAGCGGAGGTCGGGAGGCAAAGGTCACTTTTGAGGAGATCACCCAAGTCCAACTCCGGCATGCAAAGTAGCGGTTGCTCCTTTTTCGTCGAGCCGTTGGATGAACAATGCAGCTGCTCGATTGCCGGCTAAAGTTGCATGGAGATCTGCTCCGGTTAACGAACCAGGAGGTGGCCGCCTTACTCCACAATGAATGGCCACGCCGGATCCGGCCCGAATTAGGTTTTTTTGGCACATTCGTCCGTCTGTGGTGAGGCGGTCTTGGTCGGCCAGCAAAAAACCTCACTATTGACTCGCGAATTTGCACCTTGGTGGCAAATTTCTCCCCATGGAGAACATGGACGCATTGGATGAGTTGCTCATCTGTCGGCTGGACCAAACCCGCAAGCTGGCGGAGCCTTTTACCTTGGTCATTTTTGGTGCCAGCGGCGATCTGGCTGCTCGGAAGTTACTTCCTGCCATGTATCAATTAGCCGCCAAGCATCAACTTCCGGCCAGCTTCCGTATTTTTGGATTCGCCCGCCGGGAAAAAAACGATGATTCCTGGCGCTCAGAAATGAAGGAGGCAGTTCAGAAATTCTCAAAAACACCAGTGGCTGAAGAAACGTGGGTGGAGTTTGCCGGGCATCTTCATTATTTCCAGGGAGATCTGGGGGATGCCCAAGCCTATGCCCAATTGCGCGCCAGAATTCTGGCCCCGGCAGCGGAGCCTTCCCAGCGGAACCTGTTATTTTACCTGGCAGTGCAACCCAGCCAATTTGGCGAAATCGGCCGCCAACTGCATGACGCCGGAGTGTTGGGCAAAACCGGCGGGGTGGGGGAATCGCGGCGTTTGGTAGTGGAAAAGCCTTTTGGGCAGGATCTGGTGTCTGCCAAAAAACTGAATCAGGAATTGGTGCGAATCGCGCACGAGAAACAAGTTTTCCGGATCGATCATTATCTAGGCAAGGAGACGGTTCAAAACATCCTGATTTTCCGGTTTTCAAACGGAATATTTGAGCCGCTGTGGAATCGGCAATGCATCGATCACGTGCAGATCACCTTGAGCGAAAAGCTGGGCGTGGGCACGCGAGGTGGCTTTTACGAGGAGGCCGGCGCCTTGCGGGACGTGGTGCAAAATCACCTGCTCGAAGTGCTTTCACTGATCGCCATGGAACCGCCAGTGTCACTGGATGCGGAATCCATTCGGGATGAGAAGGTCAAAGTGTTACGTGCCATCCGGCCAATTCTCCCAATCCAGGCGGCTGGCAATGTGGTGCGGGGCCAATATATTGAGGGCTCGATCGACAACCAGGCCCGGGTGGCCTATCGGCAGGAGGCCAAGGTGGATCCAACTTCCAACGTCGAAACCTATGTGGCCTTGCGCTTGCTGATCGACAATTGGCGATGGAACGGGGTGCCATTCTATTTGCGGACCGGCAAATCCCTGGCTTTGAGCGCCAGTGAGGTGCGCATCCAATTCCGGCCGCCTCCCCATGTGTTGTTTGCAGCTCAATGCGGTCCCAAATTGGACGCCAATGCTATCACCATCAGGCTGCAACCGGACGAAGGCATTTCCCTGCGTTTCAACGGAAAAATCCCCGGCTCCAGCATGCAGATCAGGCCGGTACTAATGAATTTCAGCTACCAAGGCGAATTTGGCGCTTATACTCCCGAGGCTTATGAACGACTCCTGCTGGACGCCATTGTGGGAGATCCCACCCTGTTCATCCGTAGTGACATGGTGGAGGCGGCCTGGAGCCTTATGGATCCGATCCGCGAAGCTTGGCAGGGTTGCCCGCTGGCCGCCTCGGAATTCTATCGCGCCGGTTCCTGGGGGCCCACCGCAGCCGACGAACTCCTGGCCCACCATGGGCATGCCTGGAGCAACCCGGTTTTGTGAGATTCCCCTGGTGAATGGAATTCGCGGGAATCCCCTTCACAAAGCAAAAAGGCGCTTTTGGAGCAAATTTTGCCTGGTTCGTCACAAACTGGGTGGAAATCCGATGGGGACGGATGCATGGTAGGCATCAGTTGTTATGGCATTGCATTTTTTCGAGGCTATTAGGAGGTCCGTGACCACCTTAATCCGCAGGACGTTCAGTTACGGTTCTGTGCTGGTTTTGTTCGGTCTTTTAGCTGGGCGGGAGGCCGGTGCAGAGTCGGTCGCCAGTCGGCGGGTGCGCTTCCGCGAGCCGCACGAAAGAGAATACCTGGTCCATCCGGCGGATCAAGCCCCTGGGAGCACGTGGTTGCGTTTGTGGCCGGATAATGGATCCATTAACGCCATGGAAACAGGCAACCGGGTGGTGCTTAAATTGGAACCGGGGCAATCCTTGGCTAATTTGCAGACCAACGGGCATCTGTTACTGGCGCGGACGATTAATTCCAACCTGTTCATTTTGCAGGCTGTGGACAGTTGGGCCGCCTTGGCCGCAGCAGAAAACCTGGCTAACATGGCCGGCGTGGCCGCCAGTTATCCGGTAATGCGCCGGCCGATGAGTCGCCGCGATGTTTTAGCTCCCCTGCCTGATGACACCTATATCGGCGAACAATGGCACTTGGAAAACCGCGCCACCAATGGCTTGTCCGCCGGGGTGGATTTAAATATCCGTGCCGCCTGGCCGGTGGCCGATGGACAGGGTGTTTGCGTGGCGGTGGTGGATGAAGGCTTCCAATTGGACCACCCCGATTTGTGGACGCGCACCAATGGTGCTCCGCATTACAATTTCTTTGAGGGCGTCGCCGATGGGGGGCCCTTTTCCGCCGATGCCGCGCACGCCACGGCAGTGGCGGGGTTGATCGCCGCCGAGGCCAACAACCATGTGGGAGTGGCGGGAGTGGCACCCCAAGCCACCTTGGCCAGTTGGGTCATTTGGGGATATTCTGCATTCCTGAGCGAGAGCATTGCCTCGGATGAACAGCTGATGGATATGTATCAATACGCCTTGGATAAAGTGGCGGTGCAGAACCATAGCTGGGGGAACGCTTCGGCTTACCAAATGGCGGTGGACGCCCTCAGTGACTCCGGCATCGAAAAAGCAGTCAAACAGGGGCGTAGGGGACTCGGGGTGGTGCTGGTGCGGGCGGGCGGCAATGAACGCAGCACGGCGAACAACCTAAATAATGTAAACGATGACGGTTTCGCCTCCGATCCCCGGGTGATCGCGGTGGGAGCCATTCGCACCGATGGCCGTGCCTGCTCGTATAGCAATCCCGGCGCCAGCTTGCTGGTCAGCGCGCCCAGTGGAGACACTTTGGACACCAATGGCGACAACGAACCGGATGCCTATGATCCCATGGCCCCCAACGTGTTGACCACGGATTTGACCGGGGACGCGGGTTACAGTTCCGGTGTCGGCGAACGGGCCGATTATGCCGAATTTAATGGCACCTCTGCCAGCGCGCCCCAAATTGCCGGGTTGGCAGCCTTGATTTTAAGCGCCAATGCCAACCTGGGCTATCGGGATGTGCAGCATTTACTCGTGCAGAGCGCCCGGCATTACGACCTGGCGGATGCGGATTTGCGTACCAATGGGGCGGGATTCCAATTCAGCCACAACCTAGGCTTCGGCATACCGGATGCCGGATTCGCAGTCAAACTGGCCAAAAGTTGGACCAACCGCCCGCTGAGCCAGGAGGTTGCCATCACCAATACCACCCGGCAGAACATTCCGGACGATGCCTTGCGGGTGATTTGCCAGGCTGATGGCCTCGCCAATTCGCTAACCAACCTCCATTGCCTGCCTTCCCGCGGGCTGCATCCGGATGATCCCAATCCCGCTTTGCCGCTGGTTTACGTGGGGGCAGCTAATGAGGATTTGACGGTGGACCTCCACGGGAAAGTGGCCCTGATCCAACGCGGGGTGAGTTTTTTCCGGGATAAAATCGACCGCGCATTCCGGGCGGGAGCATCGGCCGCGATCGTCTTTAATAACACCGGGATCACCAACTTGGTCACCATGGCGGCCACTGATTATGCGGCCATCCCCGCCGTGTTCATTGGTCAAAGGGACGGTGAGGCCTTGCGGGATTGGATCGCGGACCATCCGGAAACCACCGCCCGTTTCTTGCTGACCACGGCAGTTTACCGGTTTGCTGTCAATGACACGCTCCTGTGCGAACATGTGGGGGTGCGCCTCAAAACCAATCACAAAAGCCGGGGTGATGTGCGGGTGACCTTGGTTTCCCCCATGGGTTCGCGCTCGATCCTGCAGAATATCAATACGGATAGTTCCGCCGGTCCAACCGACTGGACCTATTGGAGCACTCAGCATTTTTTTGAAAGCAGCGCCGGGGAATGGCGTCTGGAGGTCAGTGACGAGCGTAATACCGTGGTGCGAACCGGTCTTTTCACCACGGCCCCGGCCACTGGTTCAGTGACGTATGCCGAGTTGAAGATTCAGGGCATCCGCATCGTGGACTCCGATCACGACGGATTGGATGACCATTGGGAACTGGAGCATTTTGGCAGCCTTGAGTTTGGTCCCAAAGACGACCCCGATGGGGATGGCTTCAACAACGCCAGGGAGCAGGCGATGAATACCGATCCCAGGCAGCCAAACCAAGTTTTCAAGCTGGATTTTGCGCAGCTTAAGCCCGGCTTTTGGCGGTTGAGCTGGCCTGCCCGCAGGGATGCCACCTACCGGGTACTAGGCCGCTCGAATCTGAGCCAGCCCTGGGATATTTTGGGAACCGTGACCGGGAAGTTCCCGGTGGCCGAATTCGTTGTCCCCGAAGCGGGGGGCGATCAATTCTACCAGGTGCGCCGGTTGGAGGCGCCGTGAGCAACTGTAAATAAACTCATTCGCAAGCGGAGACGAATAAACACCATCCTTGCACCCGCGCTCGGAAACCGACCAGCTCGCAATCCAAGGACCCAGGACGAAAAGCGATCCGCGGGCAGTCGTGTCACGGTGGGCTATGGAGAAGCTTTGGCTTTCTGGGCTTCCGGCAGGTATTTCTGGATATCCTTGATGCGCGCTTCGTCGAGCGGGTGGGTCCGTAAAAACCACGGCGTCTGGCTCCCGCTGGCTTTGTCATATTCGGCAAAACGCTGCCAGAATTGGACCGCCGCTTGGGGATCGTAGCCCGCGCGGGCCATGTAGGAGAGGCCAATGCGATCGGCGGCCGATTCCTGCAGGCGGCTGTGGGGCAGCGAACCAAGCAACTGGCTCCCGAATCCATATACGTTGGTGGCCGCGCTGAGCCAGGAGGCATGTTTTTCGCTGACGCTGGCTGAGATGTAGTTGCCCAACCCCTGCCGGGCCAGTTCGACAGTCATACGCTCGCTGCCATGGTGGGCTGCCGCGTGTGCGACTTCGTGGCCGATTACGGTGGCCAATCCACTTTCATCCTTGGTGATGGGGAAGATGCCGGTATATACACCCACCTTGCCGCCTGGCAGGCAAAAGGCGTTGGCTTCCTTGGACTCGAACACCACAAATTCCCATTGCGCGTTGGGTAGGTCATTGGAGCAGACTGAGGCGATCCGATGCCCGACTTTCTGCAATTGGGCGTTCAAAGCGGGATCCTTGCTTACCGGCATCTCTTTTTTCAGCGAATCAAAGGAGGTCAGCCCCAGCTTTATTTCTTCACCGGAAGAGATGAAGTTCAGCTGTTTTCGCCCAGTCACAGGTTCCGTCATGCAGCTGGTCAACAAATGACCGCTCAGGATACCCAAGGCCACCCCCCCCACTATTCTGACCGCCATTTTAATCATATGCAGTTATTAAAGCACAACACTCAACACCCGACAAGGGCGGGCGGAGGATTTAACTCAGGTTATCCATGCGCTTGGCCAATTCCTGCTGGTTGGTTTTTTTAGGCAAGGGAGTCATCATTCGCCTCGGACAATTTTTTTTCCAGTTATGTGCCCGGCTCAAATCTCCTCATGCGCCAAAAACTGGGGCGTTATTACTGCTTGCAAACCAACTTCCAAGGAACACCCAGTTGCGTGAATGAAAACTCCGAGGACCGCCTGGACGCGTAAGGGAAATGGCACCAGGCGGCGAAACCATGGCCCCCGTTGACTCACGGGAAAAAGACACCGGAGAACTCTGAGTAAGCAGGGTCGATGAACTCCAGTTCTCATGTTCTTTTTTGTTCTAAAGATTTGGCGTCCGGAAGCGAGCTAAATCGAGCAGGGGGCGAGCTGCGAGC
>CAIMWS010000491.1 GCA_903845125.1 uncultured Verrucomicrobiota bacterium
AAATCCGGTAAATCTCCTCCAGCAGTTGTTTGGGCGCCAGGGCGGATTTGTTGTAAATCCGGTAGGCGCCATATTCCTGGGCTTGCTCAATGATGTTCGGCACGTAGGCATTCGTGAAAACCAAAACGGGCGTTTTTTCGAATTCAGGATGGGTCCGGATCATCCTCAACATCCGGATGCCACTTATTTTGGGCAGCATCAAATCCAACAAGATCAGCGAGGGTTTCCACTCCAAGGTGAGGTCATAACCTTGCTGGCCGTCTTTGGCAATGGCCACCTGAAAACCGTCATTTTCCAAACGGCTGCGATAGATGTTGGCCAGGATTTGGTCATCCTCGACAATCAGGATTCTGATCTCATTTTGCTTGTTACCCATGTTTGCCAATGGAATTGCTGCACGTTGGGTTTCACCACCCTGCCGGTGCGCTGACTAATGCCATCAAGTAGGTTTGGCCTAGATAGGTCATTCCTGGAAGCGGCCTCGATCACATTCTCATTTTCAGTGGCGGCAGTCCCACCCCATGCCAGCGAATCGGAAAAGAGCGGAAATCATTCAAAATCACTTCAATGAACCATGCCTTGAGCGGTTCCACAAGTTTTATCCATTTTGACAAGGGGGTAATCCCATAATACGGTCGTGGTTACAGGGGCTTTTCGGAAACCTCCTTTGGGATGTTGCCAAAGGTTTGATCGAGGCTCAAGGAAGCCCAGCCAGCCGGGTGATCCAATGGCTGGCATCTCTGTATAGTATATTAGAGGGCTAGGTTCAAATTATGTTTATTTATCCCAAGCCATATGATGTGGTGGTGTGTGGCGCTGGACATGCGGGCATTGAAGCCGCTTTGGCGTCGGCACGCATGGGCTGCGAGACGCTTTTGCTGACCCTGAATGCCGACACGCTTGGCCAGATGTCCTGCAATCCCGCCATTGGAGGATTGGCTAAAGGCCACCTGGCACGGGAGATTGATGCCCTGGGCGGAATCATGGGCAAGGCCACCGATATGACCGGGCTCCAATTTCGTATGCTCAATACGAAAAAAGGCCCTTCAGTATGGGCACCCAGGGCTCAATGCGATAAAAAGGCTTACCAATTCCATTTGAAGTGGATCTGTGAACGGGAACCCAGGTTGGATCTCAAGCAGGGTCAAGTGCTGCGCCTGCTCCATCAGGACGGCCAGGTGACCGGAGTGGAAACTGATCTGGGCGTCCAGTTCACAGCCCAAGCGGTGGTGGTCACCACGGGCACCTTTTTGCGGGGATTGATGCACATCGGATTTAATCAACTCGCCGGCGGACGCTCAGGCGAAGCCGCCGCTACCGGATTGTCCGCCTCACTCAAGGAACTGGGTCTGGAGTTGGGCCGGCTAAAAACAGGTACCCCACCCCGGATTTTGAAGCGATCCATCGATTTTTCCAAAACCGAAGCCCAACCTGGCGATGAGCCGGTTCCTTACTTCACCTATTGGAAGGACGATTTGTTTCACGTGGAACATCATATGTCCCAAATGTTCCACGTGGAACATGGAACTCCTGCCCCTCCAACCGCCGATTCCAAATACCCGCCGGGAAGCATCTTAAGCCGCCTTAACGGTCAACTGCCCTGCCACATCACGTATACAACCCCCAAAACTGCTGAGTTGATCAAATCCAATCTCCACCAGTCCCCGCTTTATTCCGGTGTGATCGAAGGCATCGGACCCCGTTATTGCCCTTCCATTGAGGATAAAATCGTTAAATTCCCCTCCAAAGACCGCCACCAGATTTTCCTGGAACCCGAGGGCGCCCAAACGGACGAAATATATGTGAATGGCTTTTCCACCAGTTTACCCATCCAAGTCTAATATGAGTTGATCCGTTCCGTGGTCGGCTGCGAGCAGGCGGAAATCGTGCGCCCCGCTTATGCCGTGGAATATGATTACGCCAACCCCACCCAGCTTTATCCCTGGCTGGAAACGAAAGTCTGCCGCAATCTGTTTCACGCCGGCCAAATCAATGGCACTTCCGGCTACGAGGAGGCCGCTGCCCAAGGCCTCCTGGCAGGGATTAATGCCGCCTTGCGGGTCCAGGCCAAACCGCCATTCACTTTGCGCCGCGACCAAGCCTATATTGGCGTTCTGATTGATGACCTCGTAACCAAGGGCGCGTTGGAACCGTACCGCATGTTCACTTCCCGCGCCGAATACCGCCTCCTCTTGCGCCAGGATAATGCCGACCTGCGCCTGAGTGAATTCGCTCATGGATTGGGCCTGCTGTCGGCACCTAATTTGCGCGTTTTTGAAACCAAACGCCAGGCGATCCAAAATGAGCTGGCCCGGCTGGAGATGACTTTTCATGGCTCCGTATCCGCCGCCCAAATCCTGCGCCGGCCGGAAATCGGATATAAGGATTTGCCTGATCCGGATTTGAGCCTGAGCCCGGAGGTGATCCAGCAAGTTGAGATCGCCCTGAAATACGAAGGCTACATCGAACGCCAGCATTCCGAGGTGGAGCGTTTCAAAACCTTGGAGGATAAACAAATCCCGGAATGGCTGGATTATAAGGAGGTGCCCAGCCTGCGCACTGAAGCCCGCCTGAAGCTCCAAAAAATCCGTCCCCATACCCTGGGCCAGGCTTCCCGCATCTCAGGAGTCTCCCCGGCGGACATCAGCCTGGTCATGATCTGGATGAAAAGAGGCCCCGCAAAACCCCCGGGGGAATGAAGCCTGGGCCATAATACTGGACCTTCCAATTTCCCCACCACCGCAGACCCTTGCATACTGGCGCCTGGCAAATCCCCCAGTGTTATGGAAAGCCATCCCTTGCCTCCGCTGAACCGTCCGAAAATCCGGCGACCCCGTTCAGCGGAGTCAGCTCGCTGCCTGCCCGGTAGACGCACCCTCCGAATGCTTCGGCGAAATTGCGGTGGGTAGCCGCCGAGTTAACGAGGCGGAAGGGAATAGTCATGGCCACCAAAGGAGAACGGGATAAACCACGGATCACACGGATCACACGGAAAAGGAATGGCGTGTTCAGGGACAAGGTTTGGGCAGCGACGGCCAGGTAGCCGAGATGGGTGCTGGAAAAAGCGCAAAGCGGATGTGATTGCTCCAGCGGCCGATCCGCCTCTTTACCTCGGCGGCTGCCAGCGTTGGGCAATCCCAGGCAACGGAACCTTTCTCCAGGCCACCGCGTGTAGCCGCCGACGTGAGAAGACGGACGCAAGGCATCCGCAAAGGCGGTCGGCTGGTATCCGTACGGGGTCTTGAGAGAATGGGTTGCCTTTGAATGCGTCTGAATGCAGGGATATCGCATAAATTTTAGGGGTCTGGGAAAAGCGGCTGAGTTCGGTTTGGTTGGAGGCCGCACTGGCATACTGCCACACCGATACCTTTACAGTTTTGGAGGCCGGTGGCACCTGATTTTGGTGCCGGGCACTACAGGTTTTTACCAGACCACCATTACTTTTCCTCCATGGAGTCCAACCAGTCTGCTGAAGGTTAGCCTCCGCCCTTGATTTGCGCCATATTTAGCTTGCGGATGTAAAACCGCGCCGCGCCAATGATCTCGTAGGCTGAGCCGGCTAAAAACCTATGAAACGGACGAAACGCTTAACGTATCCCTCGGCTCTCTGTTCGCTCCGCATGGCTGCGGGAAAGCCCGTCTGTTCCAGCTCTTTTCACTGAATTCCAAAGCCGGGCATTTTACCTCCCCTTGCTTGGCGCCCAATTAGGTCCTCGCCATCTTTGGGAATCGGGTGGTTTGTTCGTTATGGTTCTCCGAATCGGCCATTTTGTCAGCGCTGGGAAAGGGAGCCGAATCGAACTGAAAAACCGTCGCCATTGCCGCCAAAACGGGGGTGGACAGGTCCACAGAAAATCCAATGCGGCGCAGCAGCGCAGCATACCAAAAACTTGCGCAACCTTCCTGGTCTGAATGGTATGCAGCGTGTTGATGATTCCGCCAGCGCGCCGCGGATGTCCTCGCCCCACTGGCGGGAAGCGGGTCAGGGTGAGGGGTTTTGCGACCAAACTGGGCAGGCTCCATCCCCATCTGGATCGCAACCCATAATCAATCCAGCAGCATTGGAAATTTTCCGCTTCGCCATCATGTCCTTCCCAACCGCAGGGAAACCGCATAGGCTGGTCCTATGTTAAAGAACCGTTGGGTCCGCCGTTTTATTTTTGGCATGCTTGGTTTGGTGGCCGGCACGGCTTTACTGGCCGCCGGGCTTTGGTGGTATTTTCATCCCCAATTCCAGCGTGTGGATAAGATCCCTTACATGCAGGCCAAGGGCCGGGAATTGACATTCGATATCCTGCGTCCCCCACAAACCAACGGCCTGGGGATACTGGTGATGGTGAGCGGGAAATGGAAATCCTCGGAAGAGGGCATCCGGCCCTACCTGATGGCTCCCTTGCTCCGGCGCGGCTACACGATTTTCGCCGTTCGCCATGGGTCGCAGCCGGAATACACGGTAATGGAAATAGTGGATGAGGTGAGGCGAGCGGTGCGATTCATCCGCCGGAACGCCGCGGAATTCGGGATCGATCCGGGCCATTTGGGTGTCACCGGGGGCAGCTCGGGCGGTCATCTCAGCCTCATGCTCGCGGTGGGCGGCGACGCCGGGCGGCCGGAGGCCAAAGACCCGGTGGATCAAACCAGCTGCGCGATCCAGGCGGTGGCCTGCTTTTACCCGGTGACGGATCTGCTGAACCTGGGTTCGTCCACGGAAAATCCCGGGGATGGGGGCCCCCCGCGCAGTTTTGTCCAGGCCTTTGGTCCTGATTCGACGAATATGGCGAAGTGGAAAATCATCGGCCGCGAAATGTCGCCCATTTTCCATGTCGGCTCCAACCTGCCGCCCACGCTCATTTACCATGGCGGGGCGGATACCCTGGTGCCGCTGGATCAGTCGGAGCGGTTTGTCCAGCGCGCCCGGGAGCTGGGCCGCCCGGTGGAGCTGGTGGTGCGCCCGGGCAAGAAACATGGCTGGCTGGGCATGTTGTGGGACATCCGCCAGTTCGGGCAGTGGTTCGACCGCTGGCTCAAGGAGCCGTTGGGGCGGTGATTCGTAATCAAATAAATCATTGTTTTGTTATTTAATAAATAACAATATGTCTGTTTATTTTAGTGGTTGGATTTGGCCAGGATGAATCAACAGGAAGCCAGATAAATCAACAGGAAAACCAGGGAGGCCGCAAAAGCCGCGGCCAGCTGCAGCAGGGCCCGGCGGGGGCTGGATTCGTTGCGCCGGAAGTTGCGATACGGCATAACCAGAATAGTCAGGATGGCAAGCAAAAATATTCCCACGGTTTGCAGGCGGCCGGTTATTTCCCCGTCGTCCGTCAGCCAGTCCAGGCGCCCGGGGGCAAAATCCAACATCGCAAACCAGCCGGTGGTGGCATGGAGGAGCTGCAGGCCCATCAACCCGAGGAGAAAAACTCCCGCTGCGCCATAGGTCAGCAGGATGGCATTCAGGCTGGACCGGCAGAGGCTGGAGGCCAGCATGGCCACCGCAGCGCCCCAAAACAGGCCGGGCACCGTGCGCCAATAGGCCGCCCAGCCGAAGCCTTGAAGTGAATCGCGGCTGAAACAGCTGTCGAGATAAACCATCCAGGGCGTGGGCAAAAGCACGCCCAGGATCAATAGCAGCGCGTTGGCCGCCAGGGTTTTTATGATCCACTGTTGCAACCGCGAGGGTGGCAGGGTCAGCTGGCATTCCAGGAGGCCGGAACTGCGCTCCTCCGCCACCACCATGGCACCGATGACCACCGGCAAAATAAACCAATAGAGGAAGAGCGGGGCGGCCATCAGCCAGGCATCCATGGCCGGGGCCAGTTTCCGGGCCAGGGCGGCAGCCAGGCAGGTGAGGCAGAAAAGGGCCGCGGCCAGGGCGCCCACCTGGTGCAGGCAGAGTTCTTTTTTGACGAGGGCGAGCCATCCCCAGCGGCCGGGTTTGTGGCCGCGTGTCCACTGCCAATCAACCGCCATACCGCTCAGCAGGCCGGCGTTGCCCCGGCCATCGACCACTTGAAAATAAAGGAATTGCCGGCACCCCAACAAATAGCCCAGGGCACCGCACCCCAGGGCGGGCGCCACCCGGATGGAGAACTCAAATTGCTGCACGGTGGCAAAGTAACCCAGTTCGGGAAAGCCCCAGCTGACCAGGGCCGTGAGGGAAACCCACAGGAGGTTCAGGAGGAAAAGTCCGAAAACGGCGCCGGCCAACAGGCTCCGCAGCCGGACCGTCAGCCAGGGGACGACACCGAAAGCGAAAACCGCGACCGAGAAAAGCCGCCAGGCAATCAATCCGAAATTCATCCGAAACTGCGGATCCAGGATCTCCGAGGGATCTAATAACACCATGAGGAGGATTATGACCGCGGGGATCAGGAGGATCATGACCGCGGCAGGAAGCATTTTTTCATACCATAATCGCCGGCGGCTGACGGGCTGGGAGAGCAGTCGTTCCAGGGTATGGGCGCTGAATTCCTGGCCAAACACCGCGGCCGCCAGCACGGAAACCGCCAGCCACCAAGCCGGCTCAAAGGTTCCGGCCTGGTGAAAAACCTGCAGCGGCACCAGGAGCGCCGCCATGAGCCACCATCCCAGGGCCCCGGGAAGCAGCGCGCGGAATTCTTTACGCCATCGTGGCTTCATTGGGCATCCTTTTGGGTTTAAGCGCCGCCACAAATATTTCCTCCAGCGTCAAAGCCTCCACCACACACTCCTGCGGGCGGTAGGTTTGGGCCAGTTCCTTCTCCGGCTGGCCTGCGGAGCGCACGATCAGCTCCACCTGCCGTCCGGCCTGGCGCGCTTCAAGGAGGCCCGGTAAATCAATCACCGGCGGATCCTCCGCAAACCGCGCCCGGATGCGCTTGAAGGTCTGGCGCGCTGCATCGGCCTCCAGCGTCATTACCGCCCGCCCTTTTTCGAGGATGGTGAACTGGTCGATCAGCCCCTCGAACTCCGAGATCAGGTGCGTGGAGACAAAGATCGTTCGCCGGCCCGGATCGCTCTCCTGGTAGGCGCCGATGACCGTTTGGATGAATTCCCGCCGCACGATTGGATCCAGCCCGGAGGTGGGCTCATCCAGGATGAGGAGCTCCGGCTCGGCGCATACGGCCGCCACCAGGGCTAGCTGAACCTTCTGGCCTTTGGATAATTGCCCGGCTTTTTTCCGGTGATCCAGCTGAAACTGATCGAGTAGCAGATGGAGTTTATCCTGGTTCCAAACCTTCCGGAAGGATCCCAGGTATTCCAGGGTTTCCGCCACGGTCATCCACGGGTAAAAAGCCACCTGGTCCGGCACATAGGCCAGGCGCGCCTTGAGATCCGCCTCATCCCGCGCTGGGTCGCGCCCGAAAAGGCGGATATGCCCGGTCGTGGGCCGCAGGAGGTTGAGCAAGCACCGGATGGTGGTGGTTTTGCCGGCGCCATTCCGGCCAAAAAAGCCGTAGCACTTGCCCGGTTCCACCGTGAGTGATAAACCGTTGACCGCATCCTCGCGGCCATACTTGCGCACCAGGTCCTTGATTTCGATGACGGGTTCGTTTTGGTTCATCCCAATCGCCTTTCAGTTTTTCAAAGCATGCCCCGGATTTTTCTGCTCGAACGCCCCCAGCCGGTCCCGGACCAACTCCAGCACCTCCGCGGGGGTGAATTGCAGGTGGTAAGCCTGCACAATGGCCGCATCGACGGCCCCGGCCAGAAGCTGTCGGCGGACTTCCTTGCGGTAGGGGGTCTGGCTGTCCTTGATGAAGGAGCCTTTGCCCGCCGCAGTCTCAATCACGCCCTGGTTTTCCAGCTCGGCGTAGGCTTTGGCCACGGTATTGCGGTTGATCCGCAGATCCTCCGCCAGGGGGCGGATGGAAGGCAGTGATTCACCCGGGCGCAAAATGCCGGAAGCGATGGCGGCTTTGACCTGCTCGACGATCTGCAGGTACACCGGGAGACCCGATTTAAAATTGAGCTGAATCAACATATGAATCCGTGCCAGTCATACTGTCATAGCACACTATGACAGTTGTTTGGGACGTTGTCAACCGACGGCGGAACATTTTTCTCACAGGGCCTTTTCGCCGGGTCCTTTTTCACTGGATCGCTGGCCGCATACGAATTATGTTCGGCCCGTTTTATGGCCCAGGCCAACAGCAATACCCGCGCGGTTCCGGCAGCGGCGCTAGGCAGTGAAAAGCCGTTGTGGAACCAAGGGTTCCTGCGCGCTGGCCCCGCCACGAACCGTACCGGCGCATCCTGGCCGGTGGATTTTCTGACGCGGAGTTGCCGCTGCTTTTTACAGACGATGGTTCAGATCAGCCAGGCTTTCCGCGCCGCCGCTCCCGACTCCGCGGCAAAAAAAACTGTTGGAAGCAACGGGGGAGCCAACCCAATCAAGAAACGCACCTGATGAAGCGCCACAACTCACCACGCCGACTGGACTGCCGCACCGTCATATTATGGGTGTTCCTCGCCTTGCCTGGCCTAACCGCCAGCGCTGGGGGCGGGGAGGAATCCACCCCGGCAACACTGTCGTCCCGGGGTGAGCGCACGCAATGGATGACCGGCAAATACGGCTTGATGGTGCACTGGATCGCACCGGGCCCGGCCCCGGAGAATGGCCAGCGGGTCTATAATCTCGACCAAGCGGTTGAGGCCTTCAACCTGAACCGCTTTTTGGCTGATTTCGACAAAACCGGCGCTTCCTGGCTGATTTTCACGGTGGGCCAAAACACCGGATTTTACGCCAGCCCGAATTCCGCGCTGGATGGATGGGCTGGCCCGGGACACTGCTCACGCCGCGACCTGGTCAAAGAGCTGGCCCACGAAATCCATGCGCTGGGCAAACGGTTCATCGCTTATCTGCCATCCGAGGTGAAAGCCCCCACCCAGCTGCACGAGCCATTCCAATGGAATCCCCAGGACCAGGGTGAATTCCAACGCCGCTACACAGCCTTCATCCGTGAATACTCGGAGCGCCTGGGCAAGGACCTGGACGGCTGGTGGCTTGACGGCAGCCGCCCGGGGGATGATTTTCCCAGCCGCACCTACGATTGGCCGCTCTGGTTCGCAGCCGCGCGGGCCGGGAATCCAGCGGCCGCAGTGGCCTTTAATGATGGCTCTTTCAGTGTGGGGATCACCCAGCCGGCAACCGCGCTGCAGGATTATCTGGCCGGTGAGGTGGAACTGCTCCGGGATGGCCAGATCCGCCTCGGCCGCAAACTGGATTCACCGCTGCACCTGCCGGAGAGTCGTTTCGTGGGCCGGACCGCCTGCCAGTGGCATGCCTTGGTCCCCATCGATTGCGCCTGGTTCCACATAAAAGTTGGGCCAATGGATCCGCCCCGCTATTCCGATCTGGAACTATTTTCCTTCGTCCGCAACTGCCTGGATAAAGGGGGGGCCGTGACGCTGAACGCCGGCATTTACCAGGAAGGCCATCTCGGCGCTGAAACCGTCTCCCAGCTCAGCCGCCTGTCCCGCTGCCTGCCCCCGCCCCGCTGACGGCGACTGCCACCAGCCGGAGGCCAGTAAATTCAATGCGACGCCGCGGCGCCGCATTCCAAAAGTTGCCGCACCCTTCGTGGCCTTTATCGCATCCAGCGTGCCAAGGTTGCCGCCTGGCTTTAAAGTTCGTCGGCCGGCGGTGTTTGCCAGTTTATTCGGTCAGTTACCGGAAGGGGCAGGGGATTTGGCATCATTCGGTGCGGAGAGAGGCAGTCAGCCCATTGCTCAGGATGGATCATTGGAATAGGCGAAGAAGTTGGGGAACATTCCCGATTAAGGTGAAGCCTTTCCCCCGTTGACTCACGGGAAAAAGACACCGGAGAACTCTGAGTAAGCAGGGTCGATGA
>CAIMWS010000492.1 GCA_903845125.1 uncultured Verrucomicrobiota bacterium
CGCCGCCGACCTCGGCATCCACGAGCGCACGGTGAAATTGCATCGCACCCACATCACCAACAAGCTCCAGGTGCACTCCGTTGCCGAATTGACCCGCCTGGTTCAGGAGTCGGGTCTGTTTCAATAACCGGCCGAAGGCCTGGCCGGGTCAGGAGACCGCCCTACCTTCCCTAAAGGGCAGTAGTCGCCGTTTCCAGCTTACGGGTATGGTGGTGGTGTGGAGTTGCGAAATATGGACAACGAAATCATGTATGTGGCGGTCGTAGACGACGACAAAAGCCTCTGCCGGTCGTTCAGTCGATTACTCCGCATGGCTGGATTTCAATCCATCACGTATGCCTCCGCCGAGGCCCTGCTGCAGGATACCAAGCGCCCGCGGTTCGATTGTCTCGTGCTCGATATCCAGTTGGAGGGCATGTCCGGGCTGGAATTGAGTCGGCGTTTGTCGGCGGTCCAGGACTTCACGCCCGTCATCTTCATCACCGCCCACGATGATCCCGAGGTGCGGGAACAGGCGATCGCTCACGGTTGTGCCGCCTATTTTCGCAAGACGGATCCCGGAGAACTGGTGCTGGAGGCCATCCGGCGCACGGTGAGCATGAGGCAAGGCGCGAGCCCGGGACTGCCGGCGCCCGCGGACAAACCTTCCACCCCAAAAACCTCCCTATGAACCAAAAACGAACTACCATCATATTCCAAAAGGCCAGGCTGGCTGGTCTTCTGCCCGCCCTGCTGCTATTGGCGGGGATTGCCAGTGGACTGGATACCACCGCGCAACCGGCCGATCCCGGCTGGCCGCGTGAGTTCAAGCAGGGCGGCAAACAACTGACGGTCTATCAGCCGCAGGTGGATTACTGGCACGGTTACACCAACGTCCATTTCCGGTGTGCCATCGCCGTCAAAGGGGTGTCGAAGCAGGAAAAGTTCGGGGTGGCGGAGGTGGATGCGCTGACCATGGTGGATCACGGCGCCCGCGTGGTGGCCGTCGTGCCGCTGAAGCGTGAATTCCGCTTCGCCAACGTGCCGGCCCCGGAGCTGGCCCAGTTGCGCCAGGCGGTGGAGCAACTGAATCCGCCCCGCACGACCTCGTTGTCCCTGGACCGGGTGATCGCCTATTTGAATCCGGCCGAACAACCGGTGCAGAAAGGGGTGGAACTCAATCTGGATCCGCCGAAGATTTTCAGCAGCACCACGCCCGCCATCCTGGTGGTGCTCATGGGCGAGCCGGAATTTAAACCGGTGGAAACCAACCGTACGGACCTGCTCTTCGCGCACAACACCAACTGGGACCTGCTCCGTGATACGGCCAGCGGGCAGTATTATCTGCTGAACGGGGAAGGGTGGCTGACCGCGCCGGACCTGATGAAGGGGCCCTGGACGCCCGCCCGCACGCTGCCGCCCTCGCTTCAATCCCTGCCGGATAACGAGAACTGGCAGGAAGCGCGCGCGCGACTGCCCGGCAAGCCGGCCCCAGCCGCGCCCACGGTGTTTGTGGCGACGGAACCGTGCGAGTTGATTTTGACCGCGGGATCGCCCAGCTACCAACCGGTGAAAGGGACGAAACTCCTCCGCGTGAGCAATACGGAGAGCACGCTCTTCCTGAATTCGGGCGATGGGAAACTCTATTTCCTGGTGGCCGGCCGGTGGTTTCGTGGGAGCAGCCTCAATGGTCCGTGGTCGTCCGCCAGCAAGGATTTGCCGGCGGATTTTGCGCAGATTCCCGACGACGATGCCGCCGCCTTCGTGAAGGCCTCGGTGCCAGGCACCCGCGACGCGCAAGACGCCGTGTTACTTGCGTCCATCCCCTCCAACACGGAGGTCAGCCTCACCAACGCCACGGTGACGGTTTCGTACACCGGGCAGCCGCAATTCGAGACGATCACCAACACGGCCGTGCAGTACGCCGTCAACACCTCCTTTCAGGTGTTTTTGGTGGGCGGGAAATATTATTGTTGTTCGCAGGGTGTGTGGTTCACCAGCACCACCGCCGCCGGCCCGTGGAGCTTCTGTGCGAGCGTGCCGCCGGCCATCTACACCATCCCGCCCTCGCACCCGAGCCACAACGTCACCTATGTGACGGTACAAAGCACCACCCCCACCACGGTGGTTTACAGTCAGACCTCGGGATACACCGGGGAATACGTCGCCGCGACCGGCGTGCTGATGTTTGGCGCGGGGATCGCGGTGGGCGCCGCCATCGCGCACCACAATGATCACTATTATCCGCCGTATCCCGCCCATTATTCCTACGGCTGTGGCGCCGTTTACCATTACGGCCATGGAGGTTATTATTACAAGGGGGGTGCGGCTTATGGGCCGTACGGCGGAGCGGGCTATGCGGCCGCGTATAATCCAGCCACGGGGACTTACGCGCGGGGCGCTTACGCCTATGGCCCGTATGGCAGCGCGGGGGTGAAAACGGCCTACAATCCTTACACCGGCGGCTATGCGCGCGCCGCGCAGGTGAACACGCCCTATGGCTCAGCCGGGCGGGTGACGGGCTACAATCCCTACACCGGCACGGTTGCCAGCGGCGGATACCGCTCCAGCGCGTATGGCACCGCGGCGGCGGGCCGGGCATACAATCCATACACCGGCGCCTCGGCTGCCGGCGCCTCGGTGAGCACGCCCTTTGGCTCAGCCGGGCGGGCCGCCGCGTATAATCCAAGCACTGGCAAGTCTGCCGTGGGCGGCTATGCGTCCGGCCAGTACGGCAGCGCCGCGGGGGTGAGAACCAGCGAGGGCACTGGCGCCGCGTCGTGGAATACCGCCAACAGCCAGGGCAAGGTGGCCAAGACCAAGTCGGGTGACATTTATGCGAGCAATGGGGACACGGTTTACAAGAAGGATGCCAATGGCAACTGGTCGCAGAACTCGGGCAATGGCTGGCAGAACGCCAATAAACCGCCGCCGCCTAACTCGGCGATGAGTTCCACAGCCAGCCGGACAGCGGCCCGGCCGCAGTCCAGCGCCGCGCCACAGCCGCGCGCCACCAGCGCCAGCGCGATGTCCGCCTCGGGTTTCCAGAGTTTGGAGTCGCAGTCCGCGGCCCGGCAGTCAGGCAATCAGCGCGCCACCAGCGCCAGCCGGTTTCAGGCTTCCAGTTCTGCCGGAGGCAGCCGCTCCCAGGGGGCCAGCCGTGCGGGCCGGAGCCGGAGGTAGGCAATATCGGAATCAGTTCTGAATAACCCAACCCATTCTTTAAAGGTAATGGTCAGTAAATGGCATAAGACACAGAATCAGCCCCCAAAAAAAGAACGCACTAACTCCTGATCATTTTTGATTTTGGTTAAAGCGATAGGGCTCACTTAAATTGACCCACCTCTGCTCAGATAAACTGAGCCACTGATGCTACAGAGGAAGCGGTGCTTTTTTCTTTCCAAGTAGCAGTTTCCAATGAGCTGC
>CAIMWS010000493.1 GCA_903845125.1 uncultured Verrucomicrobiota bacterium
AATTATTACGCCCTGGAGACGGTGGCGTGGATCCCGTTGAGCGTGGGAACCTATACCTTCGGCGTGAACAGCGACGACGGTTTCCGCGTGACCTCCGGCGCCAAGCCGCATGACCTGCCGCCAGCGGGCATGGTGTGCGGTGAGTTCAACGGCGGCCGCGGCGTGGCCGACACGACCTACAACGTTTACGTGCTCAAGGAAGGCGTCTATCCGTTCCGGCTGACCTTCCAGGAAGGCGGCGGCGGGGACGCGGTGGAATGGTTCTACTACAAGAATGGCGTCCGGGTGCTGCTCAATGACTCCACGGTGTCCGGCGCGCTGAAGGTTTACCGCTACAACAAGGTGGTCAGCGATCCCGGGATCACCTTCACCCAGCAGCCGACCAACGCGATCAGCATCCAGGCCAACTCGCCCGAGCTGGTGCTCACGGCGGCGGCCAAGACGACTGCCGTGGCCACCCAGGCATACCTGGTTTACCAGTGGCAGAAGGATGGTGTGGACATCCGGCCCGGCGACGCCGCCAACATCACGGGCATGAACACCGCGACGCTGCGGATCAAGGTGCCGCAGCAGGCCGACACGGGCAAGTACACCTGCCAGGCGATCCTGATCGGCTACAAGCCGGTGGCCAGCACGGTGGCCAACGTGACGATCACGCCTGATACCACCCCACCCACGCTGGTGAAAGTGGAAGGCGGCCCGGGGCTCAATACCCTCGTCCTGACCTTCTCCGAGGCGATGGATCCCAACACGGCGACGGCCGTGGCCAACTACACTGCCGACGGCGGCCTGAGCATCACGGGCGCCACGCTGGATGACACCGGGTTCAAGGTCACCCTGAGCACCAGCGCCCAGACCAAGGGCAAGCAATATACGGTGACGGTCAACAACGTCAAAGACACGGCGGCCAACTCGATCGCTGCGAACACGAAGCAAGGCTTCAAGTTCTCGCTCGCCACTGGTTACATCATGCTGGAGGTCTATAAAAACATCGGTGGTGGCACGACCATCCCCGACCTGACTGGCAACGCGAAATACGTCAACCACACCCCCGACGAAGTGACGTTCCGCTCCTTGTTCGAGACCCCCACGAACGTTGGCGACAATCTCGGCCAGGTGATGACCGGCTTCGTGATCCCGCCGGTGACCGGCGCCTACCAGTTCGCCATCGCGGCAGATGACAGTTCCCAGCTCTGGTTGAGCACGGACGATAATCCGGCTAATGTTGGGTCGGAACCGATCGCCTATTTCGACGGCTGGCAAGGGTCCCGGCAGTTTCTCAACGTGCCCACCGGTCAGGGCAGTGGCAAATCCCTTTCGGATCCCATTCAGTTGACCGCAGGGAAGGCCTACTTCATCCAAGCCTTCGAGAAGGAAGGCGGCGGCGGCGACAACCTGGCGGTTGGTTGGGTGAAACCCGGCGGCAATGCCGCCAATCCAGAGGTGATCCCCGGCCAGTACCTGGCCACCTTGTTCGACATGAATGGCGACACCACCGGTCCCGTAGCCGTGGCCGCGGGTGCCCTCACGGGCCAAGCCACCAACGTGCTGGTCTCCTTCAACGAAAACCTGCAGTCCTCGGCGGCCGCCCCGGCCAACTTCTCAGTGGCTGGCGCGACCGTTCTGGCCGTCTCCTTCTACCCGGTTGGCAGCCCCAATCAGCTGCTGGTGACGCTGGATAAGGCGATCACTGATGGCACAACCATCAGCTACACGGGCATTGCGGACCTCGCGGCGAACGCCGGCGCCGGCTCCATCAAGGCGATTATTGCCTCGGATGTGACCCCGACGACCAGCTTCATCACGCCCACGACCTGGAGCAGCCCGGCGGGTGAGCTCGTGGCCAAATGCATCGACAAGAATACCGGCACGAAGTATTTGAACTTCGACAAACTGGGCTGCGGCTTCATC
>CAIMWS010000494.1 GCA_903845125.1 uncultured Verrucomicrobiota bacterium
GATCCCGTGCCCATCTTAATTTTCGCCACCAGCCCCATCGGGTCTGGCCTCACCGCTTTGTCCTCTTTCACACGACCCAATTGAAAATTGATCCTGGAGTGCCCCGTGGCGGTTGACGGGGGGGTAATTCGGAATTGCCGCTTGTCATCGGCCGGAGTTTGCGGATCAATCTAGAACTTGAAATGCATCAGAATAACACCTCAGTGAAACTGGCAAAAGCAACTCTGTGGCTGTTCCTGGCCGGCGTAGCCGCCCGGGGAGCGGAAGGATTGGATGGCAACTGGCCGCGCTGGCGCGGCCCCCAGGACCAGGGCAGCGGCGCTCCCAACGCCACCTTGCCCACCCAATTAAGCGGCCCGCAGAACCTGCTTTGGAAGGCCGCGCTGCCCGGCAAAGGCTGCTCCACACCCATCGTGTGGGAGCGCCGCATTTATCTCACGGCGCCGGTGGGGGGGCAGGATGCGGTGCTGGCTTTCGATTGGGAAGGAAAGCTGCTCTGGCAGACCGTCCTGGGGCCGGAGCGCAAGGGCAAGCATCGCAATGGCTCCGGCAGCAATCCGTCGCTGGCGACGGACGGGCAAGGTTTGTTCGCTTATTTCAAAAGCGGCCTCCTGGCGCGGCTGGACCTGGCCGGGGGGGTGACCTGGAAAACCGGGCTGCAGGAACGCTTCGGCCAGGACAGCCTGTTTTGGGACATCGGCAGCTCGCCCGTGCTGACGAAACAGGATGTGGTGGTGGCGGTGATGCACCACGGCAATTCCTTCCTGGCGGCCTTCGACAAAGCGACCGGCGCCGTGCATTGGAAAGTGGCGCGGAATTATGAAACCCCGCTGGAAGGGGACCACAGCTACGCCACGCCGATCGTGCTGGCAAAGGGCGACCAGGAAATCGTGCTGGTCTGGGGGGCTTTGCACCTGACCGCGCACCGGGCTGAGGATGGGCAAATCCTCTGGAGCTGCGGCGATTTCAATCCGGAGGCCACCACCTATTGGCCGGCGGTATCCTCGGCCGTGGTGGCCGGGGACATGGTGGTGGTGCCTTATGGCCGGGGCATGCGCCTGCACGGCATCCGGCTCGGAGGCACGGGAGACGTCACCGCCACCCACCGGGCCTGGCTGAGGAAGGATACCGGATCGTTTGTGCCCACCCCCTCGGTCAGCCAGGGCCGGGTGTACCTGTTGCGCGACCGGGGCGAAGTGGAGTGCATCGATGCCGGAACGGGCAAGACCGTCTGGAGCGGAGCGCTGCCCAAGGATAGCTCCAATTACTACGGGTCCCCCTTGGTGGCGGGCGGCCATATTTACGCCGCCCGGGAGGATGGCGTGGTCTTGGTGGCCCGGGTGGAGGGGAAATTCGAGGTGGTTTCGGAAAACGACATGGGCGAACGCATCATCGCCTCGCCAGTGGCGGTGGCCAATCGGCTGCTGCTGCGCGGCGAAAAGAATCTGTTTTGCCTGGGGACGAAGTAAGGACGGCTGGTGCCACGCCCGCGCCACCGGGTTTTTGGGCGAGGCAGCGGCCGGCTGTTACGGCCGCCGCGCGCCGCGAACATAATCTTGAACCCAACGCCGCTTTTGGGCAGGGTTGCAGGCCAAGCCGGTGGATCACCATCCGGGAAAGCCAAAGTGCGGCAGGGCGCACCCAATCAGGAGAAAATTTATGATCGAATTAAAGAAACTGGAAGCATGGTTTGTGACGGGCAGCCAGGACTTGTACGGCCCCGAAACCTTGAAGCAGGTGGCGGCGCACTCGCAGCAAATTGCGAAGGCGCTCAATGCGTCCTCCGCCATCCCGGTAAAAATCGTGTTCAAGCCGGTGCTGACCTCGCCGGACGCCATCGCCGAGCTTTGCCAGGCGGCCAATACGGCCCCCCGCTGCGTCGGTTTGATCACCTGGATGCACACCTTTTCCCCGGCGAAAATGTGGATCAACGGGCTCAAAATCCTGCATAAACCGGTGGCCCACCTCCATACCCAGTTCAACCGGGATATCCCCTGGTCCTCGATCGACATGGATTTCATGAACCTGAACCAGGCGGCCCACGGGGACCGCGAATACGGGTTCATCATGAGCCGGATGCGGCTGAACCGGAAAGTGGTGGTGGGGTATTGGGAGGAGGCAGCCGTGCGCAGCCAGTTGGGCGCCTGGACCCGGGCGGCGGCGGCCTGGCTGGATTGGCAGGGCGCCCGGTTCGCGCGGTTTGGCGACAACATGCGGGAAGTGGCCGTGACGGAAGGGGACAAGGTGGCCGCCCAAATCAAGCTGGGCTACGCGGTCCACGGCTTTGGCGTGGGCGACCTCGTGGCGGCGGTCCAATCAGTCTCCAGCCAGGCCGTGGAGCAACTGCTGGGCGAATACGATGAAGCCTATGCCGTGGCGCCCGAATTGCGCAAAGGGGGCGCCCAGCGCGCCGCGCTGAAGGAGGCGGCCCGCATCGAACAGGGAATGCGCGATTTCCTGAGCCAGGGCCAGTTCAAAGGCTTCACCACCACCTTCGAAGACTTGCACGGCCTCGTCCAGCTCCCCGGGCTGGCGGTGCAGCGCCTGATGGCCGACGGTTACGGCTTCGGCGCCGAGGGGGACTGGAAGACCGCCGCCCTGGTGCGCGCCATGAAGGTGATGGCCTCCGGGCTGCCCGGCGGCACCTCGTTCATGGAGGATTACACCTACCACCTGGACCCCGCCGGCATGAAGGTCCTGGGCGCCCACATGCTCGAGATCTGCTCCAGCGTGGCCGCAGGCAAACCCGCGCTGGAAATTCATCCCTTGGGCATTGGCGGCAAGGCCGACCCGGTGCGCCTCGTGTTCAATGCCCCGCCCGGCGCTGCGCTGAACGCCTCGTTGATCGACCTGGGCAACCGGTTCCGGCTGGTGGTGAACGATGTGCAAGTGGTCCCCGCCACCGAAGCGCTGCCGAAATTGCCGGTGGCACGGGTGATATGGGAGCCCCAGCCCAGCCTGCCGGTGGCAGCCGCGGCCTGGATATATTCCGGGGGCGCCCATCATGCCGGCTTCAGCCAGGCCATCACCGCCGAACACCTGGAGGATTTTGCGGAGATCGCGGGCCTCGAGTTCCTGCACATCCACGGCCGCACCGAAATCACCGGCCTGAAAAAAGAGCTGCGCTGGAACGAGGTCTATTACGCCCTGCAAAAGGGGTGGCTGTCCTAAACCGCCCTCCTGGTCCGATCCAACCGACCTTCGTGGCCGCATCGGCGCTTGGCGCCGGCCACGCTGCCGGCTGGTTGCCCGCAGGCGGATTATCCAAGTCATACAGCCCCAGACCGCTGCCAGGTTTTGGACTGGGCTACTTTTCTTTCCACCCAGCGCCGCCGGTCAGGCACTGCACTCCCCACCCCGCCCCTGAAAACACCGGTGCTGGTGCAAAAATCGGCACTGCTGATCCAGCATTAAATTTTGTTTTTAGCAGGGGCAAGAAAAACTGAAAACTTTCGCGACGGCAAAAACGCGATTTTGCCGTCGCAGAATAGATTGGACATAATCGCCACGTATACTATACAGATATATACGAAAGCGCGTTCCGCGCTCCGGAGAAGGCCCCCTCACCCTGGCCCTCTCCCCGCCGGCGGGGCGAGGGGATCCGCTGTGGGCGATTTCCAAGCCTGGCCCAATCCGCGCAAGGCCCGCCGCCAGTTGAGATTTGCGGATCGCATAGGCCGGCGCATGGGGGCGATCCCCTACCGGCTAAGGCAGAGGTAGGAACATGGCCCAACCGCCGCTGTGAACAGGGGATTAAATGATCGTTGGAGGCCACCGGGCGGCAATTACCAGGGGATAAAGCGGGCAGGAGAAATCTGGTCCGCTTAAATTGCCGGCTTTCGCCCGCAAAACCGGGCGGGATTAATCCTGCGCGTGGTGCTCGTCGGAATCGGATTCTCCTGCATCATGGCCCAAATCAGCCAGGGAGCAACCCGGGGTTCGGGATACGCGCCCCAAAGTGTAAGTGCCATTGGCCGGGCAGGACGGCATTTTGCCACCGCCCAAATAGGGAGTTATATCACTTGAGTTCGGAACGGCGTTTAGGGGTTTGTTTTTTTCAAAGGCCCACAGTTCTTTCATGTGGCTCAATTTCTTCAGGTTGGCGATGCAGGCGGTTCGCTGGGCTTTTTCGCGGGCCTTCAACAGATTGGGCATCGCGATGGCCAGAATCAGGCTGATGATGGCTACCGTGATCATGATTTCCAACATGGTGAATGCCGCCCGCCGCCCGGTTTGATCCCCACCCGGTTTGGCCCGCCACCCATTGCATCCCAAGGTCCCATCCCAATAACGACGATCTGGAATTTCCATAACCAATGTTAATTTTTAAAAAAAGCACCTCGATTGCAAGCTCAAACTGAACCAAAACCGGCAGTCGTCCTGAAGGTGTCCTCCCCCCGCGAATTGCGCCAAAAAAACGAGCCATTAGACCGGCATCCATCCGCCGGGCCTGGGACAAGGCCAAAATCCCTGGCCCGGCACATAGGCTCGTTGGCGTCTTCAAACCCCGAAGCCCGGCAAAAACATGAGTGCACTCATATTTTATTGACACAGAGCCGGACCGGGCGGAGATTATCACAGTTACATGAGCAAGCTCATTTTATGAAAACGAGTACACGACGGGCTAATTCATCCGGCCCCGCGCAGAAATCAGGTTCCGGCAAACGCCTGGAAAACAAGGCGAAGACGAGGAAGGCCATCCTCAAGGCCGCTTCGGAACTCTTTGCCAAAAAGGGATTCTTCCAGACCACCACCGATGAAATATCGGGCAAGGCCAAAATTGCCGATGGCACCCTGTTCAATTATTTCCCGACGAAAGAGGACCTTGCCCTATGCTTCCTCGATGAGCTGCTGATCGGGCTTATTGAGTGGTTTCAGCAGGAGGAGCGGCTCCAGTCCGCCCCCCTGGCCGAACGGCTCTTTGCCATCATCCACCAGCACATGGAACGCCTCCGTCCCTATCAGGACTTTGTCGGCGCGGTTTATCTGCGCGCCTTGCAACCGGCCTCCAAATTGCATCCCTTGAGCTTGCAGTCGCAGGAGTACAACTTGCGCTACCTGCGGTTCATCCGCGAGGTGCTCTCCCAAGCCGAGGCCAGGGGCGAGTTGCCCCAAGTGGGAGATTTGGGGGCCTATGTTTTCGCCCTGTTGCATCTCGCCATCATCACCCACTGGCTGCAAGACGATTCCCCCGGGAAAGAGAATACCCTGGCCCTGCTGGATCGGAGCCTCAAAATGGCCTCCCGGTTCATGGCGAAAGGAGGGTGGGACTGGTGAAAAACAGCGACCCTCCAGGTTACTTTGGCCGCGGCTTCCAATTGGGCAAACTCGGCCTGTCGCTCACGGGGAGCTACCTGGGATACCAGACACAGAATCTATTTTTTGGTGAAGAGCTCAAGGCCGAACGGCGCCACGATTTTCAGCAAAAGGCTGCCCGGCTCGTGCGCCAGGCGCTGGGGCCGCTCAAAGGTCCCTGCATGAAAATCGGCCAGATCCTCAGCATGCAGACCCAGGCGCTGCCCGATGACGCCATCGCCGAATTGGCCGCCCTGCAGATGCAGGCCCCCGGCATGCATCCCACCCTGGCCCGCGCCCAGTTCAAGAACGCCACCGGCAAATATCCTGAGGATGTATTTCAGGAGTTCGAACCTGAGCCCTTCGCCGCCGCCTCCCTGGGCCAGGTCCATCGCGCCGTCACCCGGCGGGGCGAAAAGGTGGCGGTCAAAATCCAATATCCCGCCATCCGAACCGCCATTGAGAACGACCTTAAACTCCTCCGCTCAGCCACCCTCCCCGGGCGGATCACGGGGCACACGCCGGTATCCATCCTGGAGGAAATGCAACGCGGCTTTCTGGAAGAAACCGACTATATCCAGGAGGGCAAAAACATCGAGTATTTCCGTGACCGGCTGGCGGTCCTGCCCCAGGTCGCCCTGCCCTCAGTTTATTGGGACTTGACCACCGACCGGGTGTTGACCATGTCCTTTGTTGAGGGTGAACCCATCGGCAGGTTCCGGGAGTCAAACCCCTCTCAGGCGGTTCGTGACCTCATTGGCCAGCGTTTATTTGAGCTTTACCATTTCCAGCTCCAGTGTTGCCAGGCACTCCATGCCGACCACCATCCAGGCAACTACCTGTTTCGCGCTGATGGCTCATTCGGCCTGGTGGATTTCGGATGCGTCAAGCGCGTTTCGGCCGGGATCCAGGAATTAGGCCGCTGCTGTGTCCACCATTCCTGGCGCCAGGGCGAAGCGGAGGCGCAACGCGTGATGGACCTCATCTGGGGGCCACAGGTGCAGCACGCCAAAGCCCGGCGCATGCTGCCGGGCCTGGATGAGCTGATGAACCTCGTTTTCCCACCGGCAGAGGCGGGTCCCACCCACCGGCTGGTTGATTTCGGGCAGCCCGCCTTGCTGGATACCCTGTTCCGAATCTGGCGCAAGGCATTGTGGGCCAAACTCGCCAATCCCGAGTTTGCTTTCATCACCCGTGCCGAACTGGGTCTTTACAACCTATTGCATCACTTGGGAGCGAGAGTCGCAACCAGGGAGGCTTGGAACCATGTGATCGAACTCCAGCAAACGCCCGCAACCGAAAACGGGAAGAAACATCCCCAATACCCACGGTGAAAAATCAAGCCCGCCTTCCACTCCTCTCGGATTTCGAGGCGCCCGCCGTTGAGGACTGGGGCCGTGAAAGCGGAAACCATGGCAGCCCGGGCTGAACGCCGCAGGACACTCCCGGGTGGAAAACTGGAACAGCCGGGCTGGGGCCATCAGGCCTGCCGCCCGGATCAATTCGCCGAAGGGACCCTATTCGTATTGGGTGGCCCAGGAGCTCATCACACCCTTGGCCCAGGGCAGCCACCTTGCCGTTGCCGTGGAAAAGCCGGGAAAAACGATTCACCAGCCACTGCGAGGCATAATCAGCCACCCCCACCGCGCGCCCCTTGATGGCTCCCACTCAGGCCCCGGCCCCAGGCGCCGGAAGTCTGGCGGCCCAGTTCGGAGCTCAGGCCGACCTCCAGTGCCGGCCCGGAACCGTTTTTCCCGCTTGGCACGGGGGGGAGCCAATATTAGAGTGGCCCGCATACCAAAAAATAATGCTATGAAATACTCTCGGGGAGAATTCCATGAAACGCGCCACCCAGCCTGGCAGCGGGGCCGCCGGGCGGGATTCACACTGATTGAACTGCTGGTGGTGATCGCCATCATTGCCATCCTCGCCAGCATGCTGATCCCCGCCCTCTCCAAGGCCAAAAACAAGGCCCACCGCACCACGTGCATCAACAACCTGCGCCAGATCGCCCTATTTTTCCAGTTCTACACCGATGACAACCGGGACACCTTTCCGGCGCATCGGAACCAGGGCCTGACCACCGACGATGCCAACTTGTCCATGACCAACTGGTGGGGGGTGACGGTGTTGGGCAAGCAGCGCCAGACCAATATGTTTTGCTGCCCGGCCATCAAGGGCAAGCGGCTGGACAACGGCATCCCGTGGGAATGGAAATTCGATCCCCACAAGGTGGGCTACGGGATGAACGCCTTCTTCCTGGGCATCCACCCTTACCCGAGCGGTTCGCTCACGGTGGGAGGCGTGCTGTTCGACAGCCGCCCCTGGTTCAAACGGACCTCCATCATCAAGCCGGCCCAAAACCTGCTGATCGGCGAAGGCATGCCCAAGTCCGACGGCACCTGGAGCAGCAGCCTGTGGTGGCCCACCTCCTGCATGCTCCGCAATGCCAGCTCCTCCAAGGCCTTCGAGGGCATCGACCAACTGCGCCATTTCAACTCCGGCATCGCCCTCTTCAATGATGGCCATGCCGAGCCCAAAAAAGACGACCAGATCAACCCGCCGATCGATCCCGGCACGGGGGATGCGCGCGGCCTGGTCAACGCCCAGTATTGGGATCCCCTGCAACGCTCCATCCGCCGTTAACCAACCCCGGTCTTTTATGCAAAACCCGATCCTCCTTTCCCTCGCCGCCGCCTGCCTGGCCGCCGCCTCCGCCGATGCCGCCGGCCTGAAGCTGAACCTGCGGCGGCAGGTCGAAACCGCCCCGGGCAGCGGCCAGTATGAAACCGTCGAAAAGGCCGCGGAGTGGGATCCGCGCAAGACGGCCATCATCATCTGCGACATGTGGAACCAACACTGGTGCCAGGGTGCCAGCGCGCGGGTGGCCGAGATGGCGCCCACCATGAACCAGGTGCTGCTCGCCGCCCGGCGGCAGGGGATCCTCATCATCCACGCCCCCAGCGACACCCTGAAATTTTACGAGGGCTGGCCCCAGGTGTCCCGGGTTCTGAATGCCCCCCGGATCGCCCCGCCTTCCGCCTCGAACTGGCAATCGCTGAACCTGGCGAAGGAAGGGCCGCTGCCCATCGACGACTCCGATGGCGGCTGCGATTGCGAGCCGCACTGCCCGCAGGGCGGTCCCTGGCGCAGCCAGATCGCCACCCTGGAAATCGCCGCCGAGGACGCCATCAGCGATTCCGGCGCCGCCATCTACAACCTGCTCCAGCAGCGCGGCATTGAGAACCTGATCATCATGGGAGTGCACACGAATATGTGTGTGCTGGGCCGCTCCTTTGCCATCCGCCAGATGGTGCAATGGGGCAAAAAGGTGGCCCTCATGCGCGACCTCACCGACACCATGTACAACTCCCGCAAAAAACCGTGGGTGAGCCATTTCCGCGGCACCGACCTCGTGGTGGGCCATATCGAGAAATATTGGTGTCCCACCCTGACCAGCACCGCCCTCACCGGCCAGCCCCCGTTCCGTTTCCAGGCGGATCGCCGCCCCAAGGTCGTATTCCTGAGCGTGGAAACTGAATACCAATCCAAAACCACCCTCGCCGCTTTTGCCCGCAACGACCTGGCCTTCCATTACGGTTGGAACTGCACCTTCCTGCAAAGCGACCGCGCGGACGACCTGCCCGGCCTGGAAGCCCTGAAAGAGGCCGATTTGGCGGTCTTTTTCATGCGCCGCACCACGCTGCCCCCGGCGCAGCTGAAATTGATCCGCGCGTACCTCGAGGCCGGCAAACCGGTGGTGGCGCTGCGCACCAGCAGCCACGCTTTCCAGAACTGGCTGGCCTTTGACGGTGAAGTTTTGGGCGGCCATTACGCCGGCCATTTCAACAACCGGGATCCGAAAACACGGGTGTGGGTAATGCCTGAAGCCCAGGGCCACCCCATCCTGAAGGGCCTTTCACCCGAGCCATTTCTGGTCTCTTCCTGGCTCTACAAAACCCGGCCTTTGGGCGCGCAAGCCGTGCCTTTGATGCTCGGCCGCGTGGATAACCAGACCGCCACCGAACCGGTCGCCTGGGTGAACCAGCATCAAGGCGCCCGGGTGTTTTACACCTCCCTGGGCCACCCGGACGATTTTGCCATGCCCGAGTTCCGCCGGCTGCTGCGCAATGGCATTTTCTGGGCCTTGAGCCTGGAAATCCCGGCCAACGCCGTCACTTTTTGAACAAGTCGCCCAGGCCTTTGGTGGCATTCTGCAGGTTTTTTTGCGCGTCCTGGCCGAGGCTTTTGGTGGAGTCCGTCAGCGCGCCGCCCAGCTTGCTGATGGCATCCTTGGCCGCCGCCGCCGCGCTTTGAGCGATGGTCAGGGTGATTTTCGAGGCGATCTCACCCGGGGTCAGCCCCTCGGATCCCTTGCCCAAATCCTGCAGGTGGATGTCGGGCAAGGGCACGGTGCCGGTCTTGACGCCCAGCACCGGGATATTCACGCTGAAATTGATCTTCCCCCCGGTGATTGCCAGGTCATCGATCTGGATCTTGCGATTGGACGGGCCGCTGGGCACATAAGCCATCACGTTTTCCTGGATTTTGGTCAGGTTGACCCCGCCGGCGGTGACTTCATACGTGATCTCCGGATTCTCCACGGCCAGCGAGCTGATCATCACCCGGTCCGACATCAAGGAAAACGGCTTCACCGCCATGCTTAACGTGCCGATTTTGATGGCTGAATCCGTCTTGAAGCCCTCCGGATTGCCGATGGTCAAGGCCGAGATTTTGGCGTTGCCCCCGAAGGGGTTCACCCGGGTGCCACCCACTTGGAAGTTGACCTTGGTGATCTGGCTCCCCCCGGCCACCAAGCCTTTCTTGACGATCCCGTTAAACAACATCGCCAAACCCACCACGGCCAACACCGCCAGCACCACCGTCACCACCACCAAACGAATAATCAGTTTTTTCATAGTTAGACCGTTATTTTAGCGTTGATTTGTAATTTTGCCAGTCATCGGCACGAAACGGACGGCCAAAACGGCCTTTTTCTCCAAGGCTTCCCCCCGTTTTTCCATCAAGTAAAGCGTCTGGTCGTGCATTTCCCCCACCGGGATCACCATCCGCCCCCCTTCCTTGAGCTGCTCCACCAGCGCGCGCGGGACCTTTTCCGGGGCGCAGGTGACCATAATGCTGTCAAATGGCGCCTTTTCCGGCCACCCGCCGTAACCATCCCCGGAACGCACCTGGACATTGGTATACCCCAACCGTTGCAAGGTGGCGCTTGCTTGCCGGGCCAGTTCATCCACAATTTCGATGGAATAGACCTCCGCCACCAATCCGGCCAGCACCGCCGCCTGGTATCCCGATCCCGTCCCGATCTCCAGCACCTTGTCGCCCGGCTTCGGTTTCAGCTGCTCGGTCATAAAGGCCACGATGAATGGCTGGGAAATGGTCTGGTTATGGCCGATCGGCAGGGGGTGATCATCATAGGCTTCATCCCGGCGCCCGGCGGGCACAAACTCATGCCGGGGCACCTCCCGCATGGCGGCTACCACCCGGGCATCCTGGATATTGCGTCCGGGCGCGGTGATCTGCTCGTCCACCATGCGCTGGCGCGCTTTGGCAAACACATCGCCCGCCGCTTCCACATTAGCTTCCCAGGTCACCATCAGTAAAACCGCCATCAACCGTGTAACTTGAAGGCTCATTGACCAATATACTCCCCGGCCCGGCCCGGCTCGAGGAAAAAGAAGCCCCCCGGCCCGGTTTTATTCCCAGCCCCCATTTCAAAATGCCATCCCGCCGCACCGGAGCTCGGACCGCTGGTGAGCCGCGATCGGCCAGGAATTCCCCACGAATCCAGCGGGCAAAAAGGTTCACCAACCCGCCCATCTACCCCCGGTTTAACCACCAACCCGCCCATCAGGACCCCGTGCGCCTCCCACTTCAGACTGATCCACCACAGACAACGGCCGGTTGCCACCCAATTCCACATCCGGGGTTTTTACCCCGCCCGCTTTGGCCTGGGGAATTCCCTCGAATAGGAATCAGCCCGGCGGGGGAATCACTTCGTTTGGAACCTGAATTTGAACCGGCCTTCGGGAGCGACATCGCCGCTGAGGTAGAAATCCATGACGTCGCCGGGCGCCTGGAGATTGTCGGCCCACTTGAAATCAAAAGCCGTTTTTTCCGGCAGGCCGAGGGCCGCTTTGGGGATGGCCAGATGGAGTTCGTTGCCTTTGAAGGCGCATTCCAGCCGGCGGATTTTGGTCCATTTCCATCCCCCGGCATTTTTCTCGAGCCAGGCTGTCCCCTCCCGGTCTGCATCGTGGCTGACCATCCAATCAAAGCCTTCCCAGCCCGTGGCCGGATTTTGGTCGGTATCGAGGAAAAGCCACATCCAGCGTCCGCCTTCCGGGCCGGACAGCGGCTCCCGGGTGCGGGCATAAAAGAAAAGCTGTTCCTGGTCGCGGGCCACTTTCATCAGCGCCAGGTCGTTGCGGCCGGAATCATTGCGGTAGCGCAAGCCGGCGGCCCCGTTGAAATCGCGGGGCGAGGTTTCGGCCACGTGGTCCCGGAACTCCGGTTGAACGTCACCCCATGGAGCGAAGTCCTGGTTGATGCGGATGGTTTTGGCGGGGGAAGCCACGGGCAAGGCCGGGGCGCCTTTGAACCGACGCACATTGGCGATCAATTGCCAGTAATAGTGATCGGCGTGGCCGCCCTTCATCGGTTCGATATCCCGGCTGTACTCCTCGCTGAATTGATCCACAAAAACAATGGGGCCGCCCGGCTCGCCCCAGCGACCGGCGATCCATTCGTTCCAGCCGGTGACCATGGCAAAGGGGGGCTTCAGTTCAAACACCCGCTGCCACTGCTCCTGGAAGTTATAGCCCTGGTTGATCGCCCCGGGGGCGGATTCCATGCGGCCCTGGTGGAAGCTGCGCCCGCGGGCATCCAGGTTGCTCATATTGGTGACCTTGCCATCCTTCCGGCGCAGGTTCTGCGCCACCGACACATTGACCTGTTCCGGCTGGCTGGGATCGTCGGTGAACCCGTAAGGCTGCGGGTAAGTCGCCTCCCAATGCCAGGCATTGGCGGTGTTCACCAAAGTGAAGGGCCAATGGGCCCGGCGCAGCGAAAAAAACTGCCTCAGTTCCGGGCTGGCCTGGGCCGGATCGCAGATCATCAGGGGCTTGCCCCGCCAGTGGAACCAGAGCTCGCGGTATTTCCCCGGCCGGTAAAGATCCTGGTAGATCTTCTCCGCGGTGGCGCCCGCCTGGGTGTTCACCATGAACACGATTTGGGGCGTGCGCCCTCCCTCCTGCCGCACCTGGCGGAAAACCTCGCACAGCTTGAGGTAAACCTCGGGATAGGTCTGCGCATTGGTGGTGTCGAAAATCAAAGTGTCCACCCCCGCGTCGGCGAGCAGCATGGCGTGCCGCCGCAAGATCCAAGGATCCTGGCTTAAATAGTAACCGTAAAGCGGCTCGCCCCAAAAATGATACATGCCGCGCGCCCCCCAGAGCGGGGAGTCCGGCTTTTTCAAGGCCTCCGGATCCGCGGCGAGGATCTTGGAAACGTCATAAGGCCCATTCCAGTTGGGGCTTTTTCCCCCCTCGTTATTGAGCCACAAAAAATAAAAGATGCCCACAAAACGCTCCGGCTGGGAGGGGCCGGCCTCCGCCGCCAGCGGCAGGGATCGGCCCAGGCCATCCGTGGCCGGCCAAGGCAGGCCGGGATTGAACTCCGTCCTGGCTTCACCAACCTGGGCCAGGGCGGCCGGCGCGAAAGCCGAACTCCAGGCGGTGGCCATCATCAACGCCAGCAACCGCCAACATCCCGCCGGGCGGATTCGGCCATGGATCGCATATTTTTTCATAGGTATTGTTCTCCCACAGATTGCCACCTGCCTGGCCCAATCCCCCGGGTTCCCGTCCCCCACCCCCAGCCCGGCCAACCGGGCCAGCCAAAGCGTCCGGCACTGGGAAGGCAGTCTCAATGGCCCCCGGATTCTGGTCAAGGTTTTCCACCCGCCGGCGGGCCCGGCCACTTTTTTACCTGGCATCGTTGATGCCCGCCCCAAGACGGCCGGCAAAACCGAAATGAATTGAAAACGGGTGGGATGAGCTTTAGTAAAAAAGATGCACAAAATAAGTCGGAAGTGATGGTCCCATAAACCTGAAACCCAATGGACGCGATAAAGGAATTTTTCAAGAACGACCGGTTTGCCAGCCACAGCGGAGTGGAATTAATCCAGGTGAATCCCGGCCAGGCCACCGCCCGGATGACGATCCAGCAGAGTCATCTGAACGGGTGGAACACCGCCCATGGCGGGGCCATTTTCACCCTGGCGGATTTTGCGTTTGCGGCGGCGGCGAATTCGCACGGCACTTTGGCGGTGGCGGTAAATGTCAGCATCACCTTCATGAAAGCGGCCCGCTCGGGAACGCTGACCGCAGAAGCGAGGGAAATTTCGGCCAATCCCAAGCTCGCCAGCTACACGGTGGAAGTGCGGGACGAACAGCAGGACCTGGTGGCCGTGTTCCAGGGGTTGGCCTACCGGAAAAAGGAGGTCCTGCCGCTGAAAAATCAAACCACCGCCCGGGATTAAGCCAGGCCAGTGGCACGGTGATCGCCGGGGCCGATGGTCAGATAGTCCGCCGCAAGGCCAGGATGCTCATGGGGATCATGAAGGCTTCCAGGCGGATACGCTCGTCCAAGGACAATTCCTGGAGCGGAAACCGCCCGAATATTTGCGCCACCCCTTCAACCATGCGTTTGAAGATCATGGGCCGGATGACAATGGGGGAACCGGCCGTCATGGCAAAATTGGGCAGGAAATAGATCCGGGTCGCGAAAACGGAACCCGCCGGAGCCGCCAATTGGTCCAGCAGGCGATCCGCCAGGAAAAACCCGTCGTTGAACAGGATGTCCCGCACGTTCATGCCGAGGTTGGGGACAATGCTGTCGACGCTGATCAGGCTGTAGCGGGATTGCACCGCCGCGCCGAGCACCGCCACCTCCTGGGCGCCCAGGTCGGGCGGTGGCGATTGCCGGGCATTTTCGCAAATGGTGTGCCCATCCTGGCGCCGGCTATGCAAGGCAAAATCGATCAAGACCGGCAGCTCGGCTTCGTCGGCAAGCGAGATGCGTCCTTTTTCCCAGAGCCCCAGTTCCTTGGCGCAGCGTTCCACTGTTTTTTTGTGGAGGTTTTTCAGCAAAGCCCGCTTTAAATTCTCACGGGCATGCTGAAAAGCCTGGTAGCGCTCGATATCGTTTTTGAATTCCATAACCCTAAGTCCGTAATTTTATCTTCACTTTGGCCGAAAAAGGCAAGCCAATTTGCCAGCCGGCCGGGGCCTGCGCAAAAGCGGGGGCAGGTGCCACAGCTTACTTGACCTCCACGGGCGCCAGGCTGTCCACCGGCACATCGAGTTTGAGGGCCAGAATGGTGTCGGTAACCTGGCGGTTCGAGGGTGGAACGGTGATGGATATCCCAGTCGGGCTTTGCGTCACCGTAGCGGTTCCGCCAGTCAGCAGCTTGTGGCTGACAATCCGGCCTTTGATGGGCGGCAACTCCAGTTTGCCCCCTTTAAGATCGAACAGGTGGATATAGAGGGTTCGGCCATTGAACGTGCTGGCGCCCCAGGTTCCGGGCTTGAAGGGGCCCCCGCGCGTCCCGTAAATGGTGACCCCATACTTTTTCAGCCAGGCCCCCATCTCCCGCAAGCGCTCGACCTGCCTCGGCTCAATCCGGCCATCGGGCATCGGCCCCACGTTGAACAACAGATTGCCATCCCCCCCGGCACACTGGATCAGCGTGCGCAGGCACTGGGTGGCGGACTTCATTTTATCGTTGGGCTTCCAGGCCCACTGTTCGCACATGGTGATGCACGATTCCCAGGGGCGGTCATTCTGGAACTTGCCCACCCGCTGCTCGGGAGTGTCAAAATCGGCCGCCAGCGCCCCGGTTTTGGTAGTGCCAGCCATATCCTCCCGCCCCTTGCCCACGCGGTTGTTGATGAGCGCCTTGGGATCCAGCTGCCGCACATGCTGGAACAAATCACGCGCCCGCTCGTTATTCCAGGGGGCCTCCCATTCCCCGTCGAACCAGTAAATCCCGATCGGGCCATATTTCCGGTGGAGCTCAGCCAGCTGGTTCTTGAGATAAAGATTGTAGTGGTCCATGTTGGCGTTGGGCTTTTTGCCCCGCCCCCCGGGGCTGTCCAAGGGGTAATCCGGGTGATACCAGTCCAGAATGGAATGATAAAGGCAGAACCGGATACCCTCGTGCCGGCAGGCAGCGGAAAGCTCCTTGATGACATCCCGCCCGAAGGGGGTGTGCATGATGTTGTAATCGGTATAAGCCGTATCCCAGAGGCAAAAGCCATCGTGATGCTTGGAGGTCAGCACCAAATATTTCATGCCGGCTTCCTTGGCGGTGCGCGCCCACTCCCGGGCATTGAAATTGGTGGGATTAAACCGCCGGTAAAGTTCGTCGTATTCCCGGGCCGGAACCTGCTCTCCCCGGGACCAGCCAATTTCAGTCCCGCGCAGGCTTACCGGACCCCAGTGGATGAACAGGCCAAAGCGGGCGTCGGTCCACCATTTAATGCGGGCGGACTGCGCCGGGGTATTTTCGGCCCGGACTCCCGCGGTGAGGAGCGCCAGGCATGCGGTCAGACAAGGAACCAGGGATGCAGGTGTCATGGCTTGTTAATAATAACTCAAAGTGGATGTGACAACCACAAAAAGCCGGCTGGCGCGACGGCGCGCCGGGAGGGGAATCTCCAGCGCCGCGGTGAAAGCGGCAGAGGGTGTCAACCCAGGCGCCTGGACAACCGCGCGCGGTCGTAAGAACCGCGCTGGGCGGAGGTCATTTTTTCGAAGTCAGGCGAGCCATCGGCTTTACGCGGCCAAAGTGGGGAGGACGCCGGTGTTTCCGGCTGGCCGGTGGGCGATGGCCTGGCGGCAACCGGTTTGGGGGGGGCTGAGGCAGCGGGTTTGGCAGCCTGCACCCGGGCGCGGGACTCCCCGCCGTAGCTCATGGACTGGTCCGTCAAGGCCAGATCTTGTTCCAGCGCCAGCCGGGGTTTGATTTTGCAGGATTGAAGCACGCCGTGATAAGCGCGCACCGCTTCCTCCGGGGTGATCCGGCCGTCGGTGATCAGGCGCAGCATCTCGATGAACGCCAGCTGGTGCTCGGCATTGTTGATCTTGCGCCCGAACAAGGCCACCCGCGCGCCATATTTTTGGGCGTCGTGGATCAGCTTGAAGGCATCGTAAGTAGTGCCGGCACTGCCGCCCAATACCCCCACCACCAGGTTGGGATCATACTGGGCCAGCTCCTCCATGAACCGCGGGCCGTGGTAGGCGATCTTCAAGAACAAGGGCCGCCCCGCTTCAGTCACCCCGGCCAGGCTGCGGAGAATGTTGTCGTTGATGAATTCGCCCAGCTTCTCCGGGGCCACGCCACTGGCCACATTGGGATCGAAAACCTCGAGGAAATACCGGAACTTTTTCCGCTCCGCTTCCTCGCGGAAATCCTTGAAAGCGAGCAAAGCCGCCCGATCCTGGTGGAGCTGGTTCACGAAGGTGATGGAATAGAGCCCCAGGTTGGCGCCAGGGAATTCGCCGCCGTCGCGCGGGCATTCGTGTTTGCCGCACTGGATGTGGTCGATCGTGGCGCTGCGGAAAGGCTGGGAGGGCTCCTTGAGATAGCTGCCATGGCGCACGGCCCAAACGTCGGTGGCATCGTTGGCCCGCGCCGCGGGCGTCACCGGCAAATCCCGGAACAGGCCCTCTTTGATGCTGAGCTGCTCGTTGACGCTGGCGGACATCAGCATGATGTCGATCAATCCCTGGCGGGTCACTTCGCGGATGATGTCCAGGAACTCGGGCAGATTGCGGTGGCCAAACTCCTCCCGGGTCCAGACTTCAGGCGAAAATTGGGCCGGGCTGGCCCCGCGGCCGGACAAATAGCTGCGCGGCCCGGGAGCCCGCACGCCGAAAGCCATATCCGCATCCTTGGCATCCGCCAGGATGAAGGTCCGGGAGGCCCGGCTCGCTTTGACTTCGGCGAGTTTAACGTCCAGAGATTTGATCATACCATGGGCCGGATTTCCGCCTTCTGCCGCCAACCGCATCCAGCCGCGTCAGCCTTTCAGCCGGGCCAGGATCTGGTCTGTGATGGATTGGACCAACGACTCGGTCTGGCGATCCGCCGCCGGCTCGGGATTGGCGGGCGGCACCTGGCAGGAGACGCCGGGACGCCACTCGCTGTTGTCGCACAGCTCGCATTCCTTGAGGCCGAACCGGCTGTCCGGGATGCCCAGCTTCTGCTTGATCTGGAGCAGATCCTTCAGCTTCGCCGGTGAAAACGTCTTCATCTCCGTGCCCAGCTGGGCGCCCACGACCACGGTGCGGCAATAGGCCTCGAGGATCTCCATCTTGAAATAGGCATCTTCCATGGAATGGCTCCAGGCCACCACCCCGTGATTGGCCATCAGGACGGTGTTGTGATTCTCCACCAGCGCCGCGACTTTCTTCCCCATTTCCACCGTGCCGGGCGTATCATAATCGGCGATGGCCAGCTCGCCCACCATGACCTCGATCTCCGGGATCATGCAGGTGGGTGGCTTGATCTGGGCCACGGCGAACGCGGTGGCGTAAGGGGGATGACAATGGACCACCGCCTTGGCTTTGGGCTGCGCCTTCATCATTTCCAGGTGCATCAGGATCTCGCTGGTGCGCTTTTTGGCGCCCATTTTCTGGTTGCCATCCAGGTCCACGAAGCACATGTCGTCCGGCTTCATGAAGCCCTTGGAAACCAGCGTGGGGGTGCAGAGCACCAGGTTATCCTGCAGGCGGATCGAAATATTCCCGCCGTTGCCATCCACGTAGGCCCGCTGCCACAAGCGGCGCCCGATATCGCACATTTCCTCCTTCAGGGCTTCCACCTCGGGGGAATGGTACAGGCGCTCCAGATCGCACGCCGGCTCGCATTTTTTCGCCGCCGGCGGGGCGGCCGGCGCCGGGGAACAGCCGGCGGACTTGCCGGGCCGATCCTTGATTTCACGCAGCAGGTCGCGCGCGGAAGGCGTGTAAATGGCCTCTGAAGGGAGCGACTGCACGTTGCCGCCGCGGCGCAACAGTTCTTCGATATCTTTGACGCTGATAACCTGTTTCATGATTTTGGTGTATAAAAGACATTATCGACGATGGCGCCGTTGATCGCATCAATCGGCGTGGGAACAGAAAAGGGCATGGCCGCCTCGCGGCCTTCGATAAAACCGATGGTATCCCCCAGGCCGGCCCCGAGGGAATCGTAAACCACGAGGGTGGGATCCTTGCTTAAGCCGGCCGGGGCCTGGGTGCCCCGCTGGAAATGCCCGCGGGTGAACGGGCTGACCAGTAGCCAGCGCGCCCCGCGCAAGGCGGGCACGGTAATGTTTAAAGTAACCCGCCCGATGACCGTTCCCAGCCTCATGGGACCTCCGGGGGATTGGGTTCATCGGCGATGCCCATCACCATGATCCGCGCGGGGCTGATGGGATCGTTGACCGCCAACCGGGCGGCGGAGCCATCGGTGGAGAGGATCACCCGCTCGTGCAAGCCAGCGCCAATCGGGTCGATTGCCACCACCGGGTTTCCCTCGGGATGATCCGCCAGGTCCACGGGCTGGCAGATCAAAAACCGCCAGCCATTGAAGCTTGGATGCTTGCAGGTGGCGGTAAGATTGCCCTCGACACGCGCGAGCATCATAACCGGCCTCCCGGGATCGCCCGGCCGGCCACCTCTTGGGGAGCAGCGGGCCTGACGAACCTGAATGAAGCTGGCAATGGCACGGGTTGGACCATTAGAAAATGCGCAGATTATCCACCATGACGCAGCGGCGCACCCGCGTGAACGTCTTGGGCGTGGTGACTCCCTCGCCCGTGGGAGTGGCGATGGAGAAGCTGGGATAGCCTTCCCCGCCGTTGCCCAGGGCGGCCACGCACGGCCCGTTTTTCACGAACAGGGTCGTTTCCAAAGCCCTCGCCATGGCCGTCATGTGGGTGACGTCGTGCGAGTGGATGATGGCGGTATGCTTGTAATTGTGCTCGGCCACTTTGGAGGCCGCGATGCCCTCGGCCACATCCTTCACCCGGACCACCGGCACGAAAGGCATCATTTGCTCCTCCAGCACGAAAGCGTGGGAAGCATCGGTTTCGCCGAACAGGAGCTGGGTGCCGGCGGGAACATTCGCCCCGGCGATGCGCGCCAGGTAGGTGGCATCCTTGCCGACCAAGTCCTTGTTCAGGATCGGGTGAGGGCAGCCCACTCCCTGCCCGGGAGCGACGTTGAAGGCCTCCTTGGTCAGGCGCTCGATCTGCCCCGCGTTGAGGCGGGCGGCGCCGTTCTTTTCCAGAGCCGTCAGGAAGGCATCCGCCACGGTGGAGATGACGAAAACCTCTTTCTCACCGATGCAGAGCAGGTTGTTGTCATAGGCCCCACCCAGGATCACATCCCGGGCCGCGCGGTTGAGATCGGCGGTGGGATCCACGAGGACCGGCGGATTGCCAGGGCCGGCGCAGATGGCGCGCTTGCCGCTTTGCATCGCAGCCTTGACGACGCCCGGACCGCCGGTGACGCAGAGCAGTTTCACCAGCTCGTTGCTGCAAATGGCCTTGAAGGATTCCAGGGTGGGCTGCTCGATGATGGTGATCAAATTTTCAATGCCCACTTCGCGCTGGATCGCCTCGTTGAATACCCGGGTGGCCATGGCGGCACACCGGCAGGCGCTGGGATGCGCGTTGAAAACCACCGCATTGCCCGCCGCCACCATGTTGATGACGTTGCACGCGAGCGTGGGAATGGAATGGGTGGAAGGGGTGATGGCCGCAATGACGCCAAACGGCGCGAATTCTTCCAGCGTGATGCCGTGGTCCCCGCTGAAGGCGTCCGGCCGCAGAAAGGCCACCCCAGGCACGGCCCGGATGCCCTTGAGCTTTTCGATTTTGTGGTCCAGCCGGCCGATCTTGGTTTCCTCCAGCTCAATGCGCCCCCACTCCGCGGCGTTCTGGAAACAAAGGGTCTTGATGATCTCCTCCACCCGCCGCCGCGCCGCCACCCCTTTTTCCTGCAATTGCCGATAGGCTTGATGGGCCGCCTCGCAGGCTTCATTGGCGTTTTGAAACACCCCCAGGCGGCGGGCGGAGCCGCTGGCCGGCACCGCCGATGGATTCGCCGGAAAGCCGGCGCTGGCACTGGCCGAAGCCGGCGCGGCGCCCGCCCGGGACAAACGTCCCAGGACTTCCTCCACGATGTCGCGGATCAAACTTTCATTCACAGCCGGTTGATTGCTCATAAAAAATATCAGTCAAGCCTTAGTCTCACTATTTCACTTCCTTCGCTTCCGGCGCCCCGCCTGGGGAGCGCGGCCCAGGCCAGGCCAGGCGCGGTTTCAGGACGGTCCCCTGGCCTCAGGCGGAAGCATCCCGGGCGCCGTATATCTGGCGGCCCAGAACATCGACGGAATCCACGATGCCGATCACCACCGCATCCACCGGCGCCTCCCGCAAATTCGGCGCCAGGCGGGCGGAACTCCCCTGGCAGAAAAGCACCATCTCCCCCTCGCCCGCCCCCACACTGTCCACCGCCACGATGCTGTTGCTGCCCGGACGGAACCGGGTGGGATCCTTGTCATCCACCAATTGGGGCCGCAAGATCAACAACTTGCGGCCGGACATCGATGGATCCTTCTTGGTGGATACCACCGCCCCTTCCACACGGGCCAGGAACATAGCCCTTACTTGGTGGCGGGTTTATGCGGCAGCACCAGGTCCGTGTCCGCGTGCGGCCGGGCGATCACATGCACGCTGACCAGGTCGCCGCCGATGGACTTGATGGCCGCCGCACCGGCGTCGGTGGCCGCCCGCACCGCCGCCACATCGCCCACCACCACCGCGGTGACCAGGGCATTGCCCACCTGCGTCATCGGGCCGGCCAGCTGCACATTGGCGGCTTTGAGCATGGCATCGGTGCCTTCCACCAGCGCCACTAATCCTCGTGTTTCCAATAATCCGATTGCTTGTTGTGCCATAATATTTTTCCTGATTGATTTTAAATTTGTTTTTCCCATTCCGGGATTCATTGCTTGTGTTGCTCCAAAAAACGCCGCGCTTCCCGCGCGATCACCAACTCCTCGTTGGTCGGGATCACCATGATTTTCACCCGGGATCCGGGCGCGCTGACCACCGCCTCCCGCGCCCTCACCTGCGCGTTGGCTTCGGCATCCAGCACGATTCCCAGCTGATCCAGCCCCTGGCAAACCGCCGCCCGCAGCTCGGGCGTATTCTCGCCAATGCCGGCCGTGAACACGATGGCATCCGCCCCGTTCAGCTGCAGATAATAGGCCCCAATCCAATGGCGGGCCTGGTGCACCAGCACCTCAAACGCCAGCCGGGCGGGCGCATTCCCCTCCTTCATTTGGGACACGATGTCCCGCATGTCGTTGTAGCCGCCGGACAGCGCCTTCAAACCGCCTTCCTTGCACATCAGCCGCTCGGCTTCGTCCAGCGAAACCCCGGTGGCGCGCATGACGTAAGGCAAGGCGAAGGAATCCAGTTCCCCCACCCGGTTGTTATGCGGCAACCCGGATTGCGGGCTCATGCCCAGGCTGTTGCCAATACCGGCGCCATTGAGGATGCCGGTGACGGATGAACTTCCCCCCAAGTGGCAGGAGATGACCCGCAAGGCCGGACCTTTCACCGGCGAAGCGCCGCCATCTATGTAGAGCCGGCGCGCCCGCTCCGCCACATCTTCCCGGCCCAGCATTTCCGCGGAGCGTTCGGCGATGAATTTGTGGCTCGCGCCATGGTAGCCCCATTTCCGCACGCCCATCTGGTACCAGGCATCCGGCACCGCGTAGCGCATGGCGGCTTCCGGCGCCCCCTGGTAAAAAGCGGTCTCGAACAAGCCCAGCAGGGGAGTGCCGGGCATTTTCTGAGCGAATATCCGCACCCCGTTCACGTAGGGCGGATTGTGCGCCGGAGCAATGCCGTTGTAGGTTTCCATGGCCGCCAGCACCCGTTCGTCAAACTGCACGCAGCCGGTAATGCCTTTGGCCAGGATGGGCTTGAAGCCTACCGCCGCCAGGTCTTTTTCGGACTGGATCCAACCGCCGCTTTTCAATTCCGCCAGGCAGGATTCAATGGCCGCGCCATAATCGGTCACGCGCTCGAAGCCGCCGCGGGTAAGCAGGCGTTCCTGCCCCCCGGAAAAATCAAACAGGCGGTATTTCAGAGAGGTGGACCCCAAGTTGGCTACCAGGATCTTCATAACAAAAGGCATTCCGCGGCCACCCGTTCCCCCCAACCCCAGGCGGCGAGCGTCCTCACCCTATTGCAGCCATTTGCCCAAGGCGGACAAATCGTCGTGCGGCCGAGGGATGACCTGCACGGACACCACCTGCCCCACCTGGGAGGCCGCCGCTGCGCCGGCGTCGGTGGCCGCTTTCACCGCCGCCACATCGCCCCGGAAAAAGGCGGTCACATATCCGCTGCCGATCTTCTCCCAGCCCGCCAAAGTCACATTCGCCGATTTGAGGGCGGCATCGCTGGCTTCGAGCAGGGCGCAAAGCCCCTTGGTTTCAATCATTCCAATCGCTTGTTGTACCATAAAATATCCTTTTGTCGCTGCGGGTAATTACTTGGCCGCCTTGGCGGGGGCGGTGCCTTCGATGAAGATTTTCAGCAAGTCATCATGGGGCCGGGGAATTATGTGCGAACTGATTAATTCGCCCACTTTGCCGGCGGCTTTGGAACCCGCTTCCACGGCCGCTTTGACACTCCCGACATCGCCTCTGACCAGCACGGTGATCATGCCCCCACCAATCTGGATGGTGCGGATCAGGCTCACATTGGCGGCTTTGACCATGGCATCGCTGGCCTCAACGCTGCCCACAAAGCCTTTGGTCTCGATCATTCCTAACGCTTCACTCATGGTTTTTCCTCAGTTTTTATTGGTTTTAAAACGGCTTCCCGGCCCTACTTGATCAACTCACAAGTTGTTTCGGGCTGTAAATTACAGGCGTTGCCCTCGTCCGTATCAATATGGACCTCCAGTTTGAAACTCTTATCCACGCGCACCAGCATGTTGTCCAACGTCAATCCACACTCTCCCCCAATCCGCAGCTTCATCATCCCGCCGGTTTTCACCCCGTAAAAAGCGGCATCATCCGGGTTCATGTGCGCGTGCCGCTTCGCCCGGATCACCCCCTGCTCCATCTCGAAAAACCCGGCCGGCCCCATCAACATGCACCCTGGGGTGCCCGCGATATCCCCGGAAATCCGCAACGGGATCTCAAAGCCGAGTGCGATGGCGTCCGTATAGGCCAATTCCACCTGATTGAGCGTCCGGCACGGACCCAAAATCCGGAGGTTGGAAATGACCCGGCTCCGCGGCCCGATCAAAGTGATGGACTCCTTGGCGGCAAACTGCCCCTCCTGGTAAAGCCACTTGTAGGGGGTCAACACGTGCCCCTTGCCAAACAAGGCTTCCACGGCTGCCTGCGTCAAATGACAATGGCGGGCGCTGACATTCACCAACAAGGCATTGGGAGCCTGCGCTGCCGGCGGGGCGGGTTTCCCCAACCGCTGGTAAACCACCTGCCGGACCAAGTGCTCAATTGCCGCCCGGGGCGGCATGCCTGACAAGTTTGCCATATGTGGGATTGAATTTACGCTTCCACTATCACCAGTTAAAGCTTATTTTTACAGAATCAGAGCAGAGTGATGGAAAGATGTCAAAGAAATCTGGCAGATTCTTTCAAAATCTTTCAATATTGTGCAAATGCAACCAGAAGAACGGCAATCGCGAATCGAATCTTTCCTCCAAAAGGTGGAATTTGCCTCTTTGGAAGAGCTGGCCAATGAGGTGGATGCCTCCCAATCCACCGTAAGGAGGGATCTGACGATCCTGGAAACGGCGGGAACGGTCCGCCGGACCCATGGCGGTGCGCGCATCATGTCGCCCAGAACGGATGAATTTACCTTTTCAGCGCGAGACACGCATCAACTGGGCGAAAAAGAAGGGATCGCCCGGAAATGCGCGGAACTGATTCAACCCAACCAAAGCGTGATCATCGATGCGGGAACCACGGTATATCATGTGGCCCGCTACCTGGAACACCTCAAGCCGCAAATCATTACCAATTCGCTGCCGGTGGCCAACCTGTTCCTATCCAGCAGCCAGGTGGAAGTGGTGGTCTCGGGAGGCGTGGTATATCCCCGGTTGGGGGTGCTGGTCGGGCCGCTGGCGGTGGAAGCTTTCTCCAAAATGCACGCGGATGTGGCGATCATGGGGGCTGGCGGACTCACCCTGGAAGGCATCACGAATTCGCACGGTCTGCTCATTGAAATCCAGCTGGCCATGATGCGCGCCGCGCGCCGGGTGGTTTTTTGCCTGGACCACACCAAATTGGGCCGCAAATCACTGTCATTCCTCTGCGCGCTGAGTAATCTGCACACGGTGGTCACGGATGCCGGCGCCCCGGCGGAACTGGTGGCTGCCCTGCGCGCCGCCGGCTTGGAGGTGTTGATCGCCCCGGCCGCATCCAGATAAAACCCATCACCAACATGCCAGTTTTTAACCCAGTTGATGGCCAAGCTTCGGCGCCCCGGCGGGGCGAAGCGCTTTTGCCGCTGATCGGCCACACGCCCACCGTGCCCTTGCGTTTCGAACCGGAGGGTTTGACGGTATGGGCCAAGTGCGAATTCTTGAATCCCAGCGGGAGCGTCAAGGACCGCCTGGCCAAGACCATCATTAGCGATGCGGAAGAACGGGGTGTGCTGAAGCCGGATTCCATCATCCTCGAGTGCACCAGTGGGAATACCGGCATTGCGCTGGCCATGGTCGGCACGGCGCTCGGTTATGCCGTGAAGATCCTCATGTCGCACACGGCCAGCGTGGAGCGGCGATACCTCATGCAGCAACTGGGTGCGGAGCTGGTATTATTCGAGGCCACCCATGGCTATCGCACGGGCATCAATCTGACGCTGAAAATGGCGGCTGAAGATCCGCGTGTTTTTCTGCCCCGCCAGTTTGAAAATCCATTGAACGCCGAAGATCACGAGCGCGGCACCGCTCCGGAATTGATCGCCCAGGTGCCGGGCCGCATCGACGTCTTTGTGGCCGGCTATGGCACCGGCGGCACCCTGGCAGGCATGGGCCGGGGCATCAAAGCCAGATATCCGCAGGCGCGCGTCATCGCCATGGAGCCAGCGGAGGCAGCGATGCTGCTGGGCGAATGCCCTTGCTGCCATTATATCGAGGGGGTTGCGGGAGGCTATCTACCGCCCCTGCTGCAAAGCGCCCCGCTCGACGGCGAAATCAAGGTATCCAGTGCCGAAGCCATGACCATGACCCGGCGCTTGAACCGCGAATTCGGATTGCTGGTGGGCACGAGCTCCGGGGCCAACGTGGCGGCGGCGCTGCGGCTGGCTGCCGAGCTGGGCGCCCAAGCCACGATTACGACCCTTTTATGCGACCGTGCGGAGCGTTATTTCAGCACCCCTCTATTTGACCATGGCGGCAGCCGATGAACGGTGAACTTTTGGGGAAGGAATCAGGCCCGGCCAAATCTGTGCAAACCGGTCATTGACAAATGACGGTTGATCATTACTGTAACAGCCCGAATTGATAAAAGTTTAGAAAACAGTTTATGCCGAATAAAAAATCAGCGGAACGCCGGATGCGCAACAGCACTCGCAAAAACCAGCAGAACCGGCGGACCAAGTCGTGTTTAAAGACCTTGGAAAACAAATACGAGGCGTTGCTCGAAACCGGGAAAAAGGCAGAGGCCACCACCATGTTAAGCCAGTTCTCCTCCGCTTTGGATAAAGCGGCCAAGACCGGGGTGGTGCATCGCGCCAAAGCCGACCGCAAAAAATCCCGGCTGACGTTGCAGCTGAACAAATTGAAGTAATTGCCGAAATCCGCTGGCTGGCGGTCTGCCGGTTCCATTTTCTGTTGCCGGTCGCGGCAGTGATGGCTGATCACCCCGGCAGGCCGTGAGGGACGCCAGCAAAGGTGGAATTCTTGGCACAGAATTTGAAAAGGCCGAAAAAATTTTAAATGAAGACTTGCCATGGGTATGGGGTGAGATTAGGCTCCGTTTCCTTTCGGTAAGAAAAATAAGCTGGGCGGTTCATAGGTAACCGCCGGATACAGAAATTGCATTATGGTTAGAATTCGCTTAAAGCGCATCGGTGCGAAAAACCACCCGGCATTCCGCATTGTTGTGGCCGACAGCCGGAGTCCGCGGGATGGCCGGTTTATTGAAGAGTTGGGCACGTACCAACCGCTCAAAAAGAGCGACAACGTCCAAATGAATTTGGAGCGTGCAAAGTATTGGGTTGGCGTGGGCGCACAACCCTCGGAAACCGTGGCCAGCTTCATCAAGCGAGCTGAACGCGCCGCCGCGCCGGCTTAACGCTGGCTTTTTATTATGCAAGCCTTCCTGGAATACGTCGTTAAAGGATTGGTGGACAATTCGGATGCGGTTTCAATCACCCCCGTGGATCGAAATGGATTGACCGTGTATGAGTTGCGCGTTGATCCCAAGGACGTAGCCAAAGTGATTGGCCGCCAGGGCACGACGATCAACGCCATTCGTTCGCTGCTGTTGGTTGGCAGTGCCAAAAAAGGGTTGCGCTGCGTGGTCGAAATCGTTGAAGATAAGGAAGGATCTTCGGCTGGCTAGGGGGGGATTCCTGCCCCTTGAGTATTCCCCGTTGAGGTGGAGGTGAAAACACCTCGGGGTCATGAAGATCGATATACTGACCTTGTTTCCCGGGATGTTTCGGGGGCCGTGCGATGAAAGCATCGTTAAAAGGGCCCGATCGGCGGGGATTCTGGAACTGGGTTTGCACAATTTAAGGGATTACACCCACGACCGGCACAAAACGGTCGATGATCGTCCGTTTGGGGGCGGTCCGGGGATGTTAATGAAGCCGGAACCGCTGTTTGAGGCGGTGGAAAATCTGGCCAAGGATGATACTTGGGTGGTGATGTTGACGCCCGCCGGGAGGGTGTTCAACCAGACGGTGGCCCGGGAACTCGCGGCAAAACCGAGCTTATTGTTGATTTGCGGCAGCTACGAAGGGGTGGACGAGCGGGTGCGCGAGGCATTGGTGGACGAGGAGTTGTCGATTGGCGACTACGTGCTGACCAATGGCGCATTGCCGGCCATGGTGATCGTGGATGTCGTGGTGCGGTTGTTGCCCGGGGTGCTGGGCGATGATGAAAGCAGCCAGGATGAATCGTTCAGTCACGGCATGCTGGAATATCCGCAGTATACACGCCCGGCGGATTTCCGGGGGATGAAAGTTCCGGAGGTGCTCCTGTCCGGTCATCATGCTGAAATCGCCAAGTGGCGGAAGGAGCAAGGCCGGATGCGGACATTGGCACGCCGCCCGGATTTACTGCAGGAGCCAGAAAAACCGGTCCGGCCGGAAGGCGCGGCGGAACATAAAGAGTGATTTATGAATCAAGCGTTGTTTGATAAGATCGAGTCGGAGCAGTTTCGTAAGGAATCGCTGGATTTCAGCGTGGGCGATACTGTCCGAGTACATACTAAAGTGGTTGAAGGCGACAAAGAGCGCATTCAGGTTTTCGCGGGGATCGTGATCGGACGCCGTGGCCGTGGATTGAACGCCACCTTCACCGTTCGCCGCATCAGTTATAATGAGGGTGTGGAACGCGTCTTCCCGGTTCATTCGCCGCGCGTGGATCGCGTCGAGGTGGAGCGCCGGGGCGATGTGCGCCGCGCCAAACTGACTTACCTGCGCGATCGTATTGGCAAGAGCGCCATGGCCGTGAAAGAAAAGAGCCAGTCGGACGCGCGCGGTTCCAAAAAAGCCAAGGCCAAGGCCAAAGCTTAAACGGTTTTTCCCGAACAAACCCGGTTCCTATGGAACCGGGTTTTTTTTCCCGTCTTTAACGAGCACGACCTGAACCGCACCAGGCGATGCCGGTTCCCTTGGATCAGTTCGCCTTCGAGCGAGCGCTGCTGGAGCGCGGTGACTCCCTGATCGCTGGCGTGGATGAGGCGGGGCGTGGTCCCTTGGCGGGACCGGTAATGGCGGCGGCCGTGATCCTGCCGGTGGATTGGATTCAAAACGGCCTGCCCGATGAACTGATCGGGTTGAATGACTCCAAACAGCTAACCGCTGCGGCCCGTGACCGTTTTTTCCAGTTTCTCACCACGCAGGCCGCCATCCGCTTCGGGATCGCCCAATGTTCCGCCGAAATCATTGACGCCATCAATATCCTCCAGGCCACCCACCGGGCCATGAACGAAGCGCTGGCCAGCCTGGCTCCCCCACCCCGGCACGTATTGGTGGATGGCCGCCGGGTCGCCTCCCTGCAGTTCCCGCAAACGCCGATCGTCAAGGGGGATGCCTTGAGCTATTCCATTGCTGCCGCCAGCATTCTCGCCAAAGTCACCCGCGATCGCTTGATGCAGGAATTTGATCGCCAATATCCCGGCTACGGATTTGCGGAACACAAGGGTTATGGCACGGCCGCGCATTTGGCGGCGTTGGCAAAGCAAGGTCCCTGCCCCATCCACCGCCGCACCTTCGCCCCCATGAAATTAAAACAAGCCGAATTGTTTTAGCCGCACCAGGCACCAGTTATGCGATTATGGGAATGGATCAAGGCTTGGTGGAGGGGTCGCCGCCCGGAAGCGGCGCACCTGGCCATCGGCCGCCAGGGGGAAACCGCGGCCAGGAACTATCTGCGGAAAGCCGGTTTGAAATTCCTCACCGCTAATTTCCGCTCCCGGCGTGGGGAAATCGATCTGGTCTTCCGGGATGGCGATTGCCTGGTCTTTGTCGAAGTCAAAACCCGCCATGCCTCCAACTGGACCCGGCCCGCCGCAGCGGTTGACCGGCGGAAACGCCGGCTGCTGACCCTGACCGCGCTGGATTACCTCAAACTTCTGAAAAATCCCCAAGTCCTGATCCGGTTCGACGTGGTTGAAGTCGTGAACCAAGCCGATGGCTCCATGGAACTTCGCCATCTGCCCAATTCCTTCTCGTTAAGCCCTCCCTACCGCTACTGAAATGCCCGAACTGCCTGAAGTCGAAGTGCTGGTGCGCCATTTGGGTCCCTTATTGGAAAACCAGATCATCCAATCGGTGACCGTTCAGCGCGCCAAAATCCTGGCCCCCACGCCCTTGGAATATTTTCTGAGCCGCTTGAAAAACTGCCGTTTTTCCGGATTGAACCGCCGGGGCAAATACCTGCTTTTCAGCCTCCAACCGCCAGCGCCACAGCCCTCCTTTCAAATGCTGGGGCATTTGGGTATGACGGGCAGGCTTTTCCTGGTTTCCCACGGCACGCCCCCACCCAAACATGCCGCCGTGGTGTTTCATTTGTGCCAGCACGACCTGGTGTTTGAAGATACCCGTTACTTCGGCCGCATGACGCTGGACACCACCGCCATCGCCCAGCTGGGCCCGGAACCGTGGGCTGATGAATTCACGGAGGAGTATTTCGCGCAACGCCTGAAAAACCGCTCCCAGGCCATTAAAATTTTGCTGCTGGACCAGAACATTGTGGCCGGCGTGGGCAATATTTACGCCAGCGAAGCTTTGCATCGGGCGGGCCTTTCACCCCGCAAAATGGGCCAGCGCCTGAGCCGCCCGCAAGTGGCAAAACTCCAGGGCAGCATCCAGAGCATTCTGGCTGAAGCCATCGCCTTTGGCAGCACGGTGCCCTTGAATTGGCATTCGCCGGACCGTTCCGACAAATTATTCTACTACGGCAAGGCCCCGGGCACGGCGGATTACTACGAGGAGCGACTGGCGGTTTATGACCGCCAAGGCCTGGCCTGCCGGACTTGCGCATCGAAAATCCGGAAAATTGTCCAGGCAGGCCGCAGCACCTATTATTGCCCGCGCTGCCAAAAATGAGATGGCGATGCGGAACACTTTACCTCAACTGCCCCCCCGGACTGCCCGGGACGAAAAAGCGGCGACCTGCGGAACGCCTTGGTCCGAACCCAGGCGGATTCGCCCAAGGTGGTTTTCCCGGCTTGTTTCAGCCGGCGATGCCCGCTAACCTGCCACCCATGGCAGTGGACCGGAGATTTCGAGACGCCTGTTTAGGTGCAGCCAGGAAGATCCAAAGGCACTGCCCAAGATTATGATGCATCGCGGGAGAACTGCGCCCCAGGCGCCAGGCACGCACCGGTTATGCTGGCTTTTGTCGTGGTTGATTTTGCTCTGGCCCGGACTTGCCGGGGCCGCGGAGACGCATAATCTTTCCAGCCTCGTCGAGGATTACCTGGAGGATTCCTGGACCAAGGAAAGCGGCCTGCCTCAAAGCACCGTGACTTCGGTGATTCAATCACGCGATGGGTACTTGTGGATCGGCACCCTCAACGGCTTGGCGCGGTTCGACGGTTTGCGGTTCACAGTTTTCAACACCCTCAACACTCCCGATTTGGTGGATAACCGAATCATCCAACTGCATACGGATGCCCAGGGACGCCTGTGGATTGTCACGCAGGATGGAGGCCTTTGCCAATACCAGTCTGGCCGGTTTTCCACCCTGGTCAAACCCGCGCGCGGCGTACGGAACCCGGTGGGGGTGGTCATGGATGACCAGGGTGGCGCCTGGTTCGCCTGCCAGGATGGGACACTGCACCACATCCTTGAAGGCCAAACCCGGCAGGTGGCCGGCAGCACCCATTTTAATTTTGAAACCATTCAATCGTTCACCAGCGACCGGGAGGGCAACCTCTGGCTGCAAACCGGCAATAACCGGCTTTATCGTCTCCGCCGAGGGGTCCTGCCCCTGCCCGCCCCCAGCGCGGCCTGGCCGGATTTTGCCTGCCAATGGGTCGTCCGGGACTCCCGGCAAAACGCCTGGATGGCCAGCAAAAGTGAAATCGCCCAATGGAAGGATGGGGAATTACACCGGCGCGCCTCGGAGCCAAACATCCAAACCATGTTTCCCGCGCTGGAAGGTGGTGTTTATGTGCTGGCTAACGGCCGCCTTCGCCGGTGCGATGAAAAGGGGTGGCAGGAAATCCTGGGCGAGGACGAACTGCTGCGCACCCCACCGGGTGATCCCCGTTCCTATATCTGTTTCCAAGGACGGCCAGGGCACGTCTGGATGGGTGTGGTCGGGTTGGGTCTCTTTCATTTGGATGGGCGTCCCGCAGCCGGGTTCAAATCGATGGGCAGCGGACGTACGCGGGACCGCTTCCGCTGCCTCCTCGAAGACCAGGAAGGCAGCCTGTGGATCGGCCTGGAAACCGCTGGCCTGTGGCGGCTGCACCAGCGACGCGTGCAACTGATCGATGCCGAACCGGGCTTGTCGGAATCCTTCGTGGTCACCGTCGATATGGCGGCCAATGGCGAATTCTGGAGCGGCAGTGTCGGCCGGGGCATTTACCATCATCGCAATTTCGATCCCCCCGAACATTTCGGCCCCGCCCAAGGACTGCTGAATCCGGATGTGTCCACGATCCTGGTGGATCACTTGAACCAGGTTTGGGCCGGCACACGCGGCGGTGGCATTTTCCGCCTGCAGGACGGGCTGTTCAGCCGAAAACCATTGCGCGATTTTTCCTCCCCCCAGGCGGATGACCGCGTATCAGCCGGCGGATTGGATTTCATAACCGCGAGCTACGAGGACAGCAGTGGCAATGTCTGGTTCGGCACGCAAGGAGGCCTGGTTTGCATGCGCACCAACAGCCCCACCATCTATACGGTCAACAAAGGCTTGCCGCATAATGACATTTGTTGCGTCACTGAGGACTCAACGGGCGCCATGTGGATCGGCACCGCAGGCGGCGGCCTGGCCCGCCTCTCCAACCAGGTAGTGACCGCCTTTTCCAGCCGGGATGGCTTCCCCTATAAATTTGTCTGGGCGCTTTACGCGGACCGGCAAAACCGGCTCTGGATCGGCTCCGCCGATGGCGGCCTTAGCTGCTACGAGAACCGCCGGTTCGTGCATTTCAACCGCCCCAATGCCGCTATTCCCCTGCCGATTTGCTGCATCCTGGAGGATAATTTCACCAACCTCTGGCTCACCTCTTACGAAGGCATTCTGCGCATCCCCAAGGCCTCGCTGGTCACCCAAATGGAGCATCCGGAAGCGCCGCTGGAGATCCTGAATCTGGGAATTTCCGACGGTCTGCCCAGCATCGAGTGCCCGGGCGGCTACCAGCCAGCAGGGATTAAAACCGCCGATGGCCAGCTCTGCCTCCCCACCGTCAAAGGCCGCGTGCGCGTGAACCCAGCCAACCTGCGGCTGAACCTGGTGCCGCCCCCAGTCCAGATTGAGGAATTCAGCGTGGCGGACCAGGCGCAGGATCTGCGCGGAAGCGGCGGCAACCAGACAGGGCAGCCGGAACTCAGCTTCTCCAGCGGGAAACGCAACTACGTCTTTTCCTATACCGCCCTGAGCTTCGCCGATCCCGGCAAAGTCCGGTTCAAATACCGCTTGCGCGGCTACGATCCGGATTGGGTGGACGCAAGCGGCCGCCGCACGGCTTATTACAGCCAGTTGCCTCCGGCCAATTATGTGTTTGAGGTCAAAGCCTGCAACAACCACGGGGTATGGAATGAAGCGGGAGCCCGCCTCGCCTTCGGGGTGTCGCCCCAGTTCTGGCAGCGGCGCTGGTTTCAGGCCTTGAGTGCCGCAGTGCTCCTGGGCGGCACCGCCGGGATCGCCCGCATCATTTCCATCCGCCGCCTGCAGCGCCGGCTCCAGCAATTGGAGCAAGCCCGCCTCCTGGAAGCCGAACGCGCCCGCATCGCCCAGGATCTGCACGACGACCTGGGTGCGCGCCTGACCAAAATCAGCATGCTTACCGAGCAGGCCCAGCGGACCGCCCAGGAGCAACTCCCCGCCTCCGACTGCCTGTCGCGGCTGGATGTTGCGGCCCGCGAAATCATCGAAGCCCTGGATGAAACCGTATGGGCGGTGAACCCCCAAAACGACACCTTGGAGCAATTGGCCAACTACCTTTTCAACTACGTGGAGAGCTTTCTGGCAGATTCCCCCATCCGTCACCGGGTGCATATCCCTGCCGACCTGCCGGAGGTGCGCCTCTCGGCTGAACTGCGCCACAACCTCTACCTGACCGTCAAGGAGGCCCTGAACAACCTGGCCAAATATGCGCGGGCCTCGGAAGTGCGGATTGAACTTAAATTTGACGGTGGCACCTTGGGTGTATCCATCGATGACAATGGCCAGGGCTTTGATATCAGCCACGCCAAAACCAAGGGCAACGGCCTCCTGAACATGCAAAACCGCATCGAAAAATCGGGCGGCCAATTCTCCCTGCAATCTTCCCCCGGTCAAGGCACCCATATCCAGTTCTCGATTCCCATCCCCATGGACCCATCCGCCGTGCCTGCCCATTAGGATCCGGAATCCACCTCCTCCCGCCATCCGCGGAGGATCGAAACTGGACCGGGTGAAAGCGCTTTAAGCGCCCATCCCTCCCGGGAGAATTCCCGCCGGGCGAAATAGGAACCGTCCCGATCTGGACGGGATCATTGGCAAAGGACCAAGGCCTTGCACAGGAAGACCCCGTAAAAACGCCGGATCCACCGGTCTGGACACCGCCCAGGCGCCAGATGAATCACTTTCCTGCCGCACGACCGCAAACCGCTCCCCAAGCGTGAATATCCGGGATTGCGCAACGTGGTGGACGGAGTTTACATTTTTACTGTGGCAATCAAGATTTCCATAGTCGAGGACAACGATTGGATCCGGAACAACCTGGCGGAAGAGTTGAATAAGACCGACCAATACGTCTGCATTGGCACATACCGCACCGGGGAGGAGGCGCTCCAAGCCATCCCGGAGCAAATGCCGGAAGTCGTGATCATGGATATCAACCTGCCGGGCATCAGCGGCATTGAGTGCGTCCGCAAACTCAAAGCGCAATTCCCTTCGCTGGCGATCATCATGCTGACGGTTTATGAGGAGAGCGAAAAAATTTTCCAGTCACTGGTGGCCGGCGCCAGCGGCTATTTACTGAAGCGGAACCGGCAATCGGATCTGCTGGAGGCCATCGAACAAGCCTGCCAGGGAGGTTCGCCCATGAGTGGGCCCATTGCGCGCAAAGTGGTGCAGTATTTCAACCGGATGGGTGAAAAAACCAGCGAAGTCGATTCCCTCACCCGACGGGAACGGGAAATCCTCGAGCAACTGGCCCAAGGCGCCGCCTACAAGGAAATCGCCGATTCCCTGGCCTTGAGCATCGATACCGTGCGCATGCACATCAAAGGGATTTACAGCAAACTGCATGTCCATTCGCGGGGCGAGGCGGTCGCAAAATTCCTTGGGAGGTAATACACATCTTTATGTATCTAGGCGAATGACCGTTTTTTTGCGATATTGACCGCAGATGGCTAAAGGTAGCTGTCCAGGTTGCCAACTGAGCGACTCAGTAGAATGCCTGAAGAGTGGTGAGATTGAAGACGACTGGGTTTGGATGTGCTGCGGTGCTCGTTGATGAGCAGGTAGTAACCAAAGGATTCCCGATTGTCAGTAACAGATTCCGTGTGTTAGGTCGCAAGGCCTTTGAAACCGCCGGTGATTTACTTCACCGGCGGTTTCGCTTTCCGGGATAGCCCGGAGATCTTTCCCGCATTATTTTCATAACCCTCTATAGAAACAGCACTTGCAAAACAAAACCCGCCGATTGGCGGGTTGGATCAGGCAGGGGGAAATGAAAAAAGGGGGGCTTGGTTATTTCTTCGCACCCATGAATTCCAGGATTCCGAATTTCTCGGGGGCATGGAAAGTGCTTTTGCCGGTGGGGTTCCAAGCCAGAAAAGCCCGGTTGGCATAATCACAACGATAAAAATTAAGCCGCCATTGGGCGCCCGGAACCGGCATTTTTTTGGTCAAGGCGGTCATGGGAATCCGGATTTCGGCCGTCCAAATCCCAGCCTTGGCATCCACTTTCACGACTGATTCGCAACCACTGCTCCAAGCGAAATCCTTGCGGGGCCCGTCAATCAACAGATCCAATTGTTCGCCGGTGGGGGCCCATTCAAACTCAAGATATTGATCCAAACGCGAAGTTTCGTCCGCGATAAAGGCTTCCACCACATCCCGATCCCATAAACCAATCCGCTCAGCGGCCAGGTTGGGCGGTTCAAAAGTCGTCAACCGGGTGAACGGACAGCGGTATGCCAAGTATAAGTATTTATCGCTCCAAAGTATTTGTACCGAAGTGGATAATTCCGGCACGGACCGGGTATTCCCACTCTGGTATTCCATGCGCGCCGGGGGCACCCCGTTCCAGGCGGATTTCGTCAAATCGCCATCCAGCTTGAAATCCTGATCCAGGCGTTGGGCCTGGATGCGGGGTAAAGGCCAGACAGCCGCCAAAAGGCGCCGGGCATTATCAAAGTAAATTTTGCGGAGCACCGAAGCCGGCAAGCCGATGGCGTCGATCGTCCAATCCCCCTGGATTGGTGTCATGTGCTCAAAACCGCGGTCCCGGGTTTCCATCCACTGCCAATGCTTGGCGTAAAAACGGACGGCATCCTCATCGGTCGGCGGCGGGCCGCTGCCACCCGAACCCAGGATCAATTGATCATAGACCATGAAATCAGTCCCAAACAGGATGCGATCCTGGTGCTTGATGAAAATCCGGCGCACCAAATCGGGATCATGCCGGCCAATTTCAGGAATGCGGGCAGCCAGATCCGCCATCATGTTGGGATACGTATCGAGCCAGCGATCGACGGTTTCCACCTCCTCGGCGTTATTGGCAAAATGCACACATACAAAAGTGGTTTTAGGATGCCGGGCGACGACCCGGTTCAAATCCTCCAAAAGGGATTTCCAGGAGGGATACTTTTGGGGATCGCCGAACCACCAGCTTTTGTGGTCCTTGAGTTCCTTCCAGCGTTCATTGGCGGCGTCGAATGGCAGCCAAAATGCCTTGGGATCAGCCACATGGATGGAAACCGGCAGGCCCAATTCACCGCACCGGCGCCAGACCGGATCCAGCTGGGGATCATCCACTTTGATGAGTTTGCCGGAACGGTCCTTCAGATACAGCCCCAACCGCTTGAACTCCTTGAATCCGGCGGCCCCCAAACGATGCCCCTCCTCCACTTGGCGCACGGCCCGCTCGGCGAAATCCGGATCACCCCAACCCGAATAATCCAGGCTGAAATAATGCAAAAACCGGCCGGGGAACAAGCGGTCAGCCAGTTCTTTATTGGTCTCAAATTCAGATTTTTCGCCGGGCCTGTGGGTTACGGAGCCCCCGCTTAAATTGATCGCCACGCCCAACCCGGCGGCATCCATGATTTTTATGGCCCGCCGCAAGGTGGGCTCGGAATAGGCCACGTGCTGGTGGAGATCCACGAGGCGGTGTTCAGCGCGCCATTGAGTGGCCGGGGGTGGCTGGTCGGGGGGGGCTGCGGCCGCCATGGCCTGGCTGATGGTCGATAAAACCGCGGTGATCAGCGGCAGCACTTGAATTGCAGTTTTCATTATTTTTGAGCCTCTTCAGCCGAGTGATATTCACGGTAAGTGAACAATAAAGCGCCCAGGGAAAGAAACAGCACGGTGGCAAAAAACAGGATTGCAATGGCGAGGGGAGTTCCTCCAGCGGACCAGGAATAGAGCCGTTTCACGGTTTCATCATTGGCGAGGAGGGTGCGCAGGTTGCGGCTCATCGCCAGGTTGTTGATATTGGTGGGAATCAGGGCGATGCCCAATTCCACCACAAATCCGTAAACAATCCCCAACACAAGATATTTCCGGGCCAGCAGACCGAACAAGCTGGAGAGCGCACCATAAACCAGGACGGATAATATTTGAACGCCCAGGAAAATGGGCATCAGTTTCCCCAATCCGGGAATCTCGCGCAGGATGCCGACGAAATTAAAAAGCAACATCGCCAGGAAGAGCACGATCTGCACGAATAGCATCTGGGCGAAAAATTTCAGGAGGAACAACTTGGACCGGCTGACCGGCCGGGTGACCAGGAAACTGAGCGTGTCGGACTGCACTTCATCCCGGATCAAATCCCCGAAAGCGGCGAGGCAATACAGGGGGGCCACCACCTGCAAATAGAAATTGATCAGCCAATAGTAAAAAACCTTCTCGTCGCCCGCTTCGGTGGAAAAGTAAGCCAGGGTGGGCAAGGCCAGCATGCCGATCACCAAGCCCAGCAAGGAATGCACCGTCAGCTTGCGGCGCCAAGTCATCGCCCACAGGCCTTGAAAGCTGGAGAGCCAATCGGGCTCCAGGATGACCGCTTTGCCGAAATTCGCGGGTGGAAGGTCGGAAGGGGGCGTGCTCACGTGGTTACCTTTTCAAAAATCTGCTTCAGGGAAAGGCTTTGGCTGCGGATTTCGTGAATGACGACCTGGCTTTCCAGCAGCAAACGAGCCCATTGTTCATAAAAGGAAGCGGGATGTTTAATCCGCAAATACAAGCCTCCTTCAGCCAGATCCAAATCGAATCCGGACAATACCCCGGCCCGGAATAAAAAACCGGCGAGCTTTTCCGGATCGTCGCATTTGACCGCCAATTCTTCCGACCAATCGCGCATATCGGTCCGTATTTCCTGCTGGCTGCCCGACGCCAGAACCCGCCCCCAGTTCAAGATGAGGAAACCCTGGCAGATCGGTTCCAATTCCGCGAGGATATGGCTGGAAATGAGGATGCTGGCACCGTGCGCGGCCAAGTCTCTCAGGATCTGCACCATTTCCTGGCGTCCGATGGGATCCAGGCCGTTCATCGGTTCATCCAAAACCAGCAAATCGGGATCGTGCATCAGCGCCTGGGCCAATTTGACCCGCTGGCGCATCCCTTTGGAAAATTGAGCCATAGGCTCCTTCCAGGCAGGGCGGGCCAGCTTCACCTTTTCCAGGATTTGTTCGACGCGCTGGCTGGCCTGCTGGGGCGTCATGCCCGACACCAAAGCCAGGCTATGCAGCCAGGTGGTGGGGCGCAACTCCTGGTGGACAGCCTCTTTTTCCGGGCAAAAACCGATTCGCCGGAGCACCTTGGGATTATTCCACGGCCGCTCCCCGAAAACGGTGAGCGTCCCGGAACTGGGCTGCATTTGCCCCGTGACGATCTGGAGCAAGGTCGATTTTCCCGCGCCGTTGGGCCCCACGAGGCCAGTCAGCCCGGGGGGGATGGTGAAGGACACGTTGTTCAGCCCCATCACGATGCCATACCACCGGTTCAATTCCCGCGCGTCAATGATCGGCGTCATTCAGGTTTAACCCTCCAAAAAAGAATGCCTGAGGCCAGGACCAGCATGATTCCCAAACCGGCCAGGGCTCCAAACAAATCTGGGTTTTGGATGGAATCCATGGTTTGGGGGGGGACCACCCCCCGCAGAAAATCGCCAAAAACCGGGATGTTCTGCTGGGCCAGGATGAGGTCTTTTTTCAGCTGGAAAATCGCGGAGCAAATGGTGTCCAGGTTGTTGCGGAAGCTGAAATATTTAAGCCAGGGATTGGTTTTGGTCTGCATGGCGACTTCGGCGATCGAATTCCCCAAAAACCACAATCCCATCCACATGCCCATGGTGATCTTTTCCTTGCCCGACAGGGCGGAAACCCCCAGCCCCAGCAGGCTTAAAAAACCGATGCTCACCAGCATGAAGGAGAGCATGTGCCCCAAGGCCAGCCGTGAATGCCAGAAAAAATGCCACTTCGGCGAAAGCAGGTTCCCGGCCAGCCAGGCCACCAGCACCGGCCCCGCCCACGTCAGGACCAGCAAACCCACCAAGGTTCCCCCTTTGCCCAGCAAATAATCCAACCGTCCCACGGCTTTGGAGGAATAAATGATGATCGCCCGGCTGGACAAATCCCGGCTGATCAGGTGCGGCATGGCCAAAGCGATGGCCGCCAGCCCCAAAAACATCAGCTTGGACGAGAAAAAGTAGAACAACAGGTTCTGGGTAGTGCGCACCGAGATTTCCGGATGCTGCTGCAGCCAAGTGACCAACGCCCTGGCGAAGAATTGCACCTGGCTGCTGAAATTGGGCAGGTATTGGTTGGTGAGGCTGTCGGTTACCAGCAGCTGGCCGATCAAGAAAAGCGCCGATACCTGCGCCAGGCAGAAGCCCCAGCTCACCGTCACGATATGGCGCATCCATTTATTCTGGAGGCAGCTTTTCAAACCATGCCAGGTGATCACCGCCCGGCGCCGCCAAATCCCC
>CAIMWS010000495.1 GCA_903845125.1 uncultured Verrucomicrobiota bacterium
CCCCGGGGGATACCTGATCGGCGCAGTGCTGCTGGTGAACCTGATCGCCTCGCTGGCTTTGCGGCTGATCGTCAACCGCCGGACCATCGGCCTGCTCCTCGTTCATGCCGGCATCATCCTGCTCCTGGCCGGACAGCTGGTGACGGATATGTACCAGGTGGAAAGCCACATGCGCCTTTCGGTGGGCCAGCCCGCCAATTATTCCGAAAGCGGCCGCTTGGTGGAACTGGCGGTGATTGATTCCTCCAACCCCAAGGCGGATACCGTGATCTCCATTCCGCAGGACCGGCTGGAGTCCGCCGGCGAGATTCGCCACGGGCAACTCCCTTTCACCATCCAGGTCAGGAAGTTTTACAGCAATTCGCGGCTCAACCGGGCCGAAAACCCCGCCGCCAGGGACTCGCGGATCACCAAGGGCCTGGGGACCGATTTGGAAGTCAAAAGCCTGCCGCTGGCGGTGAAAAGCGAAGAGCGCAACCTGCCGAGCGCCATCGTGGAGCTGAAGGGACCCCAGGGCGTGCTGGGATCCTGGCTGACTTCCGTCTGGTTGGAGGATAAACAGCCGGTCGAGGTGGGGGGAAAAACCTATCAGCTGGTCATGCGGTTTGCCCGCTATTACAAGAATTTTTCCCTCGAGCTCAAGGAGTTCCGGCATGACAAATACCAGGGCACCGAAATCCCCCGCAATTTTTCCAGCCGGGTCCGCCTGCGCCAGGAGGAAAAAGGGGAGGACCGCGAGGCGCTGATCTTCATGAACAATCCCCTCCGTTATGGGGGTGAGACCTTTTACCAGTCCGGCTACGATGAAAACGACCCCCGGGTGAGCATTCTCCAGGTGGTTCAAAATCCTGGCTGGCGGGTGCCCTACATCTCCTGCCTGGTGGTCACGGCCGGCCTTTTGTGGCAGTTTCTCATGCATTTAGTTGGATTTTTGAAGGAAAGGAAAAACGCTTGAACCCCCGCTTGCTCCATTTGCTTACCCTGGCCGTGGGATATTGGCTCACCTCGGAAAATTCCGGGGCGGCGGCCGGCAGCATCCCCTTGAAAGATTTCGGCGGCCTGCCGGTGCTGATGAATGGGCGCATCCAGCCCATGGACTCGGTGGCCCGCAACAACCTCCTCCAGTTCCGCACCAAGCAGACCGTGGCTCTGGAAGGCGGCAAATCGATCACCGCCAACCAATGGCTGGCGGAGTTGATGATGAAGCCGTCCTTGGCGGACACCCGCAAGGTGTTCCGGATCGATCACATCGAGCTGCTCGGTTTGCTGAAGCTCCCCACCGAAGACAAATATTTCGCCTATAACCAGCTCACCAATTCGCTCGAGGAAATCGCCAAGCAAGCCCAGCGGGTCTCCCAGGTGGGAACCAAGGAACGCTCCGCCTTCGAGCGGCAACTGCTCAAGCTGGCCTCCGCCATCCGCCAATACCAGCGCCTCCGGATCAGCATCTGTCCCGAAGATACCCCGGATTGGCCGGCCGAACTGAAGGAATTTCAAAAGCTCGCCGGGCCCGGCGCGGCCGCCGTCCATGCCCAGCAACAGGGCAAGGAATTCGACAAAGCCGTGTTCCAGCGCTTTGCGGACTTTGTGAACCGCTATGACGCCATGGCCGGCGAAGCGGCGGTATTGATGATCCCCCCCGGCCCCTCCATGCCCAAGGATGGCTGGCGGAATACCGGCGCCGCCCTCATGGATATCCCCCGGGGCGGAACCATCCCCCCGGTCGTCGAATTCTATGCCCGGATGACCGCCGCTTTCCGGGCGGACAACGCCCCCGAGTTCCAGAACGCGCTGGCGGCCTACCAAGGCTGGCTGGCCCAGAATATGCCCGGTGAATTGGGCAAGAGCGGGAAGGAGTATTTCTTCAACAACTTCGAGCCGTTCTACAAGGCTACCGCGCTCTACCTGGTGGCCTTTCTGCTGGTTTGCCTCTTCTGGGTCTTCTGGGCCGAATGGCTCCGCAAAGCCGCGTACGGCTTGTTGTTCCTGGCGCTGGCCATGCACACTTTTGGCCTGGTGTTCCGGATGGTCTTGGAAAGCCGGCCGCCGGTGACCAACCTCTATTCCTCGGCGGTCTTCATCGGCTGGGGGGCGGTGCTGCTCGGGATCTTCCTGGAAAAATTCTGCCGGGACGGCATGGGCGTCATCGTCTCCGCCTGCCTTGGGTTTGCCACCCAGATCATCGCTCACAACCTGGCCATGGGGGGCGACACCATGGAGATGATGCGCGCGGTGCTGGACAACAATTTCTGGCTGGCCACCCACGTGGTCACCATCACCTTTGGTTATTCGGCTAATTTCGCCGCCGGCCTTTTCGCCATCTTTTACCTCCTGCGGGGGGTGTTCACCCGCTCCCTCACGGCCGCCTCGGCCGTCATGCTGGAGCGAATCGTTTACGGCATCATCTGTTTTGCCACCTTTTTCAGCTTCATCGGCACCGTCCTGGGCGGCATTTGGGCCGACCAATCCTGGGGCCGGTTTTGGGGGTGGGATCCGAAGGAAAACGGGGCGCTGATCATCGTCCTCTGGAACGCGGCCATCCTCCATGCCCACTGGGACCGGCTGGTTCAGGCCCGCGGCCTTATGAACATGGCCATCATCGGCAATATCATCACCAGCTTCAGCTGGTTTGGCGTGAACATGCTGGGTGTCGGCCTCCATTCCTACGGGTTCATGGACCAGGCTTTCCTGTGGCTGGTGCTGTTCATCACCAGCCAGGTGGTGCTCATTGGCGTGGGCTTGCTCCCGCAAAGTTACTGGCGCAGCGCCAAACCTTTGGAACCGCCCAAGCCCGGCAGTCTGCCGCCCCCGGCTGCCCGGCCCGCGTGATCGGCAAATGCCTGGAGCAGGCCAGCCACCTCTGATTCACAACCGCTTCCGGCATAACGGAATTCCCGACCCTGTTTGGGTGCGTGAGAATCCCGCGGGTCGACGGTTTTGCCCGCCCCACTTGCCACTCCGAGTCTTCAGGTCTGTTTATATTACGCATAAAAGGAACTGTTTTGTTTCGTGGGGGAAGACTGGTGTGGCACAAATTATGCTCTAAATTCGCCAGGCAGAAACAATTGGAGGCTTTAATGAATGTCAAAATGCTGGTTTTCCTTGGGTTGGCGATGCCTTGGTTAAGCCACGCATCGGCCAGGCAAGTATTGCCTGGCCACCAGCCAGCCACGGTGGCCAGGATACAGCCAGTGGGCCGGCTGGCACCGACCAATCAACTGCATCTGGCGATCGGGTTGCCGTTGCGCGACCCGGCAGCGCTGGACGCCTTGTTGCAGGATCTCTACAATCCCGCCAGCCGGAATTACCGCCGCTTCCTCACGCCCGCCCAATTCACCGCACGGTTTGGGCCAACGGAGGCGGATTACCAGGCGGCTGGGGATTTCGCCGAGGCCCATGGCTTGCGGGTGATCGGAACCCATCCGAACCGCCTGCTCCTCGATGTGCAAGGATCCGCGGCGGACATCGAAAAGGCTTTCCACTTGAAGCTGGGTGTCTTCCCACACCCGGCTGAAGCCCGCACCTTTTTTTCGCCCGACACCGAGCCTTCCATCGATGGGGATTTGGCGGTGCTGCATATCAGCGGCCTGCACAATTTTACGACGCCATACCCCATGAGCCAGCGGGCGGATCCCGCTGACCCAGCGGCGATCGCGGTGCCCCGGGCCGGGACCGGGCCGGGCGGCTCCTTCATGGGCAAGGATTTCCGGGCGGCCTATGCCCCCGGGGTTACCCTCACGGGGCAGGGGCAGTCCATTGGACTCTTTGAGCTGGACGGTTTTTACGCCAGCGACATCACGGATTATGAACAGCAGGCCGGGCTGCCCAACGTCCCCTTGAAGACGGTGCTGGTGGGCGGATTCCGCGGCACTCCCACCAGCCGCCGCTCGGGCAGCGGCAACGAGGAGGTGGCCCTGGACATCGAGATGGCGATCAGCATGGCCCCGGGAGCCTCCCAAATCCTGGTTTACGAGGGCTCCCCCTTCGGCACCACCGCCGTGATCAACGATATTTTGAACCGGATGGCCACGGACAACGCCGCCCGCCAGCTGAGCTGCTCCTGGGGCTTCGATATCGACGCGACCACCCAGCAGATCTTCCAGCAATTCGCGGCTCAGGGGCAATCCTTTTTCCTGGCCTCCGGCGACAGTGGCGCCTTCTCCGGGCCGATCTTCCAGCCCTCGGATAATCCCTACATCACCGTGGTTGGCGGCACCACGCTGACCACCAGCAGCTCCGGGGCCTGGGTGTCGGAGGTTGTCTGGAGCGGCAGCGGAGGCGGGATCAGCGCCACTTACCCGATTCCCGAATGGCAGCGGGGAATCAGCATGACTGCGAGCAAGGGGTCCCCCACCATGCGCAATCTGCCGGATGTGGCCATGGTGGCCAACAACGTGTGGTGCCACGCGGACCAGGGACTCTCCTTTGCGTTGATCGGCACCAGCATTGCGGCGCCGCTCTGGGCGGGTTTCACCGCCCTGGTGAACGAGCAAGCCGCCGCCCAGGGCAAACCACCGGTCGGTTTCCTCAATCCAGCACTCTACCAAATCGGCAAATCCGCCAATTACTCCAAGGCTTTTCACGACATCAAAACCGGCAAGAACACCACCAGCGCCAGCCCCAGCAAGTTCTACGCGGTGGCCGGATATGACCTGTGCACCGGTTGGGGCACGCCGACCGGGAGCGCTCTGATTGATGCGTTGCTCGCCTTATCCACCGACGACCTGGTCATCACCCCACCCTTGGGTTTTACGGCCATCGGTCCGGTTGGCGGGCCATTCAAAGTGGCGGCCACGGATTACTCGCTGACCAACGCCGGGAACCTCCCCCTGAGCTGGTCCATGGCCAGCCTGCCAGCCTGGCTCGAGGCCCACCCCCAAAGCGGCGTCCTGGCCCCCGGCGGGGCCGCCACCACGGTGACGGTGAGCCTGAGTCCCGCGGCCAGCGAATTGCTGATCGGCAACTATTCGGCGGCCATCTGGTTCACGAATTTGAGCAACGGCGCCGGGCAAAGCCGGCTGGTCGATCTGCTGGCCGGCGACGGCGGTTTTGAAATGGGCAAATTCTCCCTCTGGACTCTTACGGGCGATGCCCGCCGCAATTTTGCCGACAGCCTCGACGCCTCCCTGCTGGCGGGTACCTCCCACCTTGCCGGCGTGGATGATTCGCATTTCGTTCATTCCGGCCTCTACGGCGCCTTCCTGGGTCAGAGCAATTCGCTGGGCACGCTTTCCCAAAAACTGCCCACGCAGGTCGGCCAGCATTATGTGGTCTCTTTTTGGCTGGCCAACCCCGCCACCGGGACGCCCAATGAGTTCCGCGCCCGTTGGAACGGCGACACCTTGTTCGACCAAAGCGACCTGGGCCGCCTGGCCTGGACCCATCTGCAATATATCGTCACCGCCACGAACACTGCTTCCACCCTCGAGTTTGGCTTCCGCAACGACCTGGGTGCGTTCGCGCTCGACGATATCAGTGTGCAGCCTTTGGCTCCGCCCGTGCTTCAATCCGTATCGCTCAACCAGGGCACGCTCACGTTTAGTGTGAATTCCATCGCCGGCTTCAAATACCAGGCGCAATTTGCGTCCGCTCAAGATCCCTCCTCTTGGAACGACCTGGGCGGCCTGTTCACCGCCACCAGCGGCACCCTGGCCTTCTCCGACACGCTCGGGCCGGACTCCCAAAGATTTTACCGGGTGCTGATCCTGCCCTGATTTTTAGCCGCGGGCGGTTGCGGCCGGGTGGTCGGGGTGGTTTGACTCCCCCGCCTGCATGTGCTATGGGTGGCATCATGCTTATTAATTCCATGAACAATACCGGGCGCCAGCCTCCGCACTCCCTGGCTGGCCTTGGCCTTTGCCTCCTGTGGCTGCTCGTGGCGGCCCCCGGCCATGGGGCTGTCTTGTCCGCGGCCGACCAGGCCCGCCTGGCCAAAGGCGAACGCCATGTAAAGAACGGTTGGATCTACCTGCACCTGGAAGGTTCGCCGCGCGATCGCGGCTTCCAGCATGGCTATTTGCTGGCTTGGGAAATCAACGGGGGGCTGCAGGCCTGCCGGGCAATGTGGAAAAATTATTCGAGCCGGGAATGGGCGTGGGTTGTGGATAAAACCAGCCGGTTCCTTGAACCGAAAGTCGATCCCGAAAACCTGGCGGAAATCGATGGCCTGGTGGAAGGCATGAAGGCGGCCGGCCTGGAAGTTTCCCGCCCGGAGCTGATCGTTTACAACGCCTGGTTCGAATTAAGTTACTGGTGGGAGGAGGAGAAGAAAAAGACCGGTGAAGGCTCGCCGCAGGCGCCGCACGAATCCTGCAGCGCCTTTATCGCCACCGGCAGCCTGACCCGGGATGGCGGGGTGGTCCTGGGCCATAACACCATGGATACCTACGCCGGCGCCCTGGCGAACGTGGTGGTGGACCTGGTCCCCGAGCACGGGCACCGCATCCTCATGCAGTGCTGGCCGGGCTGGCTGCATAGCGGTACGGATTTCTTCGTGACGGACGCCGGGTTGGTGGGGGCGGAGACGACCATCGGCGGCTTTGGCGGCTACGATGCCAAGGGTGTGCCCGAATTTGTCCGCATGCGGCGGGCCACCCAGGATGCCGCCTCGTTGGACGAATGGTGCGCCATCATGAAAAAGGGCAATAACGGTGGCTATGCCAACGCCTGGCTGCTGGGGGATGTGCGCAGCGGAGAGATCGCCCGGCTCGAGTTGGGCCTGAAATTTGTCCGCGAGGAGCGGAAGCAGGACGGCTATTTCACCGGCTCCAATATCGCCGAGGATCTCCGGATTCTACGCCTGGAAACCAGCGCCAACGACGCCGATATCCGGACCTCCAGCGTCGCCCGCCGGGTCCGGTGGGAAAAGCTCATGCGCCAGTACGCCGGGAAAATCGACCTGGCGCTCGCCCGGCAGTTCGAGGCGGATCATTATGACCCTTACTTTGAGAGAGTGCTGCCCGGTGGCCGGAGCCTGTGTGCGCATTTCGACCTGGATCGGGAATTTTGGGGTTCCTGGCCCGGGGGACCGTTCAACCCCGCTGGCACTTACGATGGCAAAGTGGTGGATTCCACCCTGGCCAAACAGATGTCTTTCTCGGCTCGCTGGGGCGCCGCCTGCGGCCGGCCTTTCGACGCCGGTAAATTCCTGGCCGCGCACCCGCAGTTCGCCTGGATGAAAGACTTCCTCAAGAGCCGGCCGGCGCAGCCTTGGACGCTCTTCCGCGCGGGGGAAAAGCCCCCGGCCAAACCGTGATTCGGGAGGTTTATCCGGCTGGGTTGGCTCCCGGCTTCTGGCTGGCCACATACCACGCCAGGGCGGTGGCCAGGCCGGCGCTCAGGTTGTGGCTGGGCTGGAACCCGAGGGCGGTCCGGATGGCGGAAATATCGGCCTGCGAGTGGCGGACATCCCCCGCCCGGAACTCCCGGTAAACCGGTTGCAGCCCGGCCAGCTTCGGGAATTGCGGAGCCAGCTGGTCCCGCAGCTGGGTAAACAGCTGGTTCAGCGAGGTCCGCTCATTGAGCGCGACGTTATAGACCCGGTTGCACGCCTCCGGATTCTCAGTACAGGCGGCGAGCAGGTTGGCCTGCACCACGTTGAGCACATAGCAGAAATCCCGGCTCGTATCCCCATCGCCATTGATGCAGACCGGCTCCCCGGATAGCATGGCGGCGATCCATTTGGGGATGACGGCCGCATAAGGTCCCTCCGGATCCTGGCGCTGGCCGAAAACATTGAAGTAGCGCAGGCCGATGGCCGTCTGCCCATAGCACCGGCCAAAGACGTCGGCGTAAATTTCATTGATATGCTTGGAAGCCGCATAGGGTGACAGGCAGCGGCCGATCACTCCTTCGGTCTTGGGCAGCCCGGGGTGGTCTCCGTAAACCGCGCTGCTGGAGGCGTAAACAAAGCGCTTCACCCGCGCATCCCGCGCGGCGACCAGCATGTTGATGAAACCGTTGACGTTGGCATTGTGGGTGGCCATGGGATCGGTGATGGACCGGGGCACCGAGCCGAGCGCGGCCTGGTGCAGGACGTAATCCGCCCCTTCACACGCCCGGCGGCAATCCGCCAGCGTGCAGATATCCCCCTCCACAAAAGTGAAGCGCCCCCACTGGGCGGGGGTCACGCCCTGGCGTACTTCATCCAGGTTCCGCCGGTAACCCGTGGCAAAATTATCGAGCCCCACCACGGTCTGATCGAGCTTCAGCAGCTCCTCCACCAGGTGGGAGGCGATGAATCCGGCTGCGCCCGTGACCGCCCAACATTTGGGCGCCGCCGCCAGGGCCGCTTTTAACGATGCATAGGCATTGTTCACCGGGCGAGCTTAGCGTCCGGCGGACTCCGCAACAAGTTCGATTTGCTGGCTTCGACGGACAGGGGGGTGGCTGGCGAAGTGGCCACGGCTTGGGCGGCGGCCATCGCCTACCGGAGCGCCCGGCTCGCGGAAAGGAATTTTTTTTGAGCTTGTTGCCCCAAGGTTGGTGGATTATTTTGCCGGGCAAGATAACAGAGCTTTGAGGTGACCGGGAATGGTCCAACAATTTGGCGCCCGGTTTCGCCAAAGCCCGCATCAGCTTATGAAAAAGAAAGCCGCCATTTCGCCCGAGACCTCCATCGGCACTTCCCGGGCCGGCACTTCCCGGGTTCACCCGGTGGTGATTTACCCCTTCCACCAGCCGGCGGATTATTCCGACCTGGCCGAGCTCTACCGGTTGGTCGCCCGGCTCGACGCGGAGCCTGGCCGGTATGCCCGGCCCCTCACGGTGATCGACCGGAAGACCTGCGAAACCCTGGCCGGCGACCCCCAGTTCCGCGAGTTTCGCCAGCATACGGTGGCCCGGCATTCGGAGGTGATTGAAGCCTGGTGCGTGGATACCTGCCAGATGTGGTACACCGGACTGGGCCACGCCTTCGACCAGGGCGGCCCGGAGGATGTCTATTGGCTGATCCCGGGCGACTTCAATTACGGCACTCCTTCCGGCCGGGAGGTGCTGGAGCGCTTGCACGATTTGCCAGAGATCATCGAGGAACTGCAGCAGGATTTCTGCATCGGTGAGGTCGCGTTCGACCACGCCAGTTCCAAGCACCTGATCGACACCTACGGCACCTTCGCCCTGCTCTACAATTGGTTTCCGGTGGAAGCGCTCGAGATCCAAAAGTTCACCCAGCGGCCCCGCTCCGAATTCCTCGCGCTGCGCCACGGCTTCCTGCGCGAAATGCTATGCCAGCGGTGGTTCGCTTATGAGCAAACCGTCGTCATGCTGCTCCAATCCGTGATCAACCACAAGCAAACCAGCCGCTTCGATGTGGGCGGGCTCTCGGATCTGCCCGCCAGCGGCGAATCCGCCGCCGCCGCCATCCTGCAGGTGGAGCGGACCGCCCGGGTGCTTAAAACGCTCTGGCTCGAGCGGAACCAAACCAAGGCCGGATGGCAGGAACAATACCGCACCCTCAAAGACCAGTCGGAGCAGATCTGCCACGTGGCCTCCACGGTGCTCCAGAACCTGCTGCGATGAGCCCCGGCTGCCCGGCATCTTGCCCCTTGGGGCGGGCCTGGCAGGCGACCCAAGCCCGTTCGTTGCCTTTGCTGCTCAATCCCCGAGCGGGCTCGCTGACCGGGGCTATCGCGCTGGTGGAATACCCATGGAATCGGCTATAAAGGCCCCGCTGCGAATGCAATAATACCGGAATCTGACTGCTGATTTTTTCTATGAACAACCATCCTCATGGCGCGCGACGGCTTTTCAGTATCGTCACTCTTGGCTCGCTGATGCTGGCCGGCGGGTTCCCTGGCGCGGCGGCGGCGGTGAAAGTCCTCCCCGCACCCGCCCGCTGCCTGGTGCCCGAGGTAGCCATGGATGCCCAAGGCATCCTGCACCTGGTTTACGGCCTCGATCACCACGCCTGCTACGTCCGATCCACCGACCAAGGGGCCACCTTCACCAAACCGGTGCGAATTGACTCCAGCGGCCAGGTGGAAACCAGGATGGGGGAGCGGGGGCCCAAACTGGCGGTGGGGGGCGATGGCGTCATCCACGTCGTTTGGGTGGATGAATGGGCGCCCGGGGTGAAAACCTATGTTCGCTATGCGCGCAGCCTGGATGGGGGCAAATCGTTTGCGCCTCTCCAGACGCTTTCCAGCATGTCCGGGGTGGATGGCGCGACCCTGGCCGCCGATGGCCGCGGCCACGTCGCCGCCTTCTGGCATGTCATGGCCGAGCCCAAGCCGGAGGTCAAATCAGCCACGTGGCTGCATACCGCCCGCTCCTCCGATCGTGGCGCAGCTTTTGGCCCTTGCGAAAAGGTCGTCGTCACCAACCTGCCGGGTCTCGCCTGCTCCATGTGCATGATGCGGGCCCGGGCGGACGTGGATGGAAATGTTTGCCTGGCCTTCCGCGGAGCACGCGACAGCATCCGCGATATTTATGTGCTCAAGGGCCCCATCGCCGGGAATCGTTTCACCGCCCTCCGGGTGAACCAGGACCATTGGAATATTGATTACTGCCCCATGTGCGGGCCGGAATTAACCTTCACTCCGGATGGCCGCCTGCTGTGCGCGTTCATGTCCCGCCAGCGGGTTTATTGGGCGATCTCCGATCCAGCCTTGACCAGCTTCCGCCTGCACGTGGCCACGCCCGCCGGCCAGGACAACGAAATTTACCCCTCCGCCCATGCCAACCGCCGCGGCGAGGTGCTGTTCCTCTGGCAGGTGGGCCCCATGGCCACCCAAGGCTCGGCCACTGTGCGCTGGATGCGCTACACCTTGGATGGCCAGCCGGTTGGCGAAAGCGGCCTGGTGGGCCGGTCTTTCGCCGGGACGAAATCCACCGCGTTTGTGGACAACAACGGGGATTTCCAAATTGTTACCACCGCGGCCCCGGAAAATTAAATGCGTTTTCCGGGGGCGCTCGTGGCTGGTTTCGGGAACGGAGGCTCCCGGCGGACCCCGCATTCCCCAACGGGAATTTTTTGCAAAACCAGGAAGTACGGCTATAATCTTGTTTGTGCGATTCCTCGCTGAGAACGCCATTGTGAAAAGCGCGGTCCCCTGCGGGATGGGACGTGCCTGGCGCTCTGGTTTGAAAACGCTTCAATCGCAGTGTGATCGACACTTCAATCCATTAGCGGCATGCACCTGAGCCAGGAAGAAACCACCAATGCGCGGTGCCGCCAGGGGGATCTGCTGCGGCCGGCGGTCATGGCGGCCCGCCTGCGTTTGCTGGAATTGGCGGAAAAGCATTCCCTGGCGGAACTGCTGCGCGCCACCCTGGATGAAGCCGAGGCGCTGACCACCAGCCGGATCGGATTTTACCATTTCCTTGAGGAGGACCAAATCACCCTCTCCTTGCAGGCCTGGTCCACCAACACCGCGGAGAAAATGTGCCGGGTGGAAGGGGCCCAGCGGCATTACCCCGTGGACCAGGCAGGTGTGTGGGTGGATTGCATCCGTGAGCGCCAGCCGGTGGTGCATAACGATTACGCCTCCCTGTCCCATCGCAAAGGGCTGCCGCCCGGCCACGCGGAAGTGGTGCGGGAGTTGGTGGTGCCGGTGATGCGCGCCGGCCGGATCATGGCCATCCTGGGGGTCGGCAACAAGCCCTCGGATTATGTCGCGGAGGATCTCGAGGCGGTGGGATCCCTGGCGGACCTGGCTTGGGACATCGCCGAACGGAAGCGTGCCCAGGAAGCCCTGGCGGAAAGCGAAGCACGGTTCCGGCAGTTGGTGGAGAATTCGCCCGCACCCATCATGGTCCACCAGGATGGCCGCTTTGTGCTGGTGAACGATGCGGCGGCGGCGCTTTTCGGGGCGCGGCGCCGGGAGGATCTGCTTGGGTCACCTGTGCTGGACCGGGTGCATCCGGACTTCCGCGAACGGATTATCAACCGCATGCAGTCAATGGCATTGACCGGGGAACCGGCCCCGGCCCTTGAGGAAAAGCTGCTGCGGTTGGACGGCCAGACCATTGAGGCGGAAGTGGCCGGCACCACGTTCCTGCTGCACGGGCGCCGGGCGGTGCAGGTGGTCCTGCGGGACATCACGGATCGCAAACGGGCCGAGGAAGTGCTGGCCCGCAGCCGGTCCGAATTGAAGGCCATCTACGACCACGCGCCGGTAATGATGTGCGTCGTGGACGCGCAACGCCGGGTGCTGTATGCCAACCCGGCCTTCACCGCCTTCACGGGCGTCAGTGATAAAGATATGGCGGGCGGGCGCGCCTGCGGCATTTTCGGCTGCATCAACGCCCTGGATAATCCAGCAGGCTGCGGCTTCGGAACCAATTGTGCGCGCTGCGGGCTCCGGCTGGCTATGGAGGACACCATCCGCACCGGGACGGTTCATCGCAGCATCGAGTATCACACCACCCTCGTGCGCGGAAATGATTCCCGGGCCGTTTCGCTGCTGGGTTCCACCGCGCGGATTCATGCCGATGATGAGAACCACCTGCTGCTCTGCCTGCTCGACATCACGGAGCGCCGGCGGTCCGAGGAGGAGCGGGAAAAGCTCCAGGCGCAGCTCAACCAGGCCCAGAAGATGGAATCCGTGGGCCGCCTGGCCGGCGGCGTGGCGCACGATTTCAACAACATGCTCCAGGCCATCCTTGGTCACACGGCCCTCCTCCTGGAGGATCTCCCAAAGGACAGTCCTCTGCGCGAGAGCCTCGAGGAGGTCCAGCAATGTGCGCAACGCTCGGCCGATCTCACCCGGCAGCTGCTGGCTTTTGCCCGCAAGCAGACCGCCACGCCCCGGCTGCTCGATTTGAACGGCACCGTGGAGGGCATGCTCAAAATGCTCCGCCGGATCATCGGGGAGGACATCAACCTGGCCTGGCTGCCCGGGGCTGGCCTGTGGCCGGTCAAGGTCGATCCCAGCCAGATCGACCAAGTCCTGGCCAACCTGTGCGTGAACGCCCGCGACGCCATCCACGGCGTTGGCAAGGTCATCCTGGAAACCCGCAACCTCACTCTCCAGGAGCAGCAGGCTGCCGCCCAGCCCGATTCGGCCCCCGGGGATTACGTGCTGCTGGCGGTGAGCGACACGGGCTGCGGCATGGACCAGGCCACGCTGGGACACCTTTTCGAGCCGTTTTTCACCACCAAGGGGCCCGGCCGCGGCACGGGCCTCGGGCTGGCGACTGTTTACGGCATTGTGAAGCAGAACCAAGGCTTCATCCAAGTGGAAAGCGCTCCCGACCGGGGGACCACCTTTCTCATTCACCTGCCCCGCCACCAAGGCCTGCCCGCGCCCGAACCCGCCGCCTCGGCGGCGACGCCCACGGCGGCCGGCGGCCATGAAACCATTTTGCTGGTGGAGGATGAAGCGGCGATTTTGAAGATCGGCAAACGGGCGCTGGAGACTCTGGGTTATCAAGTGCTGGCGGCGGCATCCCCCGGGGAAGCCCTCCAGTTGGTCCAATCTTATCCTGGTGAAATCCACCTGCTGATGACGGACGTGGTGATGCCGGAAATGAATGGGAATGAACTCGCGCGCCAGGTGAAGCTCCTCAAGCCGAAGCTGAAACACCTGTTCATGTCCGGCTACACCGCCGATGTGATTGCCCGCCACGGCGTAGTGGAGGACGGCCTTCCCTTCATCCAAAAACCTTTCAAAGTGGCGGTCCTCGCCCGCAAGGTGCGGGAGGTGCTGCAAAGCCAGGTGGACCACCCGCTTTGAGCGGACTTCTCCCGGGCGGAATTCATTGGATGGTATTCAGGTACACTATGGTTTTGGCTTTGCGGATGGCCTCCAGCCAAGGCCCCCAAACCATTGGATCAGGCATTCCCCCACCTTTCTTTTCCCAAGCGACAGTTTCACAATAAACTTCGCGGTTTGGGCTTTAACGTTCCAACGATTTACTTTACTTTTCCGTTATGGCGCGACGCTTTAACACTACCGGCCCCTGTTTCCCGGAGGAGCATTATCTGCTCCCCCCGGAGGATCGTTGCCCGGGTGTAATGGACTTGATCGAGGAGAAGCATTTCTTCGTCATCCACGCCCCTCGCCAAAGCGGCAAAACCACGCTCTTGAACACCCTGGAAGGGAGGCTCAATTCAACCGGTAAGTTTCATGCCATCTATTGTTCGCTGGAAAGCGTGCAGGGCATGGATGAGCTGGAGCGAGGCATTCCGGCTGTGCTGGGGTGCTTGGAATCCTCCTTGCGATATCATCCCAAGCTGAAGCCCCAGGTTGAGCTGCTGGCCGCAAACCATTGGCCTCTGAATACCCGGATCAAGGATTGCCTCACCAGTTTAATCCAAGCCATCGACCGCCCCCTGGTCATTTTCTTCGACGAAGCCGACTGCCTGGGCGGGGAGACGTTGATCTCCTTTTTGCGCCAGTTGCGGGATGGCTATGTGAACCGGGGGCGCGTCCCGTTTGTACATTCCCTGGCCTTGGTGGGCATGCGCAATATCCGCGATTACCGTGTGCAAGTGCGGTCGGAGAACCAGACGCTCGGCTCAGCCAGCCCGTTCAACATCGCCGTGGAAAGCCTGACCTTGAAGTATTTTTCCCGGAACGAGATCGCCGCCCTTTATCAGCAGCACACCGATGCCACCGGCCAGGCATTCCCCCCGGAATTGGTGGATGCGGTATCGGGGCTGACCCTCGGCCAGCCGTGGCTGGTGAACGCCCTGGCCCGGGAGATGATTGTGAAAACCTGCCGCAACGACTTCACCGTGCCATTGACCGCCGGCATGGCCCACGACGCGGCGGAGCAGATCATCCTGCGGCGGGACACCCACATCGACAGCCTGCTGGAACGGCTCCAGGAGGAGCGGGTGCGGCGGATCATCGAGCCGGTGCTGCTGGGGGAAGGGGACGATATCCAGCGCCAATCGAACGATTTCCAGTTCGTCCGGGATTTAGGCCTCATCCGCGATGATCAGGGCACCCTGATGATCGCCAATCCGATCTACAATGAGGTCATCGCCCGCACTTTAAATTCAAACCTGCAGTTCAGCCTGCCCCGTGAGTTGATCCATCGCTGGATGGACGGCACGACCCTCGATCTGGACGGTCTGCTCAAAAGCTTCCAGGAGTTCTGGCGGGACCACAGCGAGGCATGGCGGGAGCGGTTTCAATACAAGGAAGCGGCGCCCTACCTCGTTCTGCTGGCCTTCCTGCAGCAGGTGGTCAACGGGGGCGCCAAAATCAGCCGTGAATTCGCCACGGGCACCCGCCGGGTGGACGTGTGCGTGGAATACGCCGGCCGGCGTTACCCCATCGAGATGAAGCTGATCCGGGACCGGAATACGCGGGAGGAGGGCCTTACGCAGCTCTCCCGGTATATGGATACCCTGGGAGCCCGGCAAGGCTGGCTGCTGTTGTTCAGCGCCCAATCCGCCGTCCCGTGGGAGCAGCGCCTCACCTGGGAAACCGTGGCCCGCGAGGAGCGGGCCATCCAGGTGGTGGGGCTTTAGGAACCGCTTTTCCCGGGCCAACTCGTATATCTTATTATTTAAGAGACCCTACATTGGCCTGGCAGTTTCGCATCACCAAACCAAGCCCTCAGCCAGCACGAGCGTGCCAATCATTTCTTTTTATTTTTCAGGGAGGTGTTCGGAATCAGCCGGGGGGGTATTGAAACACCGAGCGACGCCTAGGTGGTGGCGATGGCGGCTTACCCACTGGTAAACACGTTCAGCCAGCCATAGCATTCCAGGAATCCATAAGAGTAACGCCACCGGCAGGAGCAGGGGCAGGCGAAAAAATACAAACCGCAACGCCCGGCTGCTTTGCAGGATTTCACCCCTTTGAGTGACGCAATGGATGGCTGCATCCAGAGCTTGGGGATCGAGATCGGGGAGGCTTCGCCTGGCGGAAAACCGTTGCGCATTGGGCAGCCAGTCGAACTGGTGGCGCCAATCAAGACGGCGCAGCCAGCGAACCTGCGTCTGGCAAAAAACGCATTCCCCATCAAACAATATGATGTGTTTATCCAAAACAGCCTTCTTTACTTCCCATTCTTTCCCTGCATTCGGGGCAATATACCACGGTCAGCGTTGCATTTGGCGAATATTCTGCTATTGGTTGGCTGGCATAGCGAGAGCGCCATTCAGCCATGAACCTTAATAACCATGACGCGCCAGCCAATTCCTGGCTTCAGGAATTCGACCACACCGCCGACCGCGGCATCCTGGTTAACGCAGGGGACCTGAAGCAATTATTCAGCCGGTGCGCTTGGGGCATGTTTACCATCCTCACGGAAATGGAATCAGTCCGAGCCGTAGAGGAAATCGAGATTAACGTTAACGCTGATGATTTACCTGGCTTATTGGTTAAATGGCTATCGGAATTGAACTTTTTCCACAATATCAAACACCGGGTTTATTGCCGGTTCGAGGTAATGGAAGTCTCCGAGCACCAATTGAGCGCTAAAGTTTGGGGGGAGCCGATTGATCCCGCCCGGCATGTGATTTATACCGAAATCAAGGCGGTCACTTACCATGGTTTGGCAATCACTCAGGAACAAGGTGTTTACCAGGCGCAAATCCTTTTTGATCTATAACCACTTGCGGCCCATGAGCGAATTTCATTTCAAAAAAATCAACGAGGCGTTGTGGGAAATTGAGCCCACCGGCCGGATGCGCGTGCCAGCCCGTATTTACGCCACCGAAAAGATGCTGTCCAGCATCCAGAGCGATAATGCCCCTCAACAGGCAACCAACGTGGCCCAGCTTCCCGGTATTGTTAAAGCTTCGCTGGCGATGCCGGATATCCACTGGGGATACGGTTTTCCCATTGGGGGTGTGGCGGCTTTTGACCTCAAAGAGGGGGTGGTTTCCCCCGGAGGCGTGGGTTATGATATTAACTGTGGGGTACGGTTGCTGGCCTCCAAGCTGAACATCGACGATATCCGGCCAAGGCTGCGAAGCTTGATTGAAGATCTGTTCAAGCGGGTGCCAACCGGCGTCGGTTCGGCGGGTGCCTTGAGCGTGTCCCGGGAGGAGCTGAAAAAAGTGAGCCAGCAAGGGGCGCGCTGGGCCGTCTCCCAGGGATACGGCGTGGAGTCAGATTTGGAATATATCGAGGAAAACGGCGAGATCGCCGGGTTCGACACCTCCCAGGTCAGCGACCGGGCCTGGCTCCGGGGCCTGGAGCAGTTGGGCACCTTGGGTTCGGGAAATCATTTTCTGGAAATCGGCTACGTGGCGGAGATCTTCGATGCCGTGGCGGCCCGGGCCATGGGCTTGTTCCTCAACCAGACGACCATCATAATCCACTGTGGATCAAGGGGTTTTGGCTATCAGGTATGCGACGATTCGCTGGGCAAGATGGAACGTGCCGCGCGCAAATACCACATTGAGCTGCCGGATCGCCAGCTGGCTTGCGCCCCCATTGAATCCGATGAAGGCCAAGCCTACCTGGGCGCCATGCGCTGCGCGATCAATTACGCTTTCGCCAACCGCCAGGTCATCGCCCACCACGCCCGGCTGGGCTTTGAGAAAGTGCTCGGGACGGACCGCCGGGACATCGGCCTGCGCACTATTTACGAGGTGGCACACAATATCGCCAAAATCGAAACCCACGTGGTGGACGGGGTGGAGCGCCCCCTGTGCGTGCACCGCAAAGGGGCCACGCGGGCCTTTGCACCGGGTTCGGCGGAAATTCCAGCCGCCTACCGGGAAATCGGCCAGCCAGTCCTCATTCCCGGGGATATGGGCCGCTATTCTTATGTGCTCACCGGAACCAGCCAGGCCATGATGGATACCTTCGGGAGCTGCTGCCACGGCGCGGGTCGGGCCATGAGCCGCGAAAAGGCCCTGCGCGCCGCCAAAGGGCGCGACATCGCCCGGGAAATGGCGGACCGGGGCATCGTGGTGCGGGGCCAGAGCCGCAAGACCTTGGACGAAGAACTTTCAGAAGCCTACAAGGATGTCACCAGCGTGGTGGACACCTGCTCCATTGCCGGCATTTCCAACAAGGTGGCCAAACTGGTACCCATCGGCTGCATCAAAGGCTGATCGGGCCACCGGCCCGCGTTTCACCCCGCCTTTTTGGCCATCGTTTTCTCACTCAAACGCCGCGGTGCGGACCAACCGGGCCGGTGGATCCGCACCTGTGTTCCAGGCGTTTTTCAACGTACCCTGTGTTTACGGCGCCACCACCCGGAAGAATTGCCGGGCATTGGCCGGCTTGAAGCTATAGGGCGAAGCGGCCGCGGAATTGGTGGTCCACGGCCCCGCAACACTCTCCGCTTGGAGCAGTAAACCCCGGGACCAGGTGATGATCACCTGGCTGTTCGCCGCCGAAATTGCCAGGGTCGGTGCGACGGGCGCCGGCGCGGTGGCCACCTGGTAATGCCGCCCCGCCTGGGCGGCCGTCAGGGGATAATTGTAAAAGGCGATCTCATCCATATCGCCCGTGAAGTAGAGGCCCTCATTGCTATACGGGTCGGTGGCGCCGGTTTTGGCGGCGGTTTGGTCGCTGATAATACCGACGTTGACATCGTTATTGGGGGCGAAAGTTCCGACCGCCTCAACGGAATTGGTGAGCAGCTGGCCATTCAGATAAAGGTTTTTCTCGCCGCTGGCGGCATCAAACGTAGCCACCAAATGATACCAGGCCTGGTCAATGGTGCCTCCGCTTCGCAGAGAGGAGACCCCGGAGGTTTTATGACCGGTATTAAACTGCCACTCATCGGAGGCGTTCAGGGCGAGGTAATAGCCGTAATGCCAGCCACTGGCCGTGGTCCGGGAGGCGAACAACGCACGTTCGGCACCGGCGCCGGCGGGATCGGGCCGCACCCAGAATTCCACGCTGAAGCCGTTGAAGGGATTCAGGTCGGCGTTCCAAGGGACGGTGAGGCCGCCAACCCCCGGGAAGTTGACCGCTTTGTCCGGATCGCCCAGGAGCGGCCCGTTCACCCCCAGGTTGAGGCCGGCATCGTAAACGCCATCATGCCCGCCCACGAGATCCAGGGCGGTGGTGGAGGTATCATCCAGGCGCCAAAAAGCCACCGGGGCATCCTTGACTATGGCGGCGGCATAGCTGCTGGCAGCCGCGGGAACAATGGTCAAGCCCGCCGGATTGGAGGTGGCCTTGCCGGCCGTGTTGGTGACCACCACGCTGTAATCGGCGGCGAATGCCGGCTGGAGGTTGTTCAGCACCAGGGACGCAGCGTTGGCGCCGGGAATGGCCACCGAATTGCTCAACCATTGGAATGCCAGCGGCTCGGAACCGCCCGCACCCACGGTGAAGGTGGCGCTGGCGCCCTGCAGGCGGGTGATCGCTTTGGGCTGCTGGGTGATGGAGGCCGGCGCGGTCACAATCTTGACCGTGGCTGGGTCCGAAGTGGCCGCCCCGGCGGGATTGCTCGCGCGCAACGCGTAATCGCCTGCGTCGACCATGCGCACCGGGGAGAGCTTGAGGGTGAGATTGGTCTGGCCAGTCACCGTGGCGCCATTCTTAAGCCACTGGAAATCGAACGGCGGAGTGCCCAGAACCAAGGCGGTGAGCGTGACCGTGGCCCCCTCGAAATTGGTGGCCCCCACGGGCTGCGCGGCGAAGGTGGCGACCACCGCCGGCGGATTGACTCCCCGCGCCGCCTTCCAATGCGCCTGGATCTGTTCCGCGGCGAGGGCATTGGTGTAAATGGCCACTTCGTCCAGGCTGCCCAGGAAGGGATAGGCGGTGCTGCTGATGGTGGTGACCGCCCGCTGGACCGGCTTGACCTTCAGCTTGGCCGTGGTGCTGACGGCGATCAAAACTCCGTTCAAAAAGATGCGCTTGTTCTTGCCGTCGTAAGTGCAGACCAGGTGCTGCCATTCACCCTGGGCAAAGAGGGTGGCTGAGCCCAACCCGTTCCAAGTCGTGTAGGCGTCGGAGGATTGGAAAAAATGGCCGCGTCCGCCCAAAGCTGGATCGAAGCCATCCATCAGGTAATGCACCCAGCCACGGGTATCCCCCAAGGCGGGCTCGTCGCGCCACCAGAGCGGGCAGCGGATGCCGCTGGAGCCGGCGTCCTCGTTATACCAAACTTCGTAGGAGAAGATGTTGGTGGCGTTCAGCTGGGCCTGGTAGGGCAGGCTCACATAGCCGCCGCCGGTGAAATTCATGGCCTGGTCGGTGTCACCCTTCAGCGGAGTGTCCGCGACCAAGGAGAGGGTGCCATTGGCGATGCCGTCGGCGGCCGCGCCCAGGTAACCCAGGTTCACAATGCCTTTGGTGGGCACGGTTTCATCCAGGCGCCAGTAGGCCACTGGCGTGTCCGCGAGCACGGCGGCCTTGTAATTGCCGGCGGGGTTGGTGCCAGACTGGTAATGGGCCTGGATCCGCTCCGGGCTCAAGGCGGTATCGAAGACCGCCATCTCGTCGAGCAATCCGGAGTAATTGCGATCCCCGATGTTGAAGCTGCCGGAAGTGTTGTTCTGAAATGGGGCCGTCAACTCATTGGATCCGGCCAGCACGCTATTGGTATAGAGGTATTGCATACCGTTGCCGCTGGCGCCCGCCGCCGCATCGAAGACGCAGGCCACATGAATCCACTTGCCCACCAAAGGCGCCACCTTCCCCGCCCCGGTGGATGCCGCCTGCCAGGAACCGACCCACTGGAGGAACTGGAGGCTGCCATCCCCCTGGATATAAACGATGTAACCCGGATTGCCGCCCCGGGAGTAAACCGGTGCCAGAGCGGAACCCGACCCCAGAGCCGTGTTCATCCAGAATTCCACCGAGAAGGAGCCGGCCGGATTAAGTGCCTCGTTGAAAGGCGCCACCAGGCGGGAGTTGGCGTTGCCGGTGAATTGCATAGCCTGGTTGGTGTCCCCTGCCAGCGCCCCGGGACGCGCGAGGTTGACGGAGAAACCGATGGCCGCGCTGGCCGTCTCGCCGGCGGAGCCGAGGTTGGCGGCGTAGCTGGTGGCGGGCAGCATTCCCAGGCGCCAGTAACCAGCCGGATTGTCCGCCAGGATGGCGGTTTTGTAATCGGCTTGGGCGGGCGCTGCCGCCAGCAAACCTAACAGCAACAATACGTTAGCTTTCATAGCAGGTGCAGGACTTGTTTTGATGAGTTCATTCATTCAAGCCGTCTCCAAGGCGGCCAGCGATTGAGTTTCAACCGCCAACCTAACGGAATGGCGCAAAAGCTGCAATACCTGGTTTGACTCCTGGTTTGACTCCAGGAACGGGAAAACGGGTTTGACATTCCACCGCGCATATTGCAAAGCATACCTCGAAAGGGTGTTGCCGGACGCGGTCCTCCGCCGTGCCCATTCGTCGGCCCGAGGCCGGCCGGAAAGAAGGCGGTCTGAAGGATGCGCGCAGCCAACTGGGCAAGCCCGGCTTGGAGTCCCGGTGGAGTTTGGCCTGGATTATTAGCAGGAATGAATCAGCCCATAAAATATTTCCATGCAAAGGGCTGGCCTTTTCCGTGCCGTTGAGTTACCTTGCACGCCCGTAATAAAGATTGAGCAGCTATGAAATTTAACACCGTTCTTTTGATCGGAGCACCGGGAGCCGGCAAGGGCACCCAGGGCAAGATATTGGGCACCGTCCCCAATTTTTACCACTGCGCCTGTGGCGAGGTGTTCCGCAACCTGACCGTGGAAAGCGAGTTGGGCCGCACGTTCATTGAATATTCCAGCCGGGGCGAGCTGGTGCCGGACGAATACACCATCCGCCTCTGGCGTACCTACATCGAGAACCGCACCCGTTCCGGCCAGTTCCGGCCGGAGATGGATACCCTGGTGCTGGACGGCCTGCCCCGCAATATTTACCAGGCCAAGATGCTGGCGGACACGCTGAATGTCATCGCCGTTTTCAACCTGACCTGTCCGGACCGGAGCAAGCTGGTGGCCCGTTTGCAACGGCGCGCCCTGCGGGATAACCGGCTGGATGACGCCAACGTGGAAGTGATCATTGCCCGGCTGAGCCTTTACGACAAGGAAACCAAGCCGGTCCTCGCCTATTATGGTCCCGATCTGGTGCGGACTATCGACGCCATCCAACCGCCCATCCTGGTCCTGCAAAGCCTCCTGGCGATGCTTCCGCGGCCCGCTTAAGGAATATGCCCCAGCCGCGCGTCGTGTTCATGGGGACCGCCGATTTCGCCTGCCCCAGTCTGGAGGCCCTGGCCGCCTGCCCGGATTATGATCTGGTGGCGGTCTGTACCCAGCCGGATCGCCCCAAGGGAAGGGAGCTGAAGCTGCAGCCGCCGCCGGTCAAGAACGCCGCGCTGCGGTTGGGCCGGCCGGTCTTCCAGCCGGAACGGCTGCGCCGGCCGGAAGGCGTCCAGGAAGTGGCCGGCTGGAAGCCCGACCTCATCGTGGTGGCGGCCTACGGCCAGATTTTGCCGCCCGTGGTGCTGGATCTGCCGCGCTGGGGCTGCCTGAATGTCCATGGCTCGCTCCTGCCCAAATACCGCGGTGCGGCGCCCATCCAGCGGGCCATCCTGGCCGACGAGCCTGAAACCGGCATCACCATCATGAAAATGGATGCGGGATTGGATACCGGGGATATCCTGACCCTCCGGGCCACCCCGATCCAGGAATCCGATACCGCCCAGACTTTGCATGATCGCCTGGCCAAGCTCGGCGCTGAACTGCTGCTGGCCACCCTCCCGGATTATTTGGCGGGAAAAACCGTGCCCCAGCCACAAAAGCCGGAACTGGCCACCCACGCCCCCAAAGTCACCAAGGAGGAAGGCTGCCTGGACTGGAAATTGCCCGCCCGCGCTCTTTGGAACCGCATCCGCGCCTTCACTCCCTGGCCTGGCGCTTACACCCATTTCAACCACGGCGGCCAACCGCAAACGCTCAAGGTATGGGAGGCGGGCGTGGAGCCTTGCATGCATGGCGCGCCGGGGGAGATTTTGCTGGCCGAAGCCTCCGGGGTGGTGGTGGCCTGCGGCGAATCCGCCTTGCGGGTGATTTCCCTGCAACGCGAGGGCAAACGCCGGATGACCGCCCAGGAATTCCTCTCCGGCTGCAGTCTCCAACCCGGGCAGAAATTCGAGTGACGGCCCAGGCTCGCTACCGGGCCAGGTCGTAGCCAAAGCGCAGGATCATCAGGCTCACCACCGCCAGGAAAAAGCCGCGCACAAAGGTGTTGCCCTTGAGCATCGCCAGGCGGCTGCCCAGGATGGCTCCCAGGATATTGCAGGCCGCCATCGGCACCGCATATTGGTAGAGGATGTGACCGGTGGCGGCGAAGTAAGCCACTGCGGATAGGTTGGTGGCGAAATTGATCACCTTGGCGCTGGCGGTCGCCGCCAGAAAATCGAAGCCGAACACGCCGATGAATATGAACAGCAGGAAACTGCCCGTACCGGGGCCGAAAAAACCATCGTAGAAACCGATGCCCGCCCCCACCACCATGGCCCAGTACTGGTCCCGGCCGGGTGCAAACCGGGGGGTATGGTGCCGCCCCAGGTCTTTCCGCGCATAAGTGAAAACGGCCACCCCCACCAGGAGTAAAAAAATCAGCGGCTTCAAAAAACGGCTGCTGAGCAGGGTCACACACGCGGCGCCCACTCCCGAGAAGACCAGCGCCATGATCCCCGCCGGCAGGATGGACCGCCAGTTCAGGCGCACGCGCCGGGCATATTGGGCCAGCGCCATGCTGGTGCCGCAAAAGGAGGATAGCTTGTTCGTGCCCAGCACCAACGCCACGGTGCTGGACAGCGGCGGCGGCAGCAGGACAAACAAGGCCGGCATTTGGATCAGGCCGCCGCCGCCCACCACGGCATCCACAAAACCCGCCACAAAAGCCAGCAGACCCAGCCAGATGGTTTCCCAGGATTGCATTTTTCCACCGTTCGTCGTAACCCATGGGCAATGACATGTCCATCATGAACCCATTGGAACCGCCGGATCTGCATCATTTCCGGTCAGCGGAAGGCTGGATGGAGCTGGGCAACCCCCGGGAAGCGCTGGCGGACCTGGCCCGCTTGAGCCCGGAATCGTGGCCCCATCCCGATGTACAATTGCTGCGCTGGAACGTTTACGCGCGCCTCAAAGATTGGCCCGCCTGCCTCGCGGTGGCCCGGGAAATGATCCAGGCGGACCCCCATAACTCCAACGGTTGGATCAACCAGTCCAACGCCCTTTATTTTTCCGGCTGTGCCCAGGAAGCCTATAATGCCCTCCACAAGGTCATCGGCAACTTTCCCGGCAATGCCTCCTTCCCTTACAACCTGGCCTGCTACGCCGCCCAACTGGGCCAGTTGGAGCTGGCTTGGGATTGGCTCCTGAAAGCCTTCCAAATCAGCCCGCCGGACAAAATGAAGGAACTGGCCTTGAGCGACCACGATTTGGAGCCCTTGTGGCCCCAAATCCGCAACCTGTAAGCATCGGGTGATTGAAGCTCGAAGGCGTTCCCCACCGGGCGGTCGTGGGATATTCCGGCTCGCGCTCCCTGGGAGAATGGAATTGACGCCCCGCAAAATTGGCCGAAACTGCCGCCATGAAATCGCACACACGCAGACAATTCCTCGGACAGGCGGCCCTGGCCGCGGCCGCCATGCCCATGTTCAGCGCCGTCTCCACCTCCGGGCAAACCGCCCCCAGCGCGAAGATCCGGCTGGGCGTGGTGGGCTGCGGCGGCATGGGCAAGGGCGACCTGGCCACGTTTTTGCTCAACCCGGAAGTGGATTGCACGCTGGTGTGCGATGTGGATCCCGGCAAGGCGGCCGAGGCCGCCGCGCTCGTGGAGCAGAAGCGTGGCCACAAACCGTCCGTGGCCGCCGATTTCCGGAAGGTGATTGAAAGCCGGGAAGTGGACGCCGTGCTGGTGGCCACTCCGGACCACTGGCATGCCTTGCCAACCATTTACGCCTGCCAGGCCGGCAAGGATGTTTACGTGGAGAAGCCGCTGGCCACCACCATCTCCGAAGGCCGGGCCATGCTCAACATGGCGCAACGGCACCAAAGGATTGTCCAGATGGGCGCCCAGCGGCGCAGCTGCCCGACCTATGCGAAGGTGGTGGAGTGGGTGCAATCCGGCAAGCTGGGCAAAGTGGGCCTCGTGCGGGCCTGGGCCTACCTGGATTGGATCAAATCCATCGGCAATCCGCCCAATGCCGCGCCCCCCGCGGGCGTCGATTACGATCTCTGGCTGGGGCCGGCGGCCAAGCGCCCGTTCAATCCCAACCGGTTCCATTTCAACTTCCGCTGGTTCTGGGACTACGCCGGTGGCCTGATGACCGATTGGGGCGTGCACCTGCTTCAGGTCCTGCTGTGGGCCATGGGGCCGCAGCCGCCCAAGGCGGTCCTCTCCAGCGGGGGCAAATACGTGCTGGAGGATAATTCCGAAACGCCGGACACCCAGCTCACGGTTTACGAATTCCCCTCCTACACCATGGTCTGGGAGCACAAGGTGGGCGTGGGGCTGGGCCTCTACAACCGGCCTTGGGGAATGTCCTTCACCGGCACGGAAGGCACCCTCGTCATCAACGACAGCGGCTGGGAAATCATCCGCGAACCAGCCAAAGACTCGTTGGAATCCAGAAAATACCCCGGCGGTGCCGATCCCCGCCCCGCCCATGTGCGCAATTTCCTGGACTGCGTGAAATCCCGTCAGCAACCAGTGGAAAACCTGGAGGTGGGGCACCATATTTCCACCGTGGCGCACCTGGGCAACATCGCCCTGCGCACCGGGCGCAAGATCGTGTGGGATCCCGCCACGGAAAAGATCCAGGACGATCCCGAAGCCAACCGGCTGGTAAGCGCCAGTTACCGGCAGCCATGGGTGCTGCCCCAATAAGTGCGCGGGGCTCTTCCGGATGCACGGGATCGGAGATTTGAAGGTTCACTGCCCTGGGCAATCCCGTGCGTGACTTGGAAGATCCCCGGCTGATGTGGCTGAAGGGCGCCTTGTTTGTGGTGCTGGGCGCCGGTTCCGCCGCGCTGCTGATCCTGGAGGCCCCCACGCTCCAGACCGCCCTGCTGCTCGGCTTGTGTGTCTGGGCGTTTTGCCGCGCCTATTATTTCGCGTTTTACGTGATCGGCCGCTATATAGATCCCAGCTACCGTTTTTCCGGGCTGCTGTCGTTTGTTCGTTACTGGCTGGGCCGCCGCCCCAAATAATCCCCCGCCGGTCAGCAGATCCGCGGCAACTGCTCGCCGCTCAGGCGGTCCACGATGCGCCGGGTGCCCACGGTATTGGTCATGGTCACCAAGCCGGGGGAGGTGGCGGTAACTTCGCCGATCACAGTGGCCCCGGCGCTGACCGGGTGGGCGCGCAAAACCTCCAGCGTGGCGGGCGCGCTGGCGGCCGGGACGATGGCGATGAACCGCCCTTCGTTGGCCACGTAAAGCGGGTCCAGACCCAGCAGTTCGCAAGCGCCCTGCACCTCTTCCTCGACCGGCACCGCCGGTTGTCGGAAATGGATGCCCACCCGCGCGGTTTCGGCGATTTCCGCCAGCGCGCTCGCCAGGCCGCCGCGGGTCAGGTCGCGCAGGCAATGCGGCACCAACCCCCGCTGGAGGAGATCCTGAACCGCTCCGTTCAGAGGGGCGCAATCGCTCAGGATGGTGCTTTCAAAGGCCAGTCCCTCGCGCACCGCCATGATCGCCATGCCGTGGCGCCCGATATCCCCGCTTAACAGGATCTGGTCCCCCGGTTGCACGCTGGCCGGCGCGATGATCTGTCCATGCTCCACCACCCCGAGGCCGGCGGTGTTGATGAAAATGCCGTCCCCCTTGCCCTTATCCACCACTTTGGTGTCCCCGGTGACAATCTGGACCCCGGCCGCCGCTGCGGCGGCTTTCATGGATTGCACAATCCGCCACAAATCGTTCATCGGCAGGCCCTCCTCCAGGATCATCCCGCAGCTCAGGAACAAAGGGCGGGCGCCGCACATGGCCAGGTCGTTGACCGTCCCGTTGACGGCCAGCGTGCCGATGTCACCGCCCGGGAAAAAGAGCGGCCGCACCACGAAGGACTCGGTGGTGAAGGCCAGGCGGGCATCGTTTACCTGGCACACCGCGCCGTCGTGGCGGGCATTGAGCTGGGGGTTGTCGAAAGCGGCCAGCATCATTTTGGCGATCAGCTGGTCCATGAGCCGGCCCCCCCCGCCGTGGGCCAGGAGAACATGCGGGTAATCGCTGAAAGGGATCGGGCAGGCCGATCCCTCCGCCAAGGGGTGGTTTGGTTGCGGATTCATGACTTTTTCAGTGTCGAACCGGGATGCTCCGGCTCGGATCTAGCGTAGCTTCCGGGGGTGGCGGGATGTCAATCGGCAAAATGCCTAAAATTCACACTTGCCACCCGCGCCAGGGCTGCTACGTTGATTGGCCTTTTTATGAGAGATAAGATTCATCCTAAATATGTGGATGCGGAGATCCGGTGCGCGTGCGGCAACATAATCAAGACGCGTTCCACCAGGCCGACCATCCTGATCGGTATTTGCAACGCCTGTCACCCATTCTATACCGGCACCCAGAAATTCGTCGATACCGCCGGGCGCGTGGATAAATTCCAGCAGCGGTTGGCCAAGACCGCCGCCGCCCAGGCGGCCGCCGCCGCACTGCCCAAGAAGCGGAAACGTTAGCAGCTGCATTTCGTTCGCCCGCAGAGCTTTATGCTTTACTGCGGGCGTACTGTTTCCAGGCGATATGGACCTGCGTCCTTACATCGAGAAGTTCAAGCGCCGCTTCCTTGAGGTGGAGGCGACGCTGAGTGACCCCAAGACCTTCGAAAACAACCAGCGCGCCCAGGAATTGGGCAAGGAATACGCGCGTTTGAAGGAATTGCTGGCCACCAGCGACGATTACCTCAAGGTTCTGGCCGATCTGGCGGATAACCGTGCGCTCTTGGAGTCCGAAGCCAAGGAATCCGAGATGGGCTTGATGGCTCAGGAGGAGGTCACACGCCTCGAAAATGAGACCAAACGCCTGGCTTTGGCCGTTCAGCGTGGGATCATCCCGCCCGATCCGGTCGATTCCCGCAACACCATCGTGGAAATCCGGGCCGGCGCCGGGGGCATGGAGTCTTCCCTGTTTGCCGCTGACCTTTACCGGATGTATGTGCGCTACGCCGAAGGGCGCAAATGGAAGGTGGAAACGCTCGACGCAAGCCCTTCGGATCTTGGGGGTTACAAGGAAATTATCTTCAGCGTCACCGGCGCCGATGTCTTCAAGATTCTTAAATACGAGAGCGGGGTGCACCGGGTTCAGCGGGTTCCCGCCACGGAGGCCCAGGGGCGCATCCATACCAGCACCACCACCGTGGCGGTTTTGCCCGAGGCGCAGGAAGTGGACTTGGAGATTAAGCCGGAGGAACTCGAAATCACCGTGTGTCGGGCGTCCGGCCCTGGGGGCCAGGGGGTCAATACCACCGACTCGGCGGTGCAGATCATCCATAAGCCCACCGGCCTGATAGTCCGCATTGCCGACCAGCGCTCCCAGCAGAAAAACAAGGCCCAGGCAATGACTGTGCTGCGGTCCCGCCTTTTGGAGCGCAAACTCGCCGAGGAAAGCGCCAAATTGTCCGCCCAACGGAAAGCCCAAATGGGCACCGGTGAACGCAACGAACGCATCCGCACCTACAATTTCCCCCAAAACCGCGTCACCGATCACCGCATCGAGGTGACCATGTATAATCTGCCTGCGTTCCTGGAAGGCGACATCGACTGTCTCATCGAACCCTTGATGAACCAGGACATCGAAGACCGCCTGGCCGCCTTGGGAGCCTGATCCCCCCAACTCCATCGACCTCCCGCGCTGGCTGGACGGCTCAACTCCCGGGCGAATCGTGGCGCGTGCCTTCACGGGCTTCGTTTTTTTGACGTTTTTCCCGGGACCGAGAGTTTTCATTGCCAATGGTTTCCTTCCTGCGGGCGGTATTACCGGTCGGGTGTAGGAAAAATTAGTTGGTAGATTGGGGAGAAACTCAAACCGAACCTGTATTGGTTGGTTTTTTTGCTGGCCGTATTGTCTAGGTTATAGACAATGTTCGGCATGACGCATTCTAACCTTTCGATCGAAGAGCAAAA
>CAIMWS010000496.1 GCA_903845125.1 uncultured Verrucomicrobiota bacterium
CGGCATGGGGCCTAACCCCCTGGCGTTGGTGTCCTGGAGGGCGGTCCAGCCGGTATTGGTTGTAACTGACATTTTGGCGTTAATGCGAGTGGTGTTTATCGCTGTAAGCTACTAGTGTTGAGTGATTTCTGAGGGATTTTGTTGGTGTGAGGCGCGCAAACCTCAGGCGGCCGATCTTCGCGGTGAGTTACGAGCTAATCCTTTGGGGCGAAGCGCGCTCAAACGAGACCACTCACATTAACGCCAAAATGTCAGTACTACCGGGAACGCCTGTACCTCGTCCGGAATGGCGGATTGGTCAAATGCCTTGATCCGGTCACGGGTCGCGAAATCTACGATCAACGGTTGGGTGCCAGCGGTCAATACATTGCCTCGCCGGTTGCTGCCTCCGGGCGGATCTACTTCTGCTCGGACGCAGGCGTGGTTACCGTGGTCGCCGCAGGGGACCAGATGTCGAAGCTCGGCCGCGCCGATTTGAAGGAGAAGTTGACGGCGACTCCCGCACTGGTTGGCAACCGTCTGTGCCTGCGAAACGAGCAGCATCTTTGGGCGTTTGCCGCGTTCCAAGCGCCGCCCCGGGGTGAAACCGAGACAAGATAAGGGTTGTTTCCCAAGGCGCATTTGGGTTCGATCTTGATTTACGCAGGCGCTAGATTGCTCATCGAACAGGGGGTGCCGTTGGTTTTCCGGTTTTCCACCGCCCATAATTCTTTTGCACCGCTCAACCGCTTCATATTGCTGATGCAGTTTTCCATCGAAATCCGGGCTCTGGGGGGAAAGAACCTATGTTAACTAATTGCCAACAGGAACAGGAGGACTGCCCCCTAAGGTGTAAAATAACACACTTCCTGCCACTTGCCTCTCAGGTGTTTGTTTCATAACTGGCTTCAATTATTTGTTGCGTGTAAACCTCCGGCTCAACCAGCCACCACGAGCAAAAGGCATGGCTGCTCTTGGCCAAAAGGCAATCGGGAAGACCAGGTGCAGTGGCGGGACACCATGGTCCCCAAGGAAGGCTGCCGCTGCCTCCCGCACGATGAAAGCCGCCACCGGGGTGGTGATCCGGCCAACCGCCAAACCGCAAACCAGGGGTCGCCTTGTCAGTCCTGGAACGGCGCCGGCACAGCTACGTCTTTGGCGATGCAGTTACCGGCCGCGACGGCCAGATCTACTTTGCGGAGAATGACGACCTCGGACAGCCTTGGTTGTATTTCCCCAAGATTCGGCCAACCAGGGTGGTTTGACAGCACGGAGTGGCCCCCCATAACCGGCCGTCTCCGGGAAATCAAACCGGGGCAGCCTGGCTGGTGATGCAGACCGCCTGGGCTTGCGCCTGCAGGGCAAGCTCGGCAGCCAGGAAAGCATGTCGCTGGGACATGGCCAGTTCAGTGCGGTTCAAGCAATCCTGGATCAATTGCCCGAAATAGGGGAAGCCAACCTGGCCATTCACCGCCCAATGGTGTTCCCCGGCGTGGTCCACCAGATATACGTGGTCGCCCTGGGCGTCCCGAGCCAGGTCAAGATATTTGCGCAATTCGAGCGTGCCTTCAGTGCCGAGGATCATGGCCCGGCAATCGCCCCAGCAGCTGGCCCCTTTGGGGGTGAACCAATCCACCCGGAAATAGAAGGTGGCGCCATTGCCGGCCAGCAGGGTGGCATCGCCGAAATCCTGGAATTCGGGGTGTTCCGGGTGGTTATAATTGGCGACCTTGCTGTGCAGCACCCGGGCCTCGCTGGCGCCGGCAAAGTGCAGGAATTGTTCGATCTGGTGACTGCCAATGTCCACCAGGATGCCCCCGTACTGCCGGGGATCCCAAAACCAATCCGGCCGGGTCGGGGCGTTGAGCCGGTGCGGCCCCAAGCCGATGACTTGCAGCACCCGCCCCAAGGCGCCTTGCTGGATCAACTGGCCGGCATAAACCGCCGCTTCCACGTGCAACCGTTCGGAATAATAAACCGCATATTTCCGTCCGGTGGCGGCCGTTTTCTGCCGGACCACCGCCAACTGCTCCAGCGAGGTGAAAGGCGGTTTGTCCGCGAAGAAATCCTTGCCGTGGTCCATCGCGCGCAAGCCGAGCGGAGCGCGCTGGCAGGGAATGGCCGCGCTGGCCACCAGCTTCACCCGCGGATTTTCCATGATTTCGGCCTCCGTTCCGGCTGCCTTCACTTCCGGGTAGGTTTTGCGGAAGGCGGCGACCTTCGCGGGGTCCGGATCAAACACCCACTCCAGAGTGCCCCCGGCCTCGCGCAAACCATTGCACATGCCATAAATGTGGCCGTGGTCCAATCCGATGGCCGCGAAGGGGAACTCGCCCGGGACGCAAACCGGCCGGGCCTTGCCTTGCGGCGCGTAATTCATGCCGTCAGTTTTTTGCATGGCGATCAACGGCCGTAATTGCGGCCCAGGGTAATCTCGTTGCTGGCAAAATTCTCGATGCTCCGGGTCTTTTCATGGAAATGGCGGGCCTGCTTGAGAATGCCTTCGCTGGTGTAAAACGGCGCGTCAGCCGGCAGAGGCAGTTCCACAATTCCCCCCAGGTGGGCGGATTGGTAAATGGCGGTGATCAACTCCAGGGTTTGCCGGCCCTGCCGCCCGGTAACCAGCAAGGGTTCCCGGCCCTGGATGGCCGCCAGGAAGTTGGCGATCTGCCCGTCATGCCCCTCCGCGGCCAGGGCGGGAAGCTGGTCATAAAATTGTTGGATTTCAGCCACCAGCCCGGCATGGTCCTCCGGGAATCCATTGTCCCTTTGCCGGGCCGCTTTGACCTGCCACGGCACGGCCACTTTGGCATGCTCGCATTGGAAGGCCAACTGCTGCTCCTCGCCGTGGTGCACCAGCGAAGCGGTGGCCTGCCCCACCGCGCCATCGGGATAAACCAGGATGGCAGTGGAAAAATCCTCCACCTCCGAGTTCGCGTGGCACAGATTCGCCGTCACCGCCTGCAGCCGGGCCGGCATGCCCATCATCCACTGGAACAGATCCAGGTGATGGACCGCGTGGTTCATGGTGCAGCCGCCCCCTTCCTTGGCCCAGGTTCCCCGCCACCAGAGGTCGTAATATTTTTCACCGCGCCACCAGTAGGAATCCACCTGGGCGTGCAGGATGCGGCCAGCCAACCCCGATTCCAGCACTCGCTTCAACTTCATCATCGGGGTTTTGAAGCGGTTTTGAGCCACCACGGACAGCTGACATCCCGTGGTTTCCGCGGCGGCGAGCATGTCGTCGCATTCCCGCAGCGAGGTGGCCATCGGCTTTTCCACCAGCACATGTTTCCCGGCCCGCAGCAGATCCACCGTGGCGCCAGCGTGCCCGAACGGCGGCAGGCATACGGAGACCGCGTCAAAATCCACCGCGCCCAGCAACGCCTGGTGGCTGCCACAAACCACCGCCTCCAGTTGATGCCTGGCGGTTTTTTCGGCCGCCTTTTCGGGATATAAATCGGCCACCGCCACAATGCGGCACTGGTCCTTCAGTTTCTGATAGGCCTGGATATGACTGTCCGCTACGGCCCCCGCGCCTAGAATGGCGATTTTAAGCATGTTGCTCCTCCGCTTGCCTCGCTGCGTCGGCCAGGGCCGCCACGTTTTCCCCGGGGGTTCCGGGCGAAGTGCCGCCCCCGGCAGACAATATCAAACCCCGCCGGGAAGGATGCGCCCGCAGACATTCCGCGGCGGCGTGCGCCACCTGTTGCGGCGTGCCCCGCACCAAAACCTCCAGCGGTGGAACATTGCCCAGCAGGCAGATATCCGGCCCCGCCAGCTCCCGCACTTTCGGCAATGGCTGCAAATGGGTGAAATTCAAAATGTGGATGCCCAGGTCTTTCAAAAACCGGAAGGAAACCGGATTGTCCGTGTCGTTGTGAAAAATCTTCACCGCCCGGGGAAAGGCGTTGAATATCTCCTTCAAGCAGGGATGGGCAAAAGCCTGATAATCCTTGGGGGAAAGAAAACCGGCCAGGTCATCCAGCAGGAGCACCCCTTCCACGCCGGAGAGCGCTTCCGCCTGGGCATCCAGCCAATCCTTGACCAGGGTGGTGGTGGTCCGCAAAAGGCGCTGAGTGGCGGCAGGCTCCGTCTTCAGCCCGAGCAGAAAATTGCTCACCCCCAGCAGGTGCGCGGCCACCGTCAGCGGCCCGCGGGCCGCCACGATTTTGATCACCTGACCGGCATCTTTCACGCGCGGCTCCAGGTGACGGTAGTAGTTCAGGATCACCGGCATCAGCCCGTCGGTGCGCGGATTGGGCTGGCTGAGGTCCGGGATATCCTCCACTGCGGACCACATCGCATGTGCGGAAGGTGTTTTGCAGGTGTAAAAACTGATCCGGCTCCCGAAGGCGCTCGGCTCCGCGCACATCCCCATCTCCACCCAGAATCCAGGCAGGAAAATGATCCCCGGGAAAGCCTGTTCCACCTGGAGGTTGGCCTTCAGCCAGACCTCCGGCAGAGTCAGGTAGTCGAGGGTGGAGATCCCCAGGTAGCCCGGTATCCAGGGGCTGTCCACAATCAACGCGGTGGGAGTTTGCGGAAAGCTCTCCAGCCTCGCGCTGCGTTGAATAATGTCCCACTGGGCCGGGGTCATGCGGGGAACCTCACTTGGCCTTCACCTGGGTCCAGATCTCATCGTAAAGCTTGGCCTGGCGGCCTGGATCTTTGAGGAATTCCAGCTTGGCGAGGATTTCCGGGGTGGGATAGATGGCCGTATTTTTCAAATCCTCAGGTGCTATGAGCGGCTTGGCGGCCTTGTTCGGCGTCGCGTATTGGTTGAAGTTGGAAAGCTTGGCGCCAACCTCCGCGTCGAGGATGAAATTGATGAACTTCTCGGCCAGGTCCCGGTGAGGCGCCTTGGCCAGCACCACCATGCTGTCCACCCAGATTTCGCTGCCTTCCTTCGGCACGAAGAAATAGGTGTCTTTGTCTTCCTTGGTGCCACGGGCAGCGTCGCCATTATAAACAATGGCCGCCGTCGCTCCTTTGGCCAGCACCTTGTTTTTGCCCCCCACCCCGCTCTCGAATCCGAGCGATCGTTTCTTGGCGTCAAGGAGCAGATCCCGTGCCTGCTTGAGCTGTTTGGGATCGGTCGAGTTCAAGCTGTAGCCGAGGTATTTCAATGCCGCGCCGATGGAATCCCGGTGGCTGTCGATCAACACGAACGAACCAGCTTGCTGCTTCGGATCGAACAGGATGCCCCACGTTTCCGCCACCGGCTTATCCTTGGACTGGCGGACGTAGATGCCCATCGTGCCCCATTGGTAGGCCGCGGTGTAGCGGTTGCCCGGATCGTAAACCGGGTTGTAAAAACGCCCCTCCAGGTTCTTCAGGTTCGGGATGTTCTGATGCCGCAGCGGCGCCAGCAACTTCAAGCTGACCATGGTGCCGATGACTTGCTCGGGCGGCACCACTACGTCATACAATCCCGCGCCGCCGCCCTGGATTTTGGCGAGCATGGCTGATTCGTCCTCGAAAACATCGATAGTGACCTTGCAATCGAACTTTTTCTCGAAATCCTTCACGATCTCGGGGTCGATATACTCGCTCCAGATATAAAGGTTCAATTTGTTGGCTTGCGCCCATGTCGAAACAGCGGTCCCCAAGACCATCCCCAGCAACCATAATTTCTTGAACATATTGATTCTGCTATTGTTTTGCGCGTTGCATCAACGTGATCAGCACGGTTCCCACCACGGAAACCAGTATGATCAGGGTGGACAACGCATTAATGTCGGGTGTAATACCACGCTTGACCGAGGAGTAAATCAAAATCGGCAGGGTGGTCGATCCCGGCCCCGAGGTGAAAAAACTCACCACGAAATCGTCCAGGCTCAGGGTGAAGGCAAGCAAGCCCCCCGCGGCCACGCCCGGCAGGATCAAGGGGAAGGTCACCCGCCAAAAAGTCTGCCAGGGGGTGGCCCCCAAATCGCGTGCCGCCTCCTCCAGCGCCGGATCCAGGCCAAAGAGCCGGGAGCGCACCACGATGGCCACGAAAGGGATTTGGAACGTCACGTGGGAAATCACCATGGTCGTCAGCCCCAGGTTGAACAACCCAACCAAATCCCTCAGCAAGGCGTAAAACAGCAACATGGCCACCGCCATCACGATGTCCGGGATCACCACCGGCACGTAGAGCAGCCAACTGGCCAACCGCTTGGCCGGGAACCAATAGCGGTTGAGGCCCATCGCCAGCATGGTCCCCAGCACGGTGGCGAGCACCGTGCTCGCCACCGCCAGCACCAGCGTATTCTCGGCCGCCGAAAGCGCCTGGGGGTTGTTCCACAGTGTGCTGTACCATTTGGTCGTGAATCCGCGCCAGCCGGAACCGTAGCGGGCGGTATTGAAGGAATAGACGATCACCACCACAATCGGCGCGTAAAGAAAGGTGTAAAGCCCCCCCGACAACAGCGTCAGCAGCCAATGACCCCGGGTCATAGGATCATCCCCTCCCCCCGCTTGGCATCGAGCCGGTAAAAGAGCCACAGGCCCAGCATCACAATGACCACCGCCAGCAGCGTGATGGCGGCCCCGAACGGCCAATCCCGGCTGGGGCCGAATTGCTGCTGGATCGCATTGCCCAGGAGCATGGTTTTGGATCCGCCCAGCAAATCGGGAATCACAAACGTGCCCATGGCCGGGATGAAGGTTAAAATACAGCCGGCCGCCACCCCCGGTTTGACCTGGGGTAGGACAGCGTGCTGGAATACCCGCCAGCCATTGGCGCCCAAATCCATCGCCGCCTCCACAATGGACCAATCCATTTTTTCGACCGACGCATAGAGCGGCAGCACGAGGAACGGCAGGAAATCGCACACCATGCCGGTATAGACTGCCAGGGTTCCCGGGTATAACGCCTCGCCAGCGCCAGTCAATCCAACCCAGGCGGCGGCCCGGGCCAGCCAGCCATCACCGGCCAGCAGGATTTGCCAGGCGTAGGTGCGAATCAATAAATTGGTCCAAAGCGGGATGACCACCAGGGTCAAAGCCAGGTTTTTTAAGGGGGAGCGCAGGCCCGCGATAAAAAAGGTGAGCGGAAACGCCATCACCAGGCAAATGGCCGTGGTGGCCAACCCCAAGACCAGGCTGCGCAGGATGATGGTGGGATACATGGGATCAAATCCCAGCTCGCCGAAACCGGCGAACCTCTGGAAATTTTCCCAGGTGAACGTGAGACTGATTTCTCCGGCGGCGCCCCGGGACAGGACGCTGATGCCCACCATGAACAGCAGCGGCAGGAACAGGAATATCACCACCCAGAGAAATCCGGGGCCGCTGAGCATGGCCGACCGCCGGAGATGGTCACGGCGCGTCAACCGTTCGCCAAACAGCACCTCGGCGGGACGCTCGCCATGTTCATTATGCGCCGACACCTAATCCTCCAGGATGATGATGCCGTCCGCGGGCAGTTTCAACGTGACTTCCTGGCCGATGCGAAACGCCTGGTGCTGGCCGCTGGAATTGAGCGAACAGGTTTTGCACATCCACTCGCCCACCTTCACCAGGCAGGTGGTCTCCGCGCCGCTGTAGATCAGATCCTGGATCAAGCCGCGCACGCCATTTTCGGGCGGGTGGCCATTCAACGGCAGGAGTTGGACTTTTTCCGGGCGGATGGCCAGCGTCAACCGCTTCTGATGGGAACCCAGCGGGGCGGGATGGTTCAGGCACACCCGCAGGTGGCCCACCGTGGTCTGCACCATGGCCTCGCACGCGGAATCGGAGCTGGCACACAAATTACCTTCCAGCAGGTTGCACGAACCTAAAAACTGGGCCACATACCGGGAGCGCGGCTGCTCGTACAACTGGCGGGAGGCATCCATTTGTTCGATGCGTCCGTGGTTCATCACTGCGATCCGGTCGCTCATGGCCAGCGCCTCATCCTGGTCGTGCGTCACGTAGAGGAACGTGATGCCCAGCCGCCGCTGCAGCCGGTGCAACTCCTCCTGCAACTGTTTCCTCAATTTCAGATCCAGCGCACCCAATGGTTCGTCCAGCAATAACACCTGGGGCTCGTTCACAATCGCCCGCGCCAGCGCCACGCGCTGTTTCTGCCCGCCCGAAAGCTGGGACGGTTTGCGGTACGCCAGCGGCAGGATCTGCACCATCTCCATCACGCGGTCGATGCGGGTGGCCTGCGCGGCGGCGGGCACTTTCTTCATGCGCAGCCCGAAGGCGATGTTGTCCCAGACGCTCAGGTGCGGGAACAAGGCGTAAGACTGGAAAACGGTATTCACCGGGCGCAGGTGGGCGGGAATGTCCGCCATATCCTGCCCGCCGATCCGCACTGTTCCCTGGTCCGGGTAATCCAGACCGGCAACAATCCTCAACAAGGTGGTTTTGCCACAGCCGGACGGCCCCAGCAGCGAAAAAAACTCGCCGCGCCGGACCGCCAGATCCACGTGGTTCAGCGCCCGCACCTCGCCAAAATGGCGGGATATGCCGGTCAATTCAATCGCGGTGGCGGGCGGATTTGCCGCCTCCGCCACCATCGCTGAACTTTCTGTTTTCGCACTGATTTCCACCGCCATGCAGATTTAGCAGACTGCCACTGCAAAACCACTAAAAACTGACACCAGTTATTTGACCTTCGCAGCTGGCTGGGATTGCCAGGCCTTCCGCAGGCGGCAAAAACCGGCATTTGCGGCCTACTGCCCGCTTGACTCCCGAATCCGTTAAAATTAAGGTATGCATCCTGAGCGGTGGCCATAGCTCAATGGTAGAGCTCCAGATTGTGGTTCTGGTTGTTGCGGGTTCGATCCCCGTTGGCCACCCCACTCCTTCGCAATTGCGGAACTGGCATTTCCCAGTGCAACAATCCAACAGACGAGCGTAAAAACCGGAAAGCCCTTGGAATAATGGGGGTTTTGCTATCCTCGCTTTTCATCCGGACCCTCTCCGCACTCGCCCGAGCAAGCCGTTAAACGACTTCTCGAGCGGGTGTAACCCTGAAAATCTCTCCTCTCTCCGCCACTCCAGATCCTCAGAGCAACAGTTTTTTCGTTGGGGGTCCCCAAACCTCGATGAATGCGAACTTGCTAAAATCCTCAGCGTCATCCTTGGCGCGTGCTTGTTGATCTGTTGAGTCCGGCAGCCCCATGGGGTGGAGAATTTTTGATCGATATAAATGATCGACCAGGTGATTGCCTGACAATGACCGACAGGGCCGGGTGTAACTCAAGTCAGTCCATGAAAAGATCCTCGAATATGCCCTCCGCCTAGCCATCGCAGCCTGGGCGACTGGCTGGTGTCGCCTATTCTGTGAGCATGGCCTGCAAATTGTCCAGAGTGGGGCAGGCCCCAAGGCAGAAGGAGATAAACACCTCCTCGTTTCATCGTCCGCTCTGATTATTTATAGTTCACTATGACCCCGTCGATGCGGATCTGGTTTCCGGCACGAGTAAGTTCGCCACCGCCGGGAACGACCACAAGCACGGCGGCTGAATCGCCGGGCAGAGTAACCTCGGCCTGGTGGTGAACGTTACGCCTGAGAAAGGTGCGTGTCACCGCATCGTAGAGGTCGGAGGAGCCGGCTCCTGCCGCAAACTCAAAAGTGCGCGACTCGGGGTAGGGGTTGTAGCAGAGAAAGGTAGGCCAAGCCTGGTCGTGGAAGAAGTCGGTGGCGAGGCAATCCAATTGAAGAATGCGTGGCACATTGGTAGGTCGGACAATGGCACCCAGCATGCCCACGTAGCTGGACCCGTAAAGGCCGAGATCGGTCTTAGGTCCCCAGTTCATGGCGACGGGGTCGCCGGTCGCGCACGGGGTTTTCCCCTGCCACTCGTAGCGCAAGCCTTCATAGGCGATAACATGGCCAGGGTCGCCTTTCCAAAAAGCGCTAGTCTCGTGGCTGGGCGGCAGAGCACCAGGATAGAACAAACGGGAAGAGTTAACAAGGTTCAGCATCCATTTGCGGCAATTCCGAATTACCCCCCCGTCAACCGCCACGGGGCACTCCAGGATCAATTTTCAATTGGGTCGTGTGAAAGAGGACAAAGCGGTGAGGCCAGACCCGATGGGGCTGGTGGCGAAAATTAAGATGGGCACGGGATC
>CAIMWS010000497.1 GCA_903845125.1 uncultured Verrucomicrobiota bacterium
ACCTTGATTTGGAAAAGTGCCCCGTTCCGCATCGACCCCACCGATGGGGCGTATGTGAAGTTGATTTACGACCAGGCCAACGACTTTGGGAATTCGCTCTATGTCCCCCGGAATTTTACCTGGTCGGTTAAGTTCGAAAACCTTGGATTGGGCACCGCCGGGGTGGGGCTGTTCAGCCCGCCGACGGTGGGGAATAATTTTGACACTTACTGGCAAAATGATGGCAGCGGTTGGGCCTATAAACAGGTGTCTGGGGTGCCGATGAATTTTGGGGCGACCGTCACAACGACTTCGCAGATCACGCCAGTGCCGGAGCCGGCGGCGGTCTGGGGGTTGGCGATCAGTGCGGCGATGGTGATTGGAATCCGGGTGGTCAGGCGGTGGCGGCGGGTGGCGCTGGTCGCGCCTGGCGCGAACTAAAGCAACCTCGATTGATGGCTATTAAGATAAGAAAACTATGTTTATGAAAACTACGTTTATGAGTAATACGTTTATGAAAACTGCGTTAAATAAGTTCATCCCCAGCGGGCTGGCGGTAATTTGCGTGTCCGTTCACGCACTGGCCGCGTCGCCGGATGCCACAACCCAGCCTGCGGCTGCCACGGCGGTTTTGCGTGGACTTCAGGCAACTGAAATGCCCGCCAAGGCGGCGGGCCTGGTTAGCCAGGCCAAGGCCGGGGAGCGGGCGGCGGTTGCGAGCGATCTGATTCGCGAGGTGGCCTCGGTGAATCCGTCCATCACCCACCTGGTGGTGGGAGCGATTTCCCGGGCGGCGCCCGAAGCGGCGGCGGCAGCGGCCGCGCTGGCGGCGGCCATGCAGCCGCAGGAGGTGGCGCTGTTCAGCCGGGCGGCGGCGGCGGCGGCTCCGGATGAGGCGGGGGCGATTGTTACCGCGTTGTGCAAAGCGCAACCGGAATTATACGATATCTCGGCCCTGGCGGTGGCCAAGGCGGTTTCCGGGCAGGATGAAAAGATCTTGCAGGCGCTTTCCGCGTCCGTACCATCCTTGAAATTTGCGCTGGATCGGGCCTCCGCCGAGCTGGCTCGGAACAGCAAAAAAACCACCGTGGCAAGGGTTTTGGAGCGGGTTAAATCCTACGCCAAATGGGATTCGAAAAGAAGCGAATTTGTGGACCTGAGCGGCATTTACCGTAGCGTGTCGACGGGGTCGGCAGTGGCGGGGGCGGCGGCGGCGGGCAAACTGGGAGTTGCTTCCCTGGGCGCCGTTTCCAGTTCCGTGGAGGCCATGCCGCCGCGCAAGGCAACTTCCGGCGCCGGCACTGGGGGCACAAAGTTTTTTTACTACACCGCCACTCCGCTGGTCATCAAACCAACAAGTGCCACGGCCGCCAGTGGCCCGCGCGATTACTCCGGTCCGTAGCAGATGCTGGATTCATTTGGCTGGCTGGTTTTTCACCGCCGATAATGTCCTTTAGTGCTTCAGTCCGGCAGGGCTGCCGGGAATGGTGGCCGCTGCCGGGTTTTTTTATGTGGCTGGGTCTTATGCCTTTGGGCGCGGCCACATTTACCGTGGTCAATGTCGGCGATGCCGGGCAGGGCACTTTGCGACAGGCCATCCTCGATGCCAACGATCTGCCCGGCAAGGATTTCATCCGGTTTGCTATACCCGGGCCTGGGCCGTACAAGATCAGCTTGAGTTCGGGTTTGCCGCAGATCAGCGATCCAGTGGAGATCGATGGATCCAGCCAGCCGGGCTATGCCGGCCGCCCTCTAATTGAAGTGGATGGGAGCCTGGCGGGGCAAGTGAGCGGTTTGCTGATCCTGGGAGGTGATTCGGTGGTGCGCGGCCTGTGCCTTAACGGCTTCCAGGAGCATGGCATCAATATTGAGAGCGGGGGTGGCAACCTCATCGAGGGGAATTTCATCGGCACTGATGTGCTGGGAAAGCTGGCGCCGGGCAACGGCGGAGCGGGAATCACGGTATTCCAATCCACGGGCAATGTCCTGGGCGGGACGCATCCCGCCAGCCGCAATGTGCTTTCCGGCAACGGATTCGGAGTTTACATCGAGGGGGATGGGGCCAGCGGCAACCGGATCGAAGGCAACTGGATTGGCACGGATGAATCCGGCCTGGCTGGCTTGGGGAACAAGCTTTACGGCGTTTATCTCCATGATGCGCCGGGCAACACGGTGGGCGGCAGCGATGCCCAGGCCAGGAACCTCGTTTCCGGCAATGATCAGAGCGGCATCCTGATCTGGGGCAGTGGCGCCATAGGTAACCTCATTTGGGGAAACTACCTGGGCACAGACCGGTTTGGGAAAACCGCCTTGGGCAATGGAGCGGATGGGATTTCCATCGTAGATGCCAGCGGCAACCAGGTTGGCGGAAGCGCGCCGGGGGCGGGCAACCTGATTTCTGGCAATGCCTGGAATGGAATTGGGATCTATGGGACGGCCGCCTCCTACAACATCGTTCAGGGTAATTCCATCGGGGTGGACGTGGCCGGCGCGGTCCGGCTGGGCAACGGTTTCGCCGGCGTGGAGGTTACCAACGGCCCGAATAATGTGGTGGGCGGAATTCTGCCGGGGGCGGGCAATCTGATCTCCGGCAATGGCGATAGCGGCATCGCCTTGCGGAGCGGCGCCAGCGCCACCCTCATTCAGGGCAATTTCATTGGGACGGATGCCCAGGGTGGCGCTGCTTTGGGGACTGCGCAGGGGGGGATTTATCTTTATGGTGTTTCAAACTGCGTGATCGGTGGAACACAGCTGGCAGCGGGCAACATTATTTCGGGCAATTCAAAAGTGGGCCTTGCCATCGGGGATCCCGGCGCCACGGGCAACCAAATCCTTGGCAACTCCATTGGCACCATGGCCGATGGCATATCCGCCCTGGGCAACCAGTGGCATAATATCGAGATCGGCAACGCCGCCTCCTTTAATGTGATCGGCGGCCGGCAGCGCGGCGCGGCCAACCGCATCGCTTTTGCCCAAACCGCCGGATATGATGGGATCCGCGTGCGGAACGGCTGCATTGGCAACCGGATTCAGGGCAATAGTATTTTTTCAAACAGCGGTTTGGGGATTGATTTGGGCATCGATGGGGTGACACCCAACGATCCGGGCGATCCGGATGAGGGCGCCAACCGGCTGCAAAACTATCCCGTATTGGCATCCGCTTCAGGACGCTACCGTACCACGGTGACGGGATCCCTGGATAGCCGCCCAAACACCTCGATGGAATTGGACTTTTACGAGAGCGCAGCGGCCGATCCGACAGGGTATGGCGAGGGCCAAACCTGGATTGGCAGTTGGCCGCTGGCCACCGACAGCACTGGCCATGCCGTCTTTTCCGCCATCCTGACCAACGCCGCGCCAGTCACTGGATTCATCAGCGCCACAGCCACAGATCCGGAAGGCAATACCTCCGAGTTTTCGTCCTGCGTGGAGAATGCCACTGGGTTGGTTATCGACACGGATGGCGATGGATTGCCGGACGATTACGAAGCGGTCTTCGGCCTGGATGGGCGAAACCACTCAGATGGCGCCGGGGATGCGGATGGCGATGGGGTGACAAACCTCAAGGAGTTCCTGGCCGGAACCGATCCACGCGATCCGGCCGATGGCTTGAGGATTATGGCCTTGCAGGGGTGGGGGAACCGTCTGCGACTGGGCTTCTCCACCATTTTCGGCCGTAGTTATAGGGTGGAGGCTGCTCCGGCTCTGGATGGTAAATGGTCTGAACTGGGCGCCCCGGTCCTGGGCCATGGCGGGGTTGCATGGGTGTGGATTGCGCCCAACCTCAGTGGAGGTGAACCACCCCGTTTTTTTCGGGTGAAATTGCTGCATTGAACGATGCCCCAGTGCCAATTTAAGCCGCAGCGTGCCCGGTTGACGGGGGGGAAACCATGGGGAACTGAGTTGTTGTTATGGGGTTTCCTTGTCTTTGGTTCCGCCCTGAGGATGATGGCCCAAGGCGCCTTATACCCGATATTATCCAACGGCCCCGCCACCAACCGCATCAACTTGGTTTTGCTGGCGGAAGGCTATACGAGCGTTCAGCGGGCCACGTTCCTGGCGGATGCCACCAACGTGGTCAACAATCTCCTCGCCAGGCCGCCCTTCCAAACCTACCGCAGCTATTTCAACGCCTCTGCCATCTTCATCGCTTCCAGCCAATCCGGGTCTGATCATCCCAGCCAAAGCTATTTCCGCGACACCTATTTCAACAGCACCTATGACAGCTACGGCATCAATCAACTGGTGACCATACCGCCCAATGACCGCGATGCCGATTACACCCATGGCCAGGGCCGGGTGGAGGCCTTGCTTGGGGCCTTGGCGCCGCAATACGACATGGCCATTCTGGTGGTTAACGATCTCCTGTTTGGCGGATCCGGGGGGGGGCTTACCATAACCTCCAAATCCTCGGCCTCCAGCCAGATCGTGGCGCATGAGTCCGGGCATTCCTTCGCCGGATTAGGCGATGAATATGGCGATCCTTTCCCGGCGTTCAGCGGGCCGGAGGAATACAATACCACCCGCGAAACCAGCCGCGGTTCCATCAAGTGGAGGGCCTGGATCTCTCCGGAGACCCCCATTCCCACGCCGCCCACTTCCCCATACGCGGCGGTGGTGGGATTGTTCGAGGGGGCCCATTACCAGCCCACGAATTGGTTCCGGCCGAAATTGGATTGCATGATGCGCACTGTGGGGCGTCCGTTTTGCGAGGTCTGTTCCGAAGCGCTCGTAAAAGCCATTTACCGGCGGGTCCGCCTGGTCGATGGTTTCATTCCCGCAGGTTCTCAACTGGTTGCGGCTGGCACCCAGCCCCTGCATTTTGAGGTTTCCTTGGTTGAGCCGGCCGGCCAAACCCTGGCCGTCCGCTGGTTGGTGAACCAGGCCGTTCAGGAAGGCGCCGATGGGGTTTCGCTAATGCTTTCGCCTTTGGCACTGGGCAATGGGGTTTTCCAGGTACGGTGTGAAATTTGCGATCGCACCACTCTGGTCAGGGATGATCCGGAGGGCCTGCTCCGGCAAGTCCTGGATTGGCAGTTGGAGGTCCGGCTTCCGGTGGTGCTGAAACTCGAAATGCCCGGGCGTTTGCCCGATGGCCGAGTTCGCATTGGCGCGGCGGCCCCGGCTCCCCAGGGATTCATTCTCCAAAGCTCGGCGGACCTTGTCACCTGGGAGGCGCTGGCCACCAATATAACCAAACTAGGGAGCTTTGAATTCATCGAGCCAGGCACCAACCGTGTCCCGCGTTTTTTCCGGGGTTTCGTCCCGGGTCATTAGTCGATAAATCCCGGGTAAAAAACTGCGAGAAGGCCATTGGTGGGCGGCCAATCCCGAATGGCCCGCCATCAAATCCAAGCTACTCCCATATTGCGCTCCAAAGGGGGATTTCGTTCTTTTTTGGAATTCAGAGCAGAAAAAATTTTGAGCGCCTCGTTTATTTGGTTTCAAGCACCTATAATACATTGACATAACAAAATTAAAGTTACGTATTTTCTCCTTCCGCCTGAAGCGATCCTGGAATTTCATTTGTTGCAACTACGACGATAAAGTGAGGCTGGTCGATTTTGCGCGGCCTTGCAGTTTCCTAAATTGAACATTCCCAATGAGATGGAGATATTTCAAAGG
>CAIMWS010000498.1 GCA_903845125.1 uncultured Verrucomicrobiota bacterium
AGAAGATTGAGCGTGCGCGGGCCAAGTTGGAAGCCATTAAACCTGGTTGCACACTACCCCGTCGGCAGCAAAAAGACGAAGCATGATATGTCTAGCTATTTGCGGGACACTACACTAGGCGCCCCAACTTCCTGGCCGATGCCAGCCAAACCAAGTCCCCGGAACTCGCCAGCAACCTCCTGGCCAGCGTAATCGTTGGTTTTAGGGACGCGGGGGGATTGCCTAGTTGAATTCGCCGGTTTTACTGCCCGGGTTGCACCAGAGCTTGCCCGGTTTGCGGTCCAATTCCGCATTGAAAGTCTCGAACTTGATGAACTCCACCTGCCCGCCGCAGCCCATGATGACGGCCCCTTTGACATGGCGCCGCCCCACACCGCAGGCATTGTTCGGTTCATTGCTGGCATCGTTGTAGGCGCCGTTGAATCCCCACATTTTCACATACAGGCTTTCGTCCGGCTCCCACATCAGGTAGGCGATCGACTTGAATTGGTTCATTTTATACGTTTTGGGAGCGATCGCCCCATAGCCGCAGACCGCCCCATTCATCGTGTAGGTGCAAAGTTTATTATCCCTTTGCTTCCAATAGGCGGTATTGGTGGCATCCGAGGGGCATCGGTAGACCTTGAAAGTCTTGGTATAATTCCACCACAGGCCCCCCTGGTAAGACACCGCCGGATTGGTGGAATTGAGCTGCGGTGGCAGGTTGTTCACGGGGGTATAAAGCCAGCCAGGAAAGGCGTTGCCCCAGTTGGGATAGGCCATGGCGTCAGCATGATCATTGGCATACATGGTCATGGCCAGGGCCAGTTGTTTGTTGTTGTTGACGCAATAGGTTCGCTGGCTTTTCTCTTTGGCCTTGGACAGGGCCGGCAAAAGCATGCTGGCCAGGATGGCGATGATGGCGATCACCACCAATAATTCAATCAGCGTAAAAGCCCGAAGCCAGCACTGGCTTCGCACGTTCCATTTTTTCATATCTGCGGTCTGGTATAAGTATTCGCAACAATATACTCAATCCCAATATATTTGGAAAGCCGGGATTCAACCAAGGCGCATCCGGCGGACGAAGGAGTTTAAAGGTAGTCACCGAGGCAGGGACTGGCCTCAGTAGGAACCATCAGTTCCGGCGCCAGAGGAGCGGAATCGGCGGTCCAAATCCGATACTCACGGATTGGGAACGAAACCGGCTGGTCACCATCCAGGCCCAGCTGGGGCCGGCTAGTCTGCCAGGAGATCCCTTCGCCCCCCCACCGCGTTTTTCCAAACCGTTTTTCCAGAATTGACAAGCATCGGCCCAAACGATAACATCTTTTGGCAAATTGAGGAATGTGCCCCGGAGTTGCCCTTCGGGGCCTTTTTATGCCGATTGGATATTTTACGGATATGGCAACAACAATTCTGGTAGGCGCCCAATGGGGCGATGAAGGCAAAGGCAAAATCATCGATGTGCTCACCGAGCAGGCTGAAGTGGTGGTGCGCACGCAAGGTGGGAATAACGCCGGACACACGGTGTTTGTGGGCGCGCAAAAGTATGTGCTCCACCTGATCCCTTCCGGCATTTTGCGGACTGGCAAAACCTGTATCATCGGCAACGGGGTGGTGATCGATCCGGTTTCCCTGGTGCAGGAAATCGATGGCCTGGTGAAAATCGGCATTCAAATCGAAGGCCAGTTGCTGGTCAGCGAAACCGCCCACGTGGTGTTCCCCTTCCACCGCATTTTGGACGAGCAGCGGGAAATCCTCAAGGGCAAGAACAAAATCGGCACCACCAAGCGGGGCATCGGCCCCGCCTATGGCGATAAAGCGGCTCGCACCGGCTTGCGCATGGCCGATCTTGTGAATCCCACCCGGTTTCGGGAGCTGTTTTCCATCCGGATCAAGGAGCAAAACGAAGTGCTCAAGGCGCTGGGGGCCGAGCCCATGGATTTCGACAAGATCCACAGCGAATACCGGGCGGCGGGTGACCGGCTCAAGCCGTATGTCACCAATACCGTCGTCAAGCTCCACGAAGCCCTGCAGCGCAAGGCCAGCATTTTGTTTGAAGGCGCCCAAGGCACCTTTCTGGATATCGATCATGGCACTTACCCGTATGTGACCTCCTCCAATACCACCGCCGGTGGCGCTTGCACCGGATCCGGCATGCCCCCCAATCGCATCGACCTGGTGGTGGGCGTGGTCAAAGCTTATACCACGCGGGTCGGGGAAGGCCCGCTGCCGACTGAAAACAATTTCATCGCCGATCTCCTGCACGGCATGGGCCGGGAATTCGGCGCCACCACCGGCCGCCCACGCCGTTGCGGTTGGTACGATTCCGTGGCCACGCGCCACGCGACGATGGTCAATGGCATCGATCACCTGGCGGTGACCAACCTCGACGGTTTGGACACTTTGGAAACCATCAAAGTGGCGGTGGCTTATAAAGTCGGCAGCGAACGCCTGGAATACATCCCCAACGATGTGGCCGTGCTGGCTCAATGCGAGCCCATTTACGAAGAATTCCCGGGCTGGCAATCACCCACCACCCAGGCCCGGAAGTGGGAGGATTTGCCCGCCCGCGCGCAGACGTATTTGGAAGCCATTGCCCGGTTCACGGGCGCCAAACTGAAAATCGTTTCGGTCGGTCCTTCGCGCGAACAAACCTTTTTCCTGTGAGCGAAGCCCCCGCCCAGCTCAGTGCGGAGGCAAAAAACGCCCTGCCCGCACATGTCGCCATCATCATGGATGGCAATGGGCGGTGGGCCAAACAGCGGCATCTGCCCCGCGTTGAAGGGCACCGCCAGGGCGTGGAATCGGTGCGGACCGTGATCCGCACCGCCGGGGAAATCGGGATTAAATACCTCACGCTTTACGCTTTTTCAGCGGAAAATTGGAATCGTCCCAAAGATGAGGTCGATGCCCTCATGCAATACCTGGCCCGGTATCTAAAAACCGAGGTCCACGAGCTGAACCGCAGCAAAGTCCGCCTGGAGGCCATCGGGCAAATTTACCGCCTGCCGGAATACGTCCAGCAGCAACTGGAGAAAACCAAAGCCGCCCTGGCCCACAACAACGGCCTTACCTTGATCCTGGCTTTAAGTTATGGCGGCCGCATCGAGATTGTCGAGGCGGCCCGCAAAATCGCTGAAAAAGTGCGCCAAGGCTTGATCGAGCCGGGCGAAATCACCCCGGAGTTATTCGCCCAGCATCTATATACCGGGCACTGGCCCGATCCTGACCTGCTGATCCGCACCAGCGGCGAACTGCGCGTAAGCAACTTCCTGCTTTGGCAAATTTCCTATGCGGAATTTGTGGTTGTGCCCACCCTCTGGCCGGAATTCCGCAAACCGCAATTCCTGGCCGCCATCGAGGAATACGCGCAGCGCCACCGCCGGTTTGGCGGGCTTTAATTCTTCTCCGGAGCCAAATCGACGATCCCCAAGTCGATGTATTGGCCGCCATCGGTTTGATGGCAATGGATCGCCACCGAGTTTTTGCCCGGTTTCAAGGCGGCCCGCCGACCGATCGGCACCAGTTCATAATCCGTGGTATAGCCGGAAACCCGGGCGGCTAGCTGGCCGTTGAGGTAAATCTGGGCGTCTTCATCATGGAACACGTTGAGCGTCAATTCATGGTATTTCCCCTCGGGAATAACCAACTCGCCCCGCAGCCAGATGTCTGGCGTGTTCCACACGGTATTCACCCTGGCATTGGGGGTGATCGCCGTGCCGAAACCGCCCGGCCCCTTCGACCAGGAGGAGTCATCGAAATCGGTGCGGAACCAGCCATCCGCTGGTTTTTGCGTGGTAAAATGCCAGGTGGTGGAACAGGGTTTGATCACCTCCACAGTTTTGGGCGGCGGCGGCAACGGCGCCCACGGGCCATTGGCCTGGGTCCGGTCTTTGCCGGCCCATTTTTTCCAGGTCTGCCGGTCATACAGCATCTTGATGAAAATACCGCCAATCACCGGCCGCGAATGCATGAGGGCGGCATCCGGTTGGTCGGTATAATAAAGATCGGTCAATCCCACCCGCCGGGTGGCTTGATTATAGAAGCGATACACCGGCTCGGTGATCGCTTCGAAGTCCGCCTGGTCGCCGGATAGACAGGCTGTCCAAAAGGCCCAATCGGTCTTGCTCCAAAAAGCCATCCGCTGTTTTCCGCCCACACTGGCCCGCTGTTTCCGGCCATCCAGGGGGAGCCCATAAGCATCCAGGCTGCGGCGGTAAAAGGCCACTTCCTTGCGGATCACGTCATCCGGGAAAAGGTTCAAACCCAGGATTTTATCCCATACCAGGTTGTATTTGGAACTCCAGGTATTGGGCTGGTCGAAGGCCAGGCGGAAATGGTCGCCATCATCGGCTTGCCTGGCCCATCCCGAGGCGAATTCCCGGGCCATTTCAAAGTATTTCCTGCTGGAAGCCTCGTCCCCGCGCATGGCGGCCAGTTTGCCGTAGGCACCCAGGGCGCAAATGGCCTTGGCCGCCAGGTTGGCATTGTGCGCGAGGTGCCCGGCGAAGTCGTCGGTGCACAATTGGTTTTCCGGATCCCGGCCGAAAGCTTGCAGATACTCAGCCCACTTGGTCAGCGTGGCCCAGTATTTGCCGGCGAAATTGGCGTTGCCCTCCACCTGGGCCACCGCCGCCACCAGGAGCAGCATATTGCCGGTTTCCTCCACAGGCATGCCCCCGTTGCTCTTGGTGCCGCCATACACCTGCCCATTGGCTTGGGGCCAGGAGCCGACGTCATGCGGCGCGTTGGGCCACGTCCAACCGGGCGAGCTCGAATATTCCAGCACCGGGACCAACATGGCCTTGGCAAGCGAGGGGCTGATCAGCAAAGGCAGCGGCGCCTGCGGGTAGAAAACGTCCACCGTGCCCATGCATCCATTGCTCGTGTTCTCCTTGCAGAAATACAGCGGCTGGCCCTGGTCATCCACCACCACCTTGCTGGCCGCCAGCGATTGCCGGTAAGCCAAGGCGCAGATCCACGCATACTTCGGGCCGCCCGCTTTCTCCAAATCAGCCATCAGTTCCTGGTCGAACTGCGCGCAACGCCGGCGCAGGGATTCGTATTCGGCCGCCGACTGTATCAACAGATCCGCGATATCGGCGCCGTCCTTTTTCCAGTAGGCCTTGAGATTCTTGCGGAAGTACTGGACCGAATAGACATCGTCATAGGCCAGCATCAGCCAGCGTTTCACCGGCTGACTGGAAACCTGGCCCAAGTCAAACGTCACCGATAAAACCGGCGCCTGGGCGGCCTCCACGGATTCCCGGCAGATGGTGCTGGGAACCTCCGCGCCCCAAGCCTGGCGGGCGGCCTCCGCCGGGGCGATCAAGACCCGGCCTTTCTGCGACTCGGGCACCGCCACATAGCCGTAACCCCAGTTGATCCGCACTCCATCCCCCTTTTGGCGCAACACCGGCTGATCCGCCGATCCCACTTTCAACGCCTGGATGCTGGCGATCTTCTCGTGGCTCCACACCACCTTTTCCGTGCGCGTATTGTGGACTGCCAGTTCGGCCGTGTTGTCATAATAAAGCTGCACCGCGTGGGCCCGCCCATCGAGCGATTCCACCTCCCAGGCCAGGTAAGTGATCGGCCGCGAAAACACCATCAGATCCTCGGGCAGCAACGGCGTCATAAAGGACAATTTCACCCGCACCCCGGAACCCTCAAAAGCGTAAGTCACCGTGGTGGGCAGGATTTGCAGGCCCGTTTGCTCCAGCGCCGGCACATCCTTCGGCTCGTTGCCCATGATCCGCCGCACCACGCCGTCGATCCGCACCAAGCCGGTCAACCGGGTTTGCGCCTCGGTCCAATGCACCGTCGCGGCGTCGGTCAGTTTGTCCGCGGGAGACCAGATGCTGAAATAGGGATCCACCGCCACCAAGGGCACGGAAGGCGCACGGAGTGTTGTGGGATTGCTCCCGGCCAGCAAGGTGCCCGCAGCCAGGCACAGGATTGCCGCCAAGCCAGGTATTCTAAGGTTACTTTTGTTCATATCTTAAGGGGAACGATTAAAATCCGTTGCCGTTCGAAAAGCCACAAAAAAAGCCCGCGCTCTTTCTCTCCGTTATCAATTCTCTCCATCCCCAGGATCGCGACCGCCATCGTGTTTTGGAATCTGTTCGGTGGCGTTAGCAAACCGTGGGGAATGGGCATTGCTCACCATTCGGTGCCTGCCCCAGTCAATTGCCGAAACGGGAAGACAGTCTTTAGGCAGTACCAGGCAGATTTCGGGGGACAGGCCCGCTCCTCCACGGACCCTATTCGCCGGCTACCATTTAAGCTCCAATGAGATATGGGCGAAGTATTTAGTACAATAATATACTTCATATGCTAGTTGACATATATAATTTAAGAGTTATATAGAGCTAGAGCATTTGCATCTTTTTGGACAGTGAACAATTTGGACCAGTTATGTAGTCAGTCTTTGCACGGGAGGAATGCTTTAGCCCGACGCGCGCCAGAAGTACGAGGGAGCCATTAACCTGCCACAGCCCTTGAAAGGTTATTACTCAGGAATTGGCTTCCTGGCCGGTAG
>CAIMWS010000499.1 GCA_903845125.1 uncultured Verrucomicrobiota bacterium
AAACTCTCATAGTTTCCTCCCTCCATTGAGGGTAAGTGCCGCGCAGTTCTGCCATTTCCAAGGCAAAAACCAGCGGTTCGTCGTCGGCTTAATATATTAACTACTGGTTTCTTATCGCGCCAATTCTAGGAGCCAACAGATAAGAGTCAATCATCAATTGATCAGCCAGCGCTTATTCTGCCTCTGCACGGGGAGACTTAATCCAACAGCATAACTTTAAGTTATGCAACTCTAATGGCACTCCATCTGGAAGTTTTAACAGGGCCCCATTCCCAAGCTTTGGTTTGCGCCAAGTTTTCCGCGGAATGGCCAGGAAATCTTCGCGATTAGCGGAATGGATTGACCGTGATTCAAGGCCGTGGGTTTGACTTCATGTGCCGGTGGGTATTTCCTCGGATTTTCCAAAATCAGCCGCGGATTTTGGTTTTCAGCCAGAAGGCAATATGATTTAATCCCGGCCATGACCTCGAGGGAAAGACTCCAGCAAGCGTTGGACCATATCGAACCGGACCGCGTGCCCGTGGATTTTGGCGGCACGGCGGTTACCGGGATTCACGCATCAGCCTTGAGCCGGCTGCGGAATGCAGTTTTGAATGATCCGCAATACCGGATTAAGGTCATTGAACCTTACCAAATGTTGGGGGAGATGGATGCCGATTTACGGAAGGTCCTGGGCATTGACGTGGCCGGGCTGATGACCCGTAAAACCTTGTTTGGTTTTGAGAACAAGGGATGGCAGCCGTTTACCCTGAACGATGGCGTGGAGGTGCAGGTGCCGGGTGATTTCAAGGTGCGGCGTGAAGCCAGTGGAGATTGGGTTATCTTCCCAGAGGGCGACACGACAGCGCCGCCCAGCGGGCGGATGCCTAAAGGCGGTTATTTCTTCGACACCATTATCCGCCAACCACCCATCGACGAAGCGAATTTGAATCCCGCGGACAACCTGGAAGAATTCGGATTGCTGGGCGAGGAGGATTTGAAGTTTTACGAACGCCGGATCCGGGAATTGCATGAGGGGACAGACTGTGGCATTATTTTGACCATGCCCGGCACGGCTTTTGGGGATATTGCACTGGTGCCAGCGCCGTGGATGAAGTATCCCAAGGGCATCCGGGATGTGGCGGAGTGGTATGCGACCACCGCGATGCGCAAGCCTTACGTGCATGCGATTTTTGAAAAACAGTGTGAGATCGGCCTCAAAAACCTCGAAACATTGATCCAACTCCTGGGGGACCGGGTTCAAGCGGTATTCCTGACTGGCACGGATTTTGGCACCCAACGGGGACTTTTCATTTCGCCCACGGCATACCGGGATTTATTCAAGCCCTATCATATTCAAATCAACCGGTTGATACACCAGCGGAGCCGGTGGAAGACATTCATTCACTCCTGCGGGTCTGTGGCCAAATTGATTCCGGATTTTATCGAAGCCGGATTCGACATCCTGAACCCGGTACAATGCTCCGCGGCGGATATGGGCGCGCGCACGTTGAAACAGGAATTCGGAAAAAACCTGGTTTTCTGGGGCGGGGGCGTGGATACCCAGAAAACTATGCCGTTTGGCACCCCCGACGAGGTTTACCGGGAAGTGCGCGAGCGCATCGAGATTTTTGGCGAAGGAGGCGGATTTGTTTTTGATGCCGTCCATAATATCCAAGGCAATACTCCGGTGGAGAATTTGCGGGCCATGTTTCAAGCCATCCGGGAGAGTACTGGCAAATATTGATAAGCCGTATTCGCCCCCTCCTCGAAAACCGCTGAAAATCGGGGCAGGGAAGAACGGCTAAACCGTGTTTTCTGGAGCGTCAGATGCTGCAGGCACGCGCTCCAGACGCAATCGGCCCACGCGCGGACCGTTCATGGCTTCCACCAACAGCCGATGAGAACCCAGGTCAACGGTATCACCCACTTTAGGGAAACCGCCCAAGCGCCGGGTCACAAAGCCGCTCGTCGTGGAAATGCCTTCGTCCGGGACGGCCGTGCCGATCAATTCCTCCAACTGGTGCAGGGGCAAGGCCCCTTCGATCAACCAGGTGGATTCATTGAGGGTTTCGATCCACGGTTTTTCCTGGTCAAACTCGTCCTGGATCTGGCCGACCAGTTCCTCGAGGATATTTTCCAAGGTCACCATGCCAACAGTTCCGCCGTATTCATCAACCACGATCGCCAGATGCAGTTTTTGATCCAAAAGACGCCGCAGCAATAATTCCAGGCGGGCGGTGGGCGGCACATAAAGGATCTTACGTGCGGCGGAGGTCAAATCTGCTCCCGAACGGGCCTTCAATCGCATGGCATAGAGGTCTTTAATATGGACCGTGCCCAAGCTCCGGTCCAAATCTCCATCAGCGCACAAGGGAAAGCGGGAAAAGCGCGTTTTTTCGGCGATGTCGAGGCAATCCGGCAAGCTGGCCTGAGTGTCCAGGCAAACCATTTCATGACGGGGCCGCATGACCTCCCGGACCACCCGGTGGCGAAGATCCAAGGCGTTGAGCACAATATCCCGGCCCGAATGGGATTTTGAAGCTGGCGGCCTGGTGGCGTTCAGGATCAAACGCACCTCCTCTTCGGAATGGGAATGCTCGGATTCATCCACGGCGGTGATGCCAACTTGGTGGAGCAGCCAAAGGGAGGTCTGGTTCAGAGTCCAGATAAAGGGGTAGGAAACCTTGTAAAACCATTGCAATGGATGGGCAATCCACAAGGAGGTGGCCAGCGGATGCTGAATGGCGAGGGCTTTGGGGGCTTGCTCGCCGGCCACGATGTGCAGAAAGGTGATGGCGGAAAATCCCACCATGAAGGAGATCGTGTGGCGCCATTGGGCCGACTCCACCTGCAGCCAGGATAAGACCGGCGCCAGCAAAGCCGAGAAAACCGGCTCCCCGATCCAGCCTAATCCGAGGCTGGCCAGGGTGATTCCTAATTGGGCGGCGCTCAAAAAAGCGGTGAGATTGGACAAAATATAGCGGGCGGCACGGGCGTTGTTCTGGCCTTTGGCGATCAAGGTTTCCAACTGGGTCATGCGGACCTTGACGATGGCAAATTCCGCCGCCACGAAGAAGCCATTCAACAGGACCAGAATGCTCACCGCCAGGAACTTAATGGCCAGCAAGGTGATGGAGTTCAGGTCCATATTTACAAGCTCACCTCCCCAAAGATGGCTTTCAGAATATCCTGCAAGCTGACCACGCCCAGTTCCTGTCGGTTCCGCCCCAACACCACCGCGAGGCGCTGGCCGCTCCGCTGCATACGCTGCAAGGCCTTTTCCAGAAGCAGGTCTTCGGGCAGGAACAATGCAGGCTTGATAAATTGCTCCACCGGTTTGGCTGAATCCAAATTCGGTGAATACAAGGTGTTCTTAAGACTAACCAAGCCGAGGATGCGGCGGCGGCCGCCCACGTTTTGTTCCACCAGCAAACGAGTAAGCCCCCGGTCGCGGCAGATATCCAGCACTGCTGCCATGGAGGTTTGGGAAGTGATGGCTACCACGCGGTCCAGCGGCACCATGATCTGGCGTAGCACAAGTTTTTGGAAATCCAGCACCCGGTTGATCATCAAGCGTTCCTCGGAGGAAAGATCCTGGGCGGTTTCCTGCATGAGCCATTGCAATTCCTCCCGGCTGCCAAACAGGCGGCCGGTGTAAGTTTTCCCGCCCGTGATATGCAACAGGCGCTGGGAAAACCAATTCATGGAGCGTACCAAGGGCGCCAGGGTTATGTGGACGAATCGGTAGGGAGCCGCCATCAACAGGCAAAGCCGGTTGGGGAAGGTTTGGAACAGGGTTTTGGGAAGCAGATCCCCCACGGCGAACAGGAGAAAGACCACCGCAAAAAAAGCGATCCAAAACCAGACCGGATGATTTCCAAGCCAGAGATGCAATCCCGCCAAGGAGAGCCCCACTGCGGCAAAGTTGGCCAGGGTGTTGCCCACCAGGATAGTCCATAAAAAGTTCTCGGGTTGCTCCAGGTAGCCCAGCAATCGCCGCGCTTTGGGATTTCCCTGGCGCATCAACTGACGAATCCGAAGCCGGTTCAAGGCAAAAATTCCCGCCTCAAAACCAGAAAAGAGAAAGGACGCTCCCAAGGACATCACCACGATGAAGCCAAGGAGATAGTAGTGCGTCATGAAGCCAATTCTCCCTTGCGGATGGTTTCCACCTTTAATTCCCGGATCCGTCGTTCATCCACTGCCAGGGCAGTCAAACGCAATCCGTGGAATTGAATGGACTCTCCAGCCTCCGGCACCATCTGCAGCAGGTGCACCATCAAACCGCCCATGGTTTCCACGTCGGCAACCTCAACCAAAGCCGGGTATTCGCGCCGGAAATCTTCCTGGCGCATGCTGCCGCTGATCCGCCATCGGCCTTCGTCCAGTTTCTGGAATACGAACCCCTCTTCGGCGCCTTCACTGCGGATTTCCCCTATGATTTCCTCCAGGATATCCTCCATGGTAACCAAGCCCGCGGTGCCGCCGAACTCATCCAGGACGATCGCCAAGCCCCGCTGGTGCTTCTGCAAGCTTTTAAATAATTGTAGCAGGTTCATGCTGTCCGGCACAAAAGATGGGAGTTCGATCGCATCGGCGAAATCAGCCTGGGGATTCAGCAGCAAGGTGCGCGTATTCAAAATGCCCACAATGGTGTCCTCGCGCTCATCATACATGGGCAGTCGCCGGTGTTTGTGGCGGTGCGCGGCAGTGATCATTTCCTCGAGGGTGAGGTCGTCGGAGATGCAGGCCATTTGGGAGCGGGCGCGCATGACTTCTTTGACGGTGCGCCGATCGAGGCTGATGATCTGCAGGATGAGGTCTTTTTCCGATTCGGCCAGAGTTCCCTGCTGGTAAGCCATTTCCAGCAATTCCTGATATTCCTCTTCCGGCATGCCTTTCATAGGGCGCGCCGAAGCGGGAACCACAGCGCGGGTGACCACCCCATTCAGGCGCTGGGCTAATTTAAGAAAAGGGCGGGTGAATTGTTGAAATCGGTAAAGCGGCCTGGCTACCCGTAGGGTCCAAACTTCCGGCGCACGCACCGCCAGAGTTTTAGGTATGACTTCGCAGCCCACCAACATCAGGATGAGGATGCCAGCCATGGTTGGCCAGGTTGGCCAGGCGAAATACCAGCAAAGCCAGAGGCCCATACTCACCATGCCAGCGTTGGCCAGGGTATTGCCCAAGGCGATGGCTGCCAACAAGTTATGAGGTTCCCCCAGCAACCGGTCCAGACGATTTTTCAAGCCGGCCGATTGTTCGATCAACTTCTGGGACTGCCATTTCCCCAAGGAAAAAACCGCTGTTTCCGCCACCGAGCAAAAATAACTCACCATGGCAAACAATACGACGAATATGACGGCGATTATCGACACCGGTTTAATGCTCTTTCGTGATTGATCCAATCACTTCCCAGTTCCCTAACACATTTGGATTCATAAGGCAAAACAAAGTGATTCAAGCGACGGATTTGACTGGGCATGAATGGATTTAACCTCCTTGCCATGGCCTGTTCCAACGTTGGATTCCAGGCTGAGCCGTGGCCAGGCATTCCGCACAGTTGCGCTGGGTGGTTCTTTTGAGCAGGAAATTCGTCATACGCCGCTTGTAGACCAGTTCAAGAAAGGCTCGTGGCTAACTTTGTGCCAAAATTTGTGGTTTAATGCAGGCACATGGCTGAATGTTCGCAGCGCTGAAAGGTTGATAAAGCCAGGGGCGATCCTGGCTGGCTGCCACCGGCTTGTGCCGCTTTGAGTGCGGAGACTAAAGCTGCCGATTTTTTGTTTTGGCGCCCAGTTGCAATTTCGGAGTGGTGGTTTTCACGAATTTCGTTACAATGCGCGTTAGCGTTTCGTTAGTTTCGAATTGGAGGGTTAATCGGATTCGATGGCCGGGTGGCGGACATTGGACACCGGAAAAAAAGCACGAATTGTCAGGTTTATGAAACAAATGAGGCGTTGCTGGGTAATGGAATAGGGTGGCGGTGGCGGAACGGATGCAAAAACCGAACAAAATGAAAGTTATGAAAAACAAATATTCGCGGATCGGGCTGGCGGCCATGCTGGGATTATGGATGCTATCCAAATGCATGTTTGCCGCGGCGGAGGACAACCTGTTGCGCAATCATGGACTGCCTGACGATCCCGCAGCAGTATTGCCACAGGGCGCGATACTCCAGGTGCATGTGAATAATTTTTTCCAGACCTTGCTGAACGTGGAACGGCTGGCTAAAGCCACGGTTCCGGAAAAAGCGGTTCCCCAGCAAGCGAGGGATTTGCTGGCGCTGGAACATCCATTATTGACGGTGCTCGGCCAGCAAATGTTTCAAAGCCCGCTCGACGAGGACAAAGTGGCGCAAATGACGGGCCTCAATCCCGGGCAGCGGATTACGCTGACGCTGTATCCGGGCGATCCGCGAAAATCGTTTGTGGCATGCCTTCCGATGGCCAACGCCCAAGGCTTGGAAAATTTCATCAAAGCGGTGGCCCAGCCCCGTAGCATGGAAGGAATTACCGTGGATGGAAAACCGGCGGTGCGCATTGAATTGAGCGATCAGTCTGTAATCAGTGAGCTTTTTGTGGTGTGCTCCGAGCGCAGCGCCTTTATCTGCGGTGATCGTTCATTGGTTCTGGCCATGCGCAATTTTCCATCCTCTCAGCGGCTGAAGCAAGACGGTTTCATGACCCGCGCCGCTGAAAATGTAAACCGCGCCCACTTGGCGGTCATTTTCAATCCCGGCCTGATCAAGCCTTTCTTGATGCCGCTGCAGCAGTTCCGTTCCATGGCCCAGCCGATTTTGCGACAGAAACGCTCCGAACTGCTGGCGCAGATCCCGCCGGAAGTGAAAGAGCGCTTGGAAGACCAATGGCGCAAGGATCTGGGCATCAAAGATCTTGATCAAATGGCTGATTATGCCGAGTGTTTCATCCTGGCCACCTTCGACACGCTCCTGGATATGGTGAGCAGCAAATTGCTGGCGTTCGAAGGCTTCAGCGTAGCGGCCAATTTGGACGCTGGATTCCCCAAGTTTTCGGTGTTCATCCATTCCAACCAATATCAGCCGGAGAAGGGGGCCGCCCCCATTCCGCTGGCAGAAGTGCGCAAGGCCATGGCCTGGCTGGGGAAAGATTACCATTCCTTTTCCATCACCGGCCGTCAGCCGGAGCGCAAGCCCTGCCCGTTTGCGGTATCCTGGTTTAATCAACTGGGCAAACAAATGGAAACCCGAGGCTTGAAATCGTCCTTTATCGAGAAGCTCGCACGATTGCAATTGGAGAGTCCCCTCGAACAACCGTTATCCACGGCCGTTCCCTGGGTGCTAAATACCCGCGCGACTGTGAATCCGCCGCCAGCCATCCGTGATTTTGAAAGCCTGGAAGCTTATTGGCCGGCACTGGTGAAGGGGTCGGTGCTGCCCATGGACAAAGGCATCCACTTGGTGCCGGGCAAGGATCCAGAATTCCTGGTGGGCCATTTCCGGAAGCGCCTGGAGGCCCGGAATCGTGAGGTGCAAATGAATCGCGAATTTGTCACCGGATTAACCGGCAACGAGCCTTGGCTCGACAAAATCAGCCGGTTTGATTCCCGTAACCTGGAGCACGGGGTTAAGATGATCACCACCGAGAATGCCTATCTCACCCATGGCGGCATTTTTGGGTATGATCAGCATGAGTTCATCAACCGAAAATTCTACCTGGCCCGCGAAGTGGATGGCTATCTCCTTTACCATCAGGGAATCCCCAGTTCGAAATGGCTCGCCCAGCTTAAGACGAACGAAGGTTCGAAAATATCACCCGCACTGGCCAAATTAATGGATCAAGTTCCCGAGGGAGCACATTTAATCCACATAGAGCAAGCCCTTTACGCTTTGCCCGAAGTGGCGGATTGGTTGGGTGGATTGGAGAAATTGATTCACTCCGAAATGGATCGTTATCTGGCGGAGGCGGCTCGTGTCCTCGGCGAAGCCCCCAACTTGGAAGAGGCCAAAGGACGCTTGAAAAAGCTGAACATGCCCGCCTTGGTGTTTTCCCTGAACCGGGATGAGGCGACGGGGAAATTATACGCTCTGCTGCCCGGCGGCAAGGCGGCTTTTCCCCGCCCGAAAATAATCCCCATCCTGGAGGATCTGCTATCTGAATATGCGGCCCGGGCTCATGAATTTGGCGGCTGCATCACCTATTCTCGCACCCGTCCGGAAGTCTACGAATGGTCGGTTATTCAGAGCACGGAAGCGCTCAGCTTCCTATTTAAAACAGTGGTCAATCGTCTGGCGGAGAATTACCTGGGCAGCCCGGAGAAGATGCAACAGCTGCAAGGCACATTGATAGGGCCGAAGGATGCCAGGCCGGAAAATCTCGACGAGTTGTTAATCCGCAATGCGCGGTGGAGTTTTCTGCCCGGCCCAAAACCGCAAACCAAAGCCAAGCCCACCCAGGCGATACCCGAGAGAGACTCGCAAACGCCAGGCAGCCTGGTGGATTTATCCGCCTACTACAATGCCTCGTTAACGGAGAGTTGGCACGCCGGCGGCCTGGCCAACAACACCTTGAAATCCCTGCCGCAAGGGATTCAGGAATTTGGGGGAATAAAATTCGACGTGCGTGGCATCGTCCAGCTTGCCGGCCGCAGCAGCCGGGAATCCCTTACGGTGAGTTTCCCGAAGGAAATAAAAAACATAAAAATCGGAGGCAAAGCCAAACGGGTGCATTTCCTGCATGCCACGGGCTGGGCTTCCCCGGACGGCACATTAATCGGGCACTACGTCGTGCATTTTGCCGATGGCCAGCGGGAAATCCCTATTGTATATGGCAAGGATGTGCGGGATTGGTGGCCGCAAGCGAATGAACCCCAAACTAGCGAAGCCAAACCCGCCTGGACCGGCAAAAACTCCACCAGTGAGGCGGAGGATACGAAGGTCAGGCTCTTTATCACCTCTTGGGACAATCCGAATCCGGAAGCGGAAATCACCGCCATCGATTATTGCTCGGAAATGGCCTATTCATCGCCCTTTCTGATTGCCATCACACTCGAATAATCCACCGGTCTTGGACCATAACCCCGGAGTTGGACGCAGCCGTCAGCTCCGGGGTTTTCCGTTTTGAACGTAGTTTATTGGTTTTTTGACAAGAAGCTGGCTGCGGGGCAGATTGAGGAACAGCATTAATGAAAAACCACGGTGAACCAAACGAGCCCGAACCGGCAGACAGTCTGGCCGCTGAACGACTCGCAAAAGCCATTGACCAACATACGGTGGAAGGCACCCTTTTCCGCAGCGAGGCGGGCAAGTTGCGCTGCCTGGCCTGCGGGCACCGTTGTTTATTAGCACCAGGCCGGCGAGGAGTATGCCAAGTCCGCTTTAACCGGGATGGAAAATTGATGGTTCCTTTTGGTTATGTGGCGGGAGCCCAGTGTGATCCGGTTGAGAAGAAGCCGTTTTTTCATCTACTCCCCGGCAGCAGGGCCATGACTTTCGGGATGATTGGATGCAATTTCCATTGCGCTTATTGCCAAAACTGGATTTCCAGCCAGGCTCTAAGGGATGAGTTATCCAGCCCCCGCTTCCAGGTAGCCAGCGCCAGGCACCTGGTTGAAATCGCCTGCCAGCAATCGGCCCGACTCATGATTTCCAGTTACAATGAACCATTGATCACCGTGGAATGGGCGGCGGCAATATTCCGGCACGCCAGAGAGCAAGGATTGCTTTGCGGCCTGGTCTCCAATGGCCATGCCACACCTGAGGTGTTGGAGTATTTGCGCCCGTGGATTGCAGCGTTAAAAATCGATTTGAAGTCCATGAATGCCGACAGTTATCGTACGCTGGGTGGCAAATTGGAGCATGTGATCGATACCATTCGCCTGGCCAGTCAAATGGGAATATGGCTCGAGGTGGTCACCCTGTTGGTGCCGGGATTCAACGACGGCCATGAAGAGTTGCGCAGGATTGCAGATTTCCTGGCTTCGGTAAGCGTGGATTTGCCATGGCATGTGACTGCCTTCCATCCTGATTACCAGATGACCCAAGGGGCTCCAACCCGCAGCGAAGATGTGTTGAGAACGGTGGCGCTTGGCAAGACGGCTGGCCTCCGTTATGTCTATGCCGGGAATTTGCCTGGCAACGTGGGTGCTTGGGAAAATACTGTATGTCCTTATTGCCAAAACCTGCTGGTAGAGAGGCGCGGATTCAGAATCCTTTTTAACCAGCTTTCCCCTGACGGAAGCTGCCCGAAGTGCAAGGCAAAAATCCCAGGCATTTGGAATCCCAAGCAGGAGGAACAGTTTGCTGGTTGAAACAGTTATCCGCCCGGAGAAATCCAGGCAGCAAGGAAAGGAAGAAATGGCGTATGAACTGTAAAAACGCACGGAATCCTGCCTGGGCCGGGCAATTTTACCCCGCCCTGGCCGGCGCCTTGCGAGAGGAGGTTGCCCGGTGCATCAATTCCTCCCAAGCGATGATTTTGCCTGGTGTGAAAGCGGTCATTGCGCCTCATGCTGGCTATATCTATTCAGGCCCGGTGGCGGGTTCGGCTTTTGCCCAATTCCGCGACGAGGCTTCGCAAATCCAGCGCATTGTGCTGGTTGGACCGGCACACCGGGTTGCTTTTAACGGTTTGGCGTTGAGTTCAGCGGAGTGCTTCAACACTCCGCTCGGGGCGGTTCCAACGGATGCCAGCGCCACCGAGGCTCTGGATTCCTGCACCTCAGTTCAATTCCTGGACAAGGCACACACTGCGGAACATTGCCTGGAGGTGGAACTGCCTTTTCTACAAGTCATCCTGGACGATTTTTTTGTGGTCCCCTTATTGGTTGGGAATGCCACCGAGCAGGAAATCGCCGATGTGCTTGAAATCCTCTGGGGCGGACCGGAAACCCGTATCGTTATCAGTTCAGATCTCAGCCATTACCTGGATTACGATGCCGCAGTAAAAGAAGATCAAGCCACAGCCAAGGCCATTGAAGGTCTCGACTCAGAAGCAATCACGGAAGAGCAGGCTTGCGGACGCCTACCTATCAACGGTTTGTTGGCGGCAGCTCGCCGCCATCAACTGAAGGCCACCACCTTGGACCTGCGTAACTCAGGCGATACCGCCGGTTCGCGGGACCGGGTGGTGGGTTACGGCGCTTTTGCCTTCACCGCAAATTAACGAATCAATACCCGGTAAAAACGGCGCAGTTGTGCGGCGGCGGTTTGATCGACAAACTCGCATTGGTCGTTCGTGGCGCTCAATTCTCCCAAGAAAATCCAGGCGGTGAGGTCGCTCGAAGATTCCACGCGATAGGTAACACCAGCCAAGCACTCCCACTTCAGCAGTAATGGCCCTCCTGCAGGCGGGCGGACCACCTGGATGCGGGGCACGTTTGCTGGCACGATGAAATCAAAGGTTTGAGTGGTGGCATTAATGCCGTCGCTGAGGGTCAAGGTTACGCGGGCCCGGCCAGCATGTCCGCCATTCGGCGTCAAGGTTAACGTCCGCGCTCCGGTGGTGCCCTCCAGCTGGAGGCCTCCAGCCGGGAGCAGCGCGCTATTATCTGAAACGGCCGTCAACTGCAGGACGTTTACGGCTTGGGTGTCATCGTCGATCAGGAAAGAAACCACTGCCTGAGTGGCACCGGGGCGCAAGGTGACTTCATTGGTCAGCCCGGTGATGGTGGGAGGACGGTTCTCGTTGGCAACCACCACCATGAAACTCTGGACGGCGGCCAGAATGCCATCCGAAACGGACAAAGTGATCCGGGCGGTGCCGGTTTGATTGGTGGCCGGCCGGATGTGGATGGCTCCGTTTGTTCCACTCCATTCCACCGTGAGGGTGTTTTCCGGGATCAAGCGCGGGTTGTCGGACATCAAGGAAATCCGGTATGAAGCCGGATCATTGTCCACGTCGGCAACCGAGAAGTCCACCGATCCTGGAGCTCCGAACAGGAGGGAAATATCCCTCAAACCGGTGATTATGGGGGCATCGTTGACGGGTTGCACGGTGAGTAAAATGACCTGCGGCGAGGATAATTCGCCATCCGAGACGGTTACTGTGATGTGGGCGGTGCCGTTCTCATTGGGTGAAGGCGTTGCCTTCAAAGTGCGATCCGATCCCTGGCCACCCATCACGATGGAGCCTGGCGGGAAAAGCCGCAGATTATCCGACGTGACCGCCACCGTCAGCGCGGCTGCCGGAGTCTCCAAGTCCGATACGGTGAAAGGCAGGGGGCCAAGGACACCATCTTCCAGCATGATTTGATCCGTCAGGCCGATCAGTTGGGGGGCATTATTCACGGGCTTGACGGTCACCTGCACCGTCATAGAAGCGACCGCCAAACCATCCGAGGCAATTACCGTGATGCGCCCCACGCCGTTTTGGTTGGCCGCGGGCTTCAGGGTTAAAACCCAGTCGCCGCCGGATTTATTCAATACGAGCGATCCAGGCGGGAATAGTTGGGAATCATCGGCGCTGGCGGTGACCGATAAATCGCCTGCTGGCGAATCGATGTCCGTGAGGCGAAAGCTCATCAGTCCCAGGCTGTTTTCATCCATTTGATAATCACTTAAGCCCGCGATTGCAGGGGGATCGTTGATTGGGGTCACGACCAGTTGGAATGTTTTGCGGTCCTCCAAGGCACCATCGCTGACTGTCACGGTTATATTGGCAGTTCCGCTTTGATCCGGGGCGGGCGTGATAGTCAGGACCCGGTTTTCGCCAGTTCCGCTTACCTGGAGGCTGGAGGCCGGCAGCAGGGATGGGTTGTCGCCTACGGCGACCGCGACGAGGCTCTCCACCGGGGAGTCGATGTCCTGCACTTTGAAGGTTACCACCAGCCGGCCATCTTC
>CAIMWS010000500.1 GCA_903845125.1 uncultured Verrucomicrobiota bacterium
GAACTCAATCGATCAGTTCCTGCCTCCTGGCAGCTCATTGGAAACTGCTACTTGGAAAGAAAAAAGCACCGCTTCCTCTGTAGCATCAGTGGCTCAGTTTATCTGAGCAGAGGTGGGTCAATTTAAGTGAGCCCTATTGCTGAAAAGGAGTTCCTTTGTGCTATCGGCCCCAATCGAGTTTCCCATCGCGCACCCCCCGCCCCCCTTCGGACGCCGCACCCCCCCCCCGGCCTGCCACCGGGGCTTGCAAGGAGGGTTGATAAGGAGGGTTGACGGCGGGCGGGAAAGTGGCAGGGTAGGCCGTGCGGAGCCGGGAGGAATTCCAGCCGCTGCTACGGCGCCTGGCAACAGCGCGACCACGGACCTAGCGGAAATGACGCCTCCCGGTACACCAACCGGCCCAAGAAAACCTGCGGGTGTGAGGGCCGGTCCGCCTGATCCAATAAGTCACGGTGCGTTCACCACAGGATCGAGGGGGCAGGGGATTCCCGGAAGCTCAAAGCCCCGGGCTGCTTTCTGGCCCGGGTGTCAGCCCGCTTTTGGCCGGTGGGCTGGTGAGCCGCACCTTTCCCTCCAGGTAATCAAGGACCAACTCATCGACGGCCTCGGCCAGAGTTAGGCCATCCATCGCGCACCGCGCTTTCAATCGCCGGTGGGTCGCCTCGGGCAGTCGGATGTTCAGTTGCTTCGCTGGAGCGCTCATGGTTGTTCCTCCGGGTCGCCTTTCAGGAAGGCCACCGTCCGGTCGGCGTTCAGCTCGCCGGACTCGATCATCGCAATCAGCCGCTTCATGGCCGGATGGTCCTTGATTTCACCCGGTTTCCGCCGGGTTTTTCGGTCATGCTTCGCCCGATGCATGACAATCACCCGATGCATGACAATCACCTTTGGGGAGCCCTTTTTCATGCCGCCAGCCTTTTAATGATCTGCTTCACACTTTGCGGATGCCACCTGGAATGGCCATTCTTGGTCTTGTGGCCCCGGGCCTCCAGCTCCGCCGCAATCCGGCGCAGGGAATGCCCCGCCGCGTGGAGTTCCTGGATCAGCGCCAGCACCTGCTGCTCGGCGGCCTCGGGGACCAGGTGCCCATCCTCCAGGCGAAAACCAAACGGGACATCCCCGCCAGTTTTTTCACCACGGGATCGCTTATGGGCCAGCGCCATCAAGGTCCGCTCGCTCACCTGGTCCCGCTCAAATTCAGAGAGGACTGCCAACATTCGGAAAACCATCTTCCCGGCGGCGGTGGTGGTGTCGATCTCTTCGCTCAGGCTCACCAGATCCGCCCCGCGCTTGTCCAACCTCTCCGCCAACTCCAGCGTGTCTTTTGTGGACCTGGCCAAGCGGCTCAATGAGTACACCACGAGGGCATCACCCCGCCGCACCGCCGCCAGCGCCGCCTGCAAACCAGGCCGGTTGGCGGCCCGTTGGCCGGAAAGCCCCGCATCCACAAAGATCGACACCTCGGTGACGTTGTTCAATTTGGCCCACTCCCGGATTTTCCCCTCCTGGGCGGCCAGGGACACCCCATCCTGCGCCTGCCCTTCGGTGCTGACTCTCACGTAACCCACCACCCGCCTCGTTGCATCGTTTTTCATATGGTATTGACATTAAACTATCATGCTATCTTGTTTGGTGCAACTCAAATCTGATATTACACTTTTATTATATCGTTAACCTGATTCTTATAGTTGCCCGCCCGCATTTGTTTTTGGTTCCTGGCCCGTCCAATCGGTCCCCCCATATGATGGGCAGTTTGGTGGCGCGTCCGGCAGCATCGCACTCCGCAGCTCCCGGTAATCCTCGGCTGACACCTTTCCGCCAGACGCCATCATGTGCAAGGCTAATTTGGCCTCCAGATCCAGCAGGGCCGCCCGCCGCCGGGAGGGGGACCGGATGGATCTGTATTCCAGCCAGCGAGTGGCGAGCTTGGCCCACTCGCGGTCCGGGTGGCGTTTCACTTTTGAAAGCAGGGGGCGGATCTTGCGCCAGTGCAGCTTCATGGCCGCCACGGCCTTGCTGTAATCACGCTCACCCGGGGCCGGTGGTATGAAACCGTCTGGTGGCGGCTGGCCGTTCGCTCGAAACCATTCCAGCCGCCGGTCCCGTTTGGCCAGCATCGTTTTCCAATGCCGGTCATGTGGGAAATCACGGAGGACGGCCAGCCGCTCGGGGGTCATTTTGCAATGCTGTCGAGCCTGCTCAATGAGCAGCTCAGTTACCGGAACTTGCACCGGCACCCTGAAAACCAGGTGGTGATGCAACAAGCCCAAGTCACGAGGTTTGCCAGGTAGCCGGATCGGCGTGCCGCAGCGCGGGC
>CAIMWS010000501.1 GCA_903845125.1 uncultured Verrucomicrobiota bacterium
GCGCGCTCCGGCCGGCTGGTCCAGGACGGGCTGCGGGAATTCCCGGGAAGGCCGATGCTGCTCCCGCAGGAGGCGGTCCATGGCCGCGAGGAGATCGGGCTGCCGGGCGGCCTGGTTGCCAATCTCCCGGGGATCCTGCTGGAGGTTGTAGAGCTCGGTGAGCGGTGGGAGGGGCGACCCGGCCGGGAGCCGGGCCAGGTTTTGGCGCACCGCCACCCAATCCCCCATCCGGAGCCATTGCTGGCCGCTGTAGCCGGCGAATTCCCTGTACAGGAAAGGCCGCTCCGCCTGCGGCTCCCCGCGCAGGGTGGGCGCAAAGCTGAAGCCATCGATATCCTTCGGCGTGGCCGCCGCCGCACCCGCCAACTCCAGCAGCGTGGGCAGCCAGTCCTCGAAACCGGTCACGCGGCCCGCGGTGGCGCCCGCCGGCACCCGGCCTGGCCAGCGAACCACCAGGGGCACCCGGAGACCGCCCTCGTAAACGGAGCCTTTGCGTCCGCGCCAGGCCGCCGCCGAGCCGAAGAAATCCGTGTCCGTGCCGCCGAGTTGGTCGTAGAGCGGCCCGTTGTCCGAGGTGAAAATGAACAGGGTTCGTTCGTCCAGGCCGAGTTCCTGGACCAGGCTCAGCAGGCGGCCCACCTCCCGGTCCAGGCGGGTGAATGGCGTATCAGGCAATAAGCGCGCGCCTCCCAGACTTTTTTCTGGCAGGCCCGCGCTGAAGTATTGTTGAAATCCGGATGGTCCCCATCGTCCGGAGACATCCGCCCACCGATCGCCCCGGCTCAGGACTCAATCCAGCGCAACAGGATGCTCCGTTCGCGGTTTTCGCGGCCGGGGAGTTGGATGAGGCGCTCCGGGGCGAAACCATGGGGAACCAAAGCGGGTTTTCCATTACCTCTTTTATTTTTTCCTGTTTTTTTTCAACCAGTCCTTGACATTGATCGGCTGTTTCGATAATCCGTCTGGAAAGTAGCCCAAGGTTCTCAACGTAAAGGCACTCAAAGCATTATACGATTATGAAGAATTCGTTGACCTTTTGTGTGAGAGGCATGGCCAATCTCACTCTCACTTCAATGCTGCTTTTTGCAGCCATTTCAGCGCGAGGGCAAACCAACCAGCCAGCCGGAGTCTACCAACAGCCTCCTCCTCTTCCTCAAAACAAGCTCTTGGGGCCGTCCGCTGATTTGCCTCCAATGCTTAAGCCCAGGATCGTTCAGTATGACAGCTATTTGATGGCTACAGGAGGACCACATGTGGTTTATTTCAATCCCAGTCTGGAGGCTCCAGATGCGGTCCGAATTCGATTGCCCGATGAGAGTGTTTTGCAGGCTCGTGTGGCCGCCATCAGCCTCATCGACCATTAACGCCTTTGAGAGTTCTATTATTGAAGAGTGGACCCCGTCCGTATGGAATCAATAAATAATATATATATGAACATTAAAATAATAACAGCAATTGTGTTGTTTATTCTGCTGGCATCTTTTGCCATGCTGGTCATGCGTGGCAGTAAAAGTCACAACATTCTGGAAAGCAAGCAGAATGCATTAAAGGAAAGTAATCCCACTAAAAGTAATAATCAAAAGGATCCGGGCAACACGTCCGCCAATCAAAAGAAATATTTATCGGATACAAAAGGATCCCAGAGAGTGAATAACGACCCGGAATTGTTATCCAAAGTTCCGGGTGAGTACATAGATAATCTCAGCAAAACATATTTTTCAGTCTCGCCCTTGACGATACCCAAATTAAACGCCGATGGCGTGCGCGATCTGTTGGAGTTGTTCAAACAGAATAGAGATAAAAAAACACCCCTTAGATTTCATGCTGCCGAGGCCTTAAGCTGGATTGCGGGCGAAGAAGTGGTGAGCGAGTTTATCAATGTATTGAAAGAGATGTACAAC
>CAIMWS010000502.1 GCA_903845125.1 uncultured Verrucomicrobiota bacterium
CCTGCGCTACCTGCGCCTGAGCCAGGAGGGCGAATACGCCCATGCCTTCTGGTCGCTGTGCGAAATCCTGGTGGGGGCCGAGAACGACGGCCCGCAACGCGATATCTTTTAATCGTATCATTTTCTTAGACAGCTTAGGTTTATTTCCCGTGGCTTATATATTGGAACCGCTCCAGCTCAGTTTCTGGCGCAGGGTTTGAAAAAAGGAACTCTCCGCCGGGTGCAGCAATTGGATGATGTGCGGGCTGCGGCGGATCGTGATGAGATCTCCGGCAGCCAAGGCCGCCTGAACCTGGCCATCGGCGGTCAGGATGGTTTCCAATTTCTGGCTGAGCACTTTGACTTGCACCCAGGAGTTAAGGCTCACGATCACCGAGCGGTTTGAAAGGGTATGCGGACAAATGGGTGTGATGGCAAATACCTCTGCCGCCGGCGCCACAATCGCGCCACCAGCGGACAGCGAATAAGCCGTCGAACCAGTGGGGGAACTCACAATCAGCCCATCGCATCGGTAGCGGGTAAGTACTTCTCCATCCACGCTGACTTCCAGCTCGATCATGCGGCTGGCCGTCCGCCTGCCAAACACAAAATCATTCAGAGCCAGTTGCTCGATATTCCCGGTGGAAAGCTGGCCCGAGGCAGAAATCAAACACCGGGATTCCAGCCGATAATCCCCGGCCCAGATATGCTTCAGGGTCTCCGCCAGGCGCGATGAAGGAATCGCCGTTAAAAAACCGAGCCGTCCCACATTAATGCCGACGATGGGCGTGGGCACCCCAGCCACCTCGCGGGCCACCCTCAGCATCGTGCCATCCCCGCCGAAAACCACGATCAGATCTGAAGCTTTGGCCACCTCCAGGGAATTGGCCAAGGGCGACAGCCGCAAACCGCCCATTTGAGCGGTGGCTGCGTCGGCCAGGATTTCACAACCGCTGGCGCGAATTAGTCGGACAGCCTTTTGCAGGGCAGACCGGCTGGCGGCTTTTTCGGGATTGGCCACCAAACCGACGCGTTTTATGGGATCATAACGTTTTTTCAAGGCGCACTAAAAATTCTTTGTTTCCTGCCGGCCCCAACAAAGGGGATTCCACCTGCTCCAGCCATCGCAAATCAGTCTGCCCAGCCACAAATTCCCTTAACTCCGCAATCACCCGCTCGTGAACCGCGGGATCGGTGATCACTCCAGCGCCGCGATCAGCTTCCTCTTTGCCAGCTTCAAATTGCGGCTTTATTAAAGCTACCACGGACCCACCCTTCCGCAATATTTTACCCGCAGCGGGCAGCAATTGCCGCAAAGAGATAAAGGAGCAATCGATGACCACCATATCGACCGCCTGGAATGGCTGGGGCATTTTTTCCGGGCACATTTGACGGGCATTGGTCTTTTCCAATACCACCACCCGCGGGTCCTGGCGCAATTTCCAAGCCAGTTGTCCCTGGCCAACGTCGATGGCGATTACTTTCGCCGCCCCCCGCTGCAGCAAGCAATCCGTGAAGCCACCGGTCGAAGCACCAAAATCGGCCGCCACCAAACCCGTCACGGGAATGCGCATGGCTTCGAGCGCATGATCCAATTTAAAACCGCCCCGGCTCACAAATCGCTCCGGGGCCGCCACCGCCACCTCATCCGTGGCCCGCACCGGGTTGCTGGCCTTGGCGGCAAGTTGCCCGTTGATGCGCACGCTGCCGGCCAGAATCAAGCGCTGGGCACGTTCCCGGCTGTCACACAATCCACGTTCAACCAAAGCCTGGTCCAGGCGCATCCGACGCCGTGCCGTGTTTGATTGGTCTTTGGAAATCATCTTAGCCGCAGTGAATGCGATCCCGTCGTCCAGCGTTTCTCACCCCCGGCTCCAGTGAGCGCATACACCAGCAAGCGCGCCAGCTGAAGCCTGCCCTTGGGACCGCAACCTGGTTTATTTTCCCCACGCGGTGATTTGCATCATCGTATCGCGATAAACTTGCAAAAATAAATCGTTATCGGCCACCACCTGCTGGATGATTGGCTTGAGGCTGGGTAGTTCGGCCGGATTAATCACCGCGTGCACACTGCATTGGAAGGCTTGCATCGGGTTCATGGTCTCAAATTCCAGGCCCATCAGGAAAAATACCGCATGCCGGCGTTGATGCATTTGCATCCTCTGCACGGTTAGGAGCGACAGGTTTTCCTCGGGAGTGTTGGCGGCAAACAGGCTGTCCAAAACCACGACCCGGTAGTGGAGCCGGTAAAACTTGTTGAGAAAATCTTCGTGCTCCGCCGCATTGACTACTTTATATCCCAAATCTCCCAAGCCGTCATTGACCGCCGCCATCCACTCAAAATTACTCAATCCCACCAAGGCGGGTTGATCGGAAGGGCTGATGAATTCCAAGTTTTCACCCATGTTCGAAATGCGCTTAGGGTTTCAATTTCAAGGTGGGTGCGACACGCACTTGTGCGGACCCGGTTTGCTCGGGTTTCATCCCGAGTTTGGTGACCGAGGTGGCAATTTCGCCGCGGGTCTTTTTCAGAATGTCGATCGCCCGGGTGACCACACCTTTTTTGGAGCAATAAAGCAACGCCGTATCTTCGGTGATCAATCCTTGTTCAAAAAGGTCAATGCACGATTGGTCAAAGGTGCGCCAGCCGAAAGTCTTGCTGGCTTCAATGATTTCGTAAAAGCCTTTGCCCTCGCTTTCACCCAGTTGGATACTTTCCTGGGTTCTCAGGTTGGCCCCCATGATCTCCAATACCGCCCGGCGGCCGCCTCCGATCACCGGGGCGAGGCGCTGGCTGATGACCCAGCGCAACGTATCGGACAAGCGCAAGCGCACCTGTTTCTGCTCTTCCTGGTCGAACATACCCAGGATGCGGTTGATCGTCTGGCCGGCGTCGATGGTGTGGAGCGTGCTGAGCACCAAATGCCCGGTTTCGGCTGCCGACAACCCGATGGACACCGTATCCCGATCGCGCATTTCCCCCACCAGAATGACTTTCGGCGCCTGGCGCAACGCGGCGCGGAGACCATTGGCAAAGGAGTCGAAATCAATGCCCAATTCCCGGTGATTAAAGGTGGCTTTCTTTTGTGGATGCACGAATTCCACCGGATCCTCCAGCGTGATGACATGCACGGATTTGGAGTCGTTGATATAGTTCAGCAGCGCGGCCAGAGTGGTGGTTTTACCCGAACCGGTGGCGCCGGTGATCAGGATCAAACCGGTTTTTTCGTGGGCGATCTGGTAAAAAATATCGGGCAGCAATAATTCCGGTATGGAGGGAATCCGGGTATTCAATTTCCGCATGACGATCGAATACTGGGAACGTTGCGAGAAAATGTTCACGCGGAAACGGGCTTGGTCGCTGAGTGAATAAGAAGAATCGGAGGATCCGCTGCGCAACAGACTTTCAATCAGCCGCCGGCTGCCGCCCAGCAGGTTCAAAGCAATCATTTCGCTTTGATACGGAGTCAGGGCTTCGTTGACCAAGCCAAAGGGAACTGGCACCAACTCACCATTGGATTCCACCTGAAGGGACTTATCGACCGTGAAATTGAGATCCGATACATCCTTCCTGGTGCTGAGCATGGTATTCAGAACAATGTCTAATTCATTGCGCCGCATGACAATTCCTTAGTGTAAACCGGGAGTCGGGTCGTTTTTCAAATCTCATCCTCAGCCGGAGGATTGGCCAGGAACGGCCGGAATTTCTTTTTATCGAGGCTTTTCTCAAAGGCTTCCTCCGGGGAGATCCGTTTCATTTTCAAGTGATCCATGATCGCATCGTCCAAGGGTTGGTTGCCATACTTCTTGCCCACCTGGATCATGCCCGGGATCTGGTGGGTTTTGCCCTCGCGCACCAAGTTGGCGATGGCTGTCGTAAAAACCAGGATCTCCAGCGCCGCCACCCGGCCTTTTTTATCGATCCGCCGGAAAAGATTTTGGGCCACCACCCCCCGCAACGCCTCGGACAACGTGGCGCGGATCTTGTTTTGTTGGTCAGCCGGAAAAACGTCGATGACGCGATCCACGGTCTTGGCTGCGCTTTGGGTATGCAACGTGCCGAAAACCAAATGCCCGGTGCTGGCCGCCGTCAAGGCTAGCTCAATAGTTTCCAAATCGCGCATTTCCCCCACCAGCACGATGTCCGGATCTTCGCGCAAGGCGCCCTTGAGAGCCGATCCGAAGCTCCGGGTGTGCACCCCCACTTCGCGGTGATTTACCAGGCAATTCCTGCTTTCATGAACAAATTCGATCGGGTCTTCGATCGTTAAAATATGGTCCTTCCGGTTTTTATTGGCGTAGTCCACCATGGCCGCCAGAGTGGTGGATTTGCCGGATCCTGTAGGCCCGGTCACGAGCACCAATCCCTTGTGGAGCATGGAAAACTTCTTCAGCACGGGTGGCAGCGGCGCGTCGAATTTTTCAAAATCCTCGAAGGATAGCACTTTGGAAGGGATCTGCCGGAAAACGGCCGCCACGCCGTTCTTCTGGTTGAAAAAGTTGGCCCGGAATCTCGAAACTCCTGGGATTTCGTAACCGAAATCGACGTCGCCGGTTTCTTCATACACCTTGATTTTATATTCAGGCGTAATCTCGTAGAGCATGCTCTTGAGCATATCGCTTTCCAACGGCGGATAATCCACCCGATGCAGTTCACCGTTGATGCGCAGCATGGGTTGATTGCCCGAGGACAGATGCAGGTCGGATGCTTTCTGCTCGAACATTAAATTGAAAAAGGCGTCAATCTTTGCCATAACGGTAATTATCGTTCCGTGTCGGTAATTCTTAATTGTTTTTTTTAAAATTTGCAAGCCAACACCAATTTTTCAGCGTGGCTGCGGGATCTGGTTAAAGATGCCGGCATTCTGCCTTTCTGGCGTTTCATGCGCCTGGCATTATACCATCCGGCACATGGGTATTACGAGAAGTCGCTTGGCCAGGTGGGGCGCCAAGGCGATTTTTTCACCAGCGTCAGCGTCGGCCCTCTTTTCGGTGAGTTGCTCAGCTGGCAATTTGCCCAATGGGCCTCCGAAGCCGCCTGGCCCCATTGGCAAATCGTGGAAGCGGGAGCTCATGATGGAACCCTCGCTCTGGACATCCTGAATGCCCTGACATCCTCCCCTGTCTCGCTGACAAATCACCTCCAATACACCATTATTGAACCTTCCCCCCCCCGAAGACTGGCCCAGCAAAAGAAACTGGCTCGCTATAACGATATAGTTTCTTGGACTGCTGGATGGTCTGAGCTAAAACCGGCGAATTTGAAAGGCATCATTTTCGCTAACGAATTACTGGATGCCTTTCCTGTTTTCCGTTTCGCCTGGAATGGCACTCGCGGCGGCTGGCAGGAGTGGGGTGTCACTTGCGATCAAGACCGGTTCGCCTGGCAAATCATTCCTGATATTCAGAGTATCAAGGCCGACCCCGAGGAGAGCCATCTCCGGCAGGAAGCATTGGCGATGCTGGAAGTGAAAATCCCGGGTGATTTACAGGCTGGCTTGCCTGAAGGCTTCACGGTGGAAATTGGGCCCGAGTCCACCCGTTGGTGGCGGCAGGCAGGGTCCCACCTGGAGGCCGGATATTTGTTAACTTTGGATTATGGGGTCACGAAAGCCGAGTTTTGGGCGGCCAACCGCACCACCGGCAATCTCAAAGCCATCCGGAACCACTGTGTTGTTGCGGATGCCCTGGCCAATCCGGGGAACCAGGATATTACGGCGCCGATTGACTTTTCCCAACTCCAGGAAACGGGTGAACAAAACGGTTTGCAGACCATCAACCTAGTGCGCCAGGAAACGTTTCTCACCAACATCCTGGCCGCGATGCACGCCCACCAACCTCCCCCCATGGCTTGGGATGCCAACCGCATCCGGCAGTTTCAAACCCTCATCCATCCTTCCCACCTCGGCTGGAACTTCAAAGTCCTCGTCCAAAGTCAGGGAATGGGCGCTCCGCCGCGCCTGGGCGGAGGCAGGTTTTTCCCTTGAATCCGGGCTGCTTGACAAGCCGCTAGCGCGATTTAGTCTAACCACCATGGAATCCCATCAACTTTTGAGGGAAGTATTGCAAAGTGGTAATGCGAAGGAAATTGCGGCCGCTTTGGGCCTTTCGTTGTCCATGGTTTACAAATGGGCGGAACCGGTCGGTGATGGCGCCGGCAGTGGCACCTCAAATCCATTGGACCGGGTGGCAACCCTCCTCAAAGTCACCAGCGACACGCGCCTGGTGGAATGGATCTGCCAGTGTGCGGGCGGTTTTTTTATCAAGAATCCACGTATCGCAGCCCCGCACCCCTCTTTTCTCATTCCAGCCACGAACAAGATCATCCAGGAATTCGCTGATCTCCTGGGGGTTATTGCCGCCGCCGCTGCCGATAACCAGGTGAACCAGAAAGAAGCCGGCCAGATCCGCGCCCGCTGGGAGGATTTAAAAAGCGTCACCGAAGGCTTCGTTCGCTGTTGCGAAGAAGGCAATTTCCTGCCGCTGAAAAATCAGGAAAAAGGCCGGGAGGAGTGAAACTTCGCCTTGCGCCCAAGCCCTTCCGGCCGGGAGCGTGCAGGGCATTCGATAATCGGATTGCCCCAAATAATCCACCCAAGGCGCCTGAACCAACTGCCTCGACACGGTTTAAAGCTGAGGGCCGCCAATCGTGATATCCACCAGCAGATCCGCGGCGATTTTCTCCAAATCCCGGCGCAGTTCCTCAACCGGCGCCCCGGGTGGTATGTGCACGCTGATGTGGGCTTTGAAGAGAGTTTCCCCGGACATGGGCGCACTGCAGCATTCCGAATTCAACTCCTCGACGTTGACTCCGTAACGAGCCAGGGTGCTGGATATCTGCCGGACAATCCCGGGCCGGTCCTGGCCCACCAAATCAATGTCGACCAGCGAGGGGGTAAGTTCAGTGGCCGGGGTGAGGTCAGGCCGGATCACGATGCTTAGCCCCTTGGCCTGCAACCCATGCAGAGCGGCCGGGAGACGGGCTTCGTTTTCCGCGGGCAGTTGAATCCTGAGAATACCGGCAAACTCTCCTCCCAGGCGGCACATCCGGCTTTCCAGCCAGTTGCCGCCATGTTCGGCCACCACTGCTGCCACCAACTCCACCAAGCCCGGCCGGTCCTGGCCAATGATCGTCATCACCAATGGAATCTGCATGTGGCAAATTCTAGCCAGGGCGCGCGGAGTGGCAATCTTCTTTTGAAATCCAGCAATTGGAGAGCGAAACTGACTGTTCCAGCCGGCAGCCATGATGAACCGCCCGATGCGCTCGTGCCATCTCGGGCTGACACGCGCTTGACTTGGCGGGCAACCGGAATCAACATGCACCCATGAAATCACAGAATAATACAAGCCGCCGCGGTTTTCTGAAATGTGTGGCCGCCTCGGCAACTGCTCTCGGTATTCCGACCATCATTCCCGCAGTGGTTTTGGGGCAAAATGCCCCAAGCAACCGCATCAACATGGGATTGATTGGCATGGGCCTGATGATGGGGGGGCACCAAGGCTCCATGTGCAACCGTCCGGATGTTCAGGTATTGGCCGTTTGCGATGTGGACCGCACCAAACGCGAGCGCGCCAAGGCCGCCGTGGAACAAGCCTATGCGCGGCGCCAGCCGAGCGGCTCCTACAAAGGCTGCGAGGCCTACAACGAATACGAACGAATCATCGAGCGCAAAGACATCGACGCGGTGTTCGTCGTTACCCCGGATCACTGGCACGCCATCATTTCCGTGGCAGCGATGAAATCGGGCAAAGACGTTTATGTGCAAAAACCAATGACGCTGACCATCCGGGAAGGCCGCATCATGAGCGACGTCGCCCGCCAATACGGGGCCATCCTGCAGGTCGGTTCCCAGCAACGATCGGAACGGGCCTTCCGCCGGGCTTGCGAAATGGTGCGTAGCGGCTGGATCGGCAAAGTCCATACCATCTACACCGAATTGGGCGAGTTCCCCCCGCCCGCCACGCTGCCCGAACAGCCCACCCCGGATGGCTTCGACTATGACCGCTGGCTCGGCCCCACCCCATGGTATCCTTATAACGCCCAACGAGTCCGGGGCGATTACGGTGGCGGCTGGCGCTGTTTCTGGGAATACGGCTCCCGCAAGAACGGGGATTGGGGTGCCCATCATTTCGATATCATCCAATGGGCTTTGGGCATGGACGACAGCGGACCGGTGGAATTCATCCCCAAAGGCTACGAAGGAAACCAATACCAGACCCATATTTACAAAAATGGCATTAAAGTGCTGCGCAACCATCCGGTGCGCCTGGGGCACATGATCCAGTTCATTGGCGATAAAGGCGAGGTTCTGGTCAGCCGAGGCGACCGCCTGGACACCCTGCCCGTGAAGTTGAAAGACCAGGCTCCCGGCGCCAGCGATATCCGCCTCTATGATTCCCGGGATCACCACGAGAACTGGATCCAGGGCATCAAAACCCGCAAGCCGTGCATTTGCCCCGCAGAAATCGGCCACCGCACCGCCACCATCTGCCACCTGAGCGGAATCGCCGAACGGCTCAAGCGGCCTTTGAAGTGGGATCCGGCCAAGGAAGAAATCCTGGGGGATACCGAAGCCAGCCGCTGGATGGACCGTCCCCGGCGGGCCCCTTATGTGATGGTGTGATCCACGAAGCGACGAAAAGTAACTGAACCATGAAATTTTCCCTGCTGAATCCCATGAAAACTCACACCCAATTATTAGTCCTCGGCTTGAGCCTGTTGGCCACCACCAGCCCGCTGGTGGGAGATGTGGAACAAAGCGTCAGCCAGTTGATCCCCAACCTGGCCGCCGAAAAAGTGGAGGACCGCTACCAGCACCAGATGGAACTCCAACAACTGGCCGCCCATGCCTCGCGCCCGGGCGCCGAAGCAGAACGCCTGGAGATGGCCAAAATCCTGGCCGCCAAGGCCACGGATGCCTCCGTGCCGCAGCCGGCCCGCGTGTGGCTCGTGCGCCAGTTGGAGTACATCGGCGCGGCGGAAGCGGTTCCCGCTCTCACCAAGTTGCTGGGAGACAAAGATGCCGAGTTGCGCGAGTGCGCCCGGCGCGCCTTGGAAAAAAACTCCTCTCCGGGTGCGGGCGCCAGCCTGCTGGCAGCCTTGCAAGCGGGCGGTGAACCCGCCTGGAAAATAGGCCTCATCAACTCGCTGGGCGAACGCCAGGATGCCGCCGCCATCGGCCTGCTGAAGACCCACCTGGCGGAGGCCGCCACTGCCCGCGTGGCAGCTGAGGCACTGGCAAAAATCGCCAAACCCGCTGCCATTGAGGCGCTGTGGGCCGCCAACCCAGCCCAGCCGGACGCCTTGATTGAGGCGGCCAACCGCTTGCTCGCCCAGCGCGACGCCCCCGCTGCCCGGGCCATTTATGCCCGGATTCAGAGCGGAAAATTCCCCGAGGCGACTCGCGCCGCCGCGCTCGCGGGCCTGGCCAAAGCCGATCCGAAATCGGGCGCCAAACTGATCCAGGAGGCGCTGCTCGGCGCCGAACCCCGGCTGCAAAACGTGGCGGTGCAATTATCCGCCCCCGTCTTTGGCAGAAATCTCACCAAGGCCATGCTCCCCCTGTTCCCCAAAATGTCGCCCAGCGTTAAAGCGCAGGTGCTGGGCCTGCTCGACGACAGCGCAGAAAAACCGGTTTTAAACGCCGCGAAAGATCCGGATGAAAACGTCCGGGTGGCTGCGCTGCAAGCCTTGGGGCGGATGGGTGGCGCGGCCGGAGTACCGGTGTTGATCGAGGCCGCGGCCGGCAAAGCCCGGGCCGAAAAAACGGCGGCCGAAGCCGCCCTGGTCCAAACCACGAATGCCCGCGCCCTGGCTGCCCTGGCCACCCAAGTGGAGCAAGGCCAGCCGGAATGGCGGGTGGCGGCCATCCGGGCCATGACGGCCCGCCGCCAGACCTCCACCCTGCCCGCATTGGTGAAGGCCTGTGCTGACTCCAACCTGGCCGTCAGCCAGGCCGCCCTGGCCGCAGTGGCCCAGATGGGCTCCGATGCAGAGCTGGAACCCCTGGCGCGCCTGGCCTTGAAGGCCAGCAGCAAGGAAACCTGCGCGGCGGTGGAAGATGTGGCGGCACGCGTGACGGACAAGGCGGCTGGCGCTCGAAAGCTGCTCGCCTTGACTCAATCCGCCGAAAAGACTAAAGCGGCCGATCTCATGGGCGCATTAAGCCTCCTGGGCGGTTCTGAAGCGTTGGCGATGGTGACCGCCAACGCCTCGGGGAGTGATGCCACGCTAAAGGAAAAAGCGATCCGCGCCCTGGGTGGATGGACAGATTTCTCAGCCAGCCAGCCGCTGCTGAAGATCGTCGCGGACAGCGCCACCGCCCAAAACCTGAAGCAATTGGCAATCCAAGGGCTGGTGACTCTCGTAAAAACCTCCGAGAACGAACCGTTGGATTCCCGCGCCAGCACGGTGCTGGCGGCATGGGCAGCGGCCAGCCGGCCGGATGAACAAAAGTCGGTCCTGTCGGCCATGGCCGAAGTGCCGCATCCCAAGGTGGTGGCCGTGCTTACCCCCTTGCTCAAGGATGAAGGCTTGAAAAACGAAGCTGCCACTGCGGGTCTCACGCTGGCCCAAGGGCTGGTGGCAAAGGATGTGGCAGCAGCCAAAGCCCTGGCCCAAACGATCAAGGACTTAAACGTGTCCCGTGATCTCAACCGCAAAGCGGACGCAGTGCTGCGGAAATAATGTTGGGATGACCATGCAACTGGCGGCGGCAGACTGCCGCCCCAGTTGCATGGTGGAAATCAAGTTTGCGTCGCGAAGCAGCCCCGGAATAGTTTGGTTGTTTTCCATTCCCATCCCCGCCTCCAGGAAAAACAGCAAATCATCTGGATCAGCAACTGAGACCGAGTTCTGTCGAAAGCGAGATTCCAGCCGGAGCGCCTGGCTGGAAGCCGACGTCGGGACGCAAATCCCCGGCTTGGCGGGCCTTTTTACTGATGTAAGAAACCAGCAGGCCGATATCCACCGGTTCCGTTTTCAACTCAGCGCGCAACCGCTCGATCTCTTTATACAGATTTGAATCATCTTCTCTTTGCTGGTATATCGTGGGATTAAAGGAAACCTGGTCTGGGGCCTTATACGCATGGGCATGGGAATTCCATGAAAATTCGTTTGACCGCCGGTTTTCAATGGCGCCCAGAAAAACGTCCAAAATCCGCATGGTAGCGATTTGCGAATTGAGCTTGCCAATTTCTGCCTGGACATTCCCGGGCAAACCCTCAGGGGAATAATAACCGCACAAACTGATAACCAGGTTCGCCTTTTTGATGGGCGGTGGAGAGAATTCGTCAAAAAGAACCTCCCTCAATGCGAGTTCAATATCCTCTTTCATGAGATCGCTCTCCCCTGCCCCACAATTGAGCGTAGCCAGCCTCGGGTACCACCGTCATCCCTGCACGCTGCGGGCCGAAACCGATTTCCGGAATATTAGAATTCAACCAACTCGAATTCATTCCCCGGATCGGAATCCTTGAGATAATAGATGCAAGCGCACGCATTCAGTAACTGCCTCAGTGATTGGTTATTGCCAATCATTCTCATGGATTTCGCCGCGCGAGTCAAAAGTTTTTTCAAAAGAAAAAAACTTTCCTCCGAGCAAAGGACTGGACCTCACCGGACCGGGAATTATCGTGGTAAACATCCTACCAAGGCGCTGATTGGCAAATAGCCAGGAACACCGCCGAAACCATGCTGGATCCGTGCCAGGCAGGGCTGTCTCATGGGGGGGGCGCACCATCGGCCAGGGCCAATGGGTGCGCAAGCCAAACCATTTATACCCCCGATTTTTCGCGAAACGAGCAGCGATTGGCGGGCAACCCTTGAACAATTCTGCAAAAAGTGAAAGACGCCGGTCTTTCACAAAAAGAACCCGCAGCACCGCTGAGCCAAATGCATTGGCAGGCTGTGCAACTCAGGCCGTGGGCGGAACCACGGCCTGGCTCGTTGACCGCCAAAGGCCTATTGGCCCAGGCGTTTTCCATCGGCGTCGAGGATGATAACTTCGCCCAGTTTCGACTCGCGCAGGGAAGCTTCCACTTTGGCTCGGTCTCCAATCACCAACCAAGTGAATTGGCCGGGCCGCAGGAGGTGCGGCGCGGCCTGAGTTAGCACGGGCCGGGTAAGCTGCCGGACCTTTTCCGGGTAAGTTTGGTAATAGTCCTCCGGCAGGCCATACCGGACGAGTTCGCTTATCGCCCCCGCTACACGGCTCATGGTTTCCCAGGAACCGGGCAGCTTGAGGGTCTGGCTGGTGATGGCTTTTTCCAGTTCGGCCTCGGTCACTGGCTGATCGCCCAGGATGCCACGCATTTCCTTGGTCATCTCGACCAGTGATTCACGTGTTTTATCGCTTTGCACCGGGGCGTAGCAAATAAAGGAACGCGGTCCTTTGGCCCCGGAGATCGCGGTCTTGGCTCCATACGTCCAGTGCTTGTCTTCACGCAGGTTCATATTGATGCGCGAAGTGAACGTGCCCCCCAGGAGGAAATTCACCGTTTCCAGGGCGATTTCCTCGTCATTCACCTTGGGGGGGGCCAGATTGGCGCCGTAAATCACCGACTGCTGTGCGCCCGGACGGTCCACGAGGTAAATCGTCGTTTGCGCCGGAGGTTCCACTTTGGCGAGGACTTTTTTAGGTGTTTCTCCGGGCTGCCAGTCCTGGAACAAGCGCTCGATCTTGGGCTTGATCTGTTCCAGGGTGGCATCTCCCACAATGATCAAGGTGGCATTCCGCGGATTGAACCAGGTTTGGTGGAATTTTCGCAGTTCGGCGACGGTCAGTTTGGCCACGCTGGCCTCGGTCCCCGAGCCACTGGCGGGATTGCCATAGGCGTGATTTCTGCCGTAAAGAAGCTGCGGGTAAATCCGCTGCGCCAGGCTCATCGGTTCCGCTTTCTCCCGTTGAATACTCGCCAGGCGTTGCCGCTGCAAGCGCTTGAAATCCGCCTCCGGAAAGGCTGGGTGCAGGATCACATCGGCGAAAATCTCCAGCGAGGCGTCCAGGTTGGCGTTAAGGGTGGATAGATGGACGCTGGCCGTGTCGAGATCGCACCCACACTGGAGGCCGGCGCCGAGCAAATCCAATTCATCGCTGATCTGCAGGGAAGTCCGTTTCTGGGTGCCTTCCTCGAGCATGTCCATAGCCAGGCGGGCGGTGCCCGGCACGGCGAATTGATCCGCCGCGAATCCGGCATCCAGCACCAGGTTGAACTGGACCACCGGGATCGAGTGGCGCTCCGCCAGGATGATTTTCAACCCGTTGTCCAGGGTGGTGCGCCGCAATTCGGGGAAGCGCGCCTCCGGCTTCAACACCGGCACCGGCAGGTGGGAACGATCCACTGCGCTTTTCGCCGTGGTGAATTTGGGGAACGGCTGCACTTCCAGGATATATACCCCATCGGAAAGCCATTTGCGGGCGGCTTCCTGCACGTTCTTCGCGGTGGCTTCCCGCAGGTTTTTCAGTTCGGTTTTATGGAAATCAGGCTGGCCTAGAAAATTTTGGTTCATGGCCAGCAGGTCCGATTTACCCCCAAAACCGCCAATTCGTTCCACCCCGCGGATGAATTCCGCGGCAGCTTGCGTTTTCAAGCGGCGCAGCTCCATTTCCGTGGGGCCTTCGGCAAGGAAACGAGCCACCTCCTCATCGATGGCTTTTTCGATCTTCGCCAAACCTTCACCCGGCCGCGCGGCGGCGGTGATTGTAAACTGCCCGGCGATCTCGCGGTTGTGGGCCGACGCGGACACGCTGGTCGCCAGCTGGTCATCATATACCAGGCGTTTGTAAAGCCGCGACGTTTTCCCGCCCGCCAGCACACCGGCGGCCAAGTCCAGGTATTGAGCCTCCAGATCGCCATATTGCGGAATATTCCAAACCTTGTAGAGGCGTGCCTGCGGCACCCGGTCCTGCGCCACCTGGCGCTGCACCCCGGTGCGCTGGGCAATCCAAGCCTTGTGCCGCGCCACCGGGGGGCCGGAGGGGATATCGCCAAAGTAGGTTTTCACCTTTTCCAGGACAGCCTTGGCCTCCACATCTCCAGCCACCACCAAGGTGGCATTGCCGGCGCCGTAATAAGCGCGAAACCAGTCTTTCACATCCTCCAGCGAAGCGGCATTCAAGTCCTCCATGGAGCCGATCACCCGCCACGAATACGGATGTCCGGCCGGCCAGGTATTTTTCGTGATCAGCTCATAGGCGATCGCATAGGGCTGATTCTCGCCCTGGCGTTTTTCGTTTTGCACCACGCCCCGCTGCTCGTCCAGCTTGGCCTGGCTGATGGCACCCAGCAGGTGCCCCATGCGGTCGCTTTCCATCCATAGCAGGAAATCCAGTGCGTCCTTGGGGGCGTTCTCAAAATAATTGGTGCGGTCCTCACTCGTCGTGCCGTTCAAATCCGTGGCCCCCACTTTGTCCATCGCCTTGAAATAATCGTCGTTAAAATTCTCACTGCCGTTGAACATCAAATGTTCAAACAGGTGGGCAAAGCCGGTTTTGCCGGGCCTTTCGTTTTTGGAGCCTACGTGATACCAGATATTCACCGCCACAATCGGGGCTTTATGGTCCTCGTGGACAATCAGCGTCAAACCGTTGTCTAAAATGAAACGGGTGTATTGAATATCGATGTCCGGGATCGGCGAAGGATCAGCCGCCCAACCGGCGTGTCCGGCCATTAATCCCATCACCACCGCAAGAATTTTGGTGCGCATGTTCAGATTTTGAAGAAAAAATCGGTCCCGCACAACCGATTTATGCAATGGCGGACAAAAGCAGAATGATGCCCCCCCGAAAGCATTCATAGCACGCGGTGAGCGCCAAAAAAACCTGGGGGTCTAGAAAGCCATCTGGCGTCCTCCACAAGCTACGGAATTGGCACTTCCCATTGGCGCAAGATCAGCTGCCCGCCATTTGGCCATCAACGAGCTGGAGAACCCGCGGAGCGCGGGCGGCTATTTTGGGGTCGTGGGTGGCGATGAGCAACGTGGCATTTCTTTCCTGCCGTAATGCACAAAGCAAATCGATGATGCTTTCCCCGGTGTGCGAATCAAGGTTGCCGGTGGGTTCATCAGCCAATATCAGTGCGGGCTCATTGACCAGCGCCCGAGCAAGGGCCACACGCTGTTGTTCGCCTCCGGACAATTCCGAAGGCAGGTGGTCAAGGCGATCGGCCAAACCCACCTGGCACAGAAGCGCCCGGGCTTTTTGCTCAGCCAAGGCGGGTGGTTGGCGCAGGATCCGGGCTGAAAGGGCCACATTCTCCAAAGCGTCCAATTCCGGGAACAAATGATAGGCCTGGAAAATAAAACCGACGTGGCGGTTCCGGAACTGGGATAGGGCCGAGTCCTTCAACTGGGATAAATCGTCCCCCGCCACGCAAATCCGGCCCGCATTGGGCGTATCGAGGCCGCCGATCAAATGCAGCAGCGTGCTCTTGCCAGCGCCAGAGGCGCCGCACAAAGCCACGAACTCGCCCGCTTCCACCTGGAAGCTGAGATCCTTGAGGACTTCAATCTGCCGCCGGCCGATTTGAAAGCTCCGGGAGACATTCTCAATGGTGATTAACTTATTCATGGCGCAAGGCTTCCACCGGTTTGAGCCGTCCGGCATTCAACGCCGGCAGCAATCCGGCCAAGAGACAGATGACCAGCGATCCACCACAAATAATGAGTATATCGTGCGGAACAATAATGGCTGGCAGTTGGTCAAAATTGTACAAGGAACGCGGGAACAACTCAAAGCCGGTCATGCGATTCATAAACACCAGGAATTCATTGCGATACGATAAAGCCAGCATTCCCAGCCCGAATCCCAAAACCACTCCCAGCACCCCCACAAAAAGGCTTTGCCCGAGGAATAACCACATCACCTGCCGGCTGGTCGCGCCCAAGGCTTTGAGCATGCCGATTTCGCGGGTTTTCTGCACCACGAAGGTGATCAAAGCACTGGTAATGCCAAAGGCGGCCACAATCATGATGAAAAAGAGAATGTAGAACATGACGTTTTTCTCCACCTTCAAGGCGTTGAGCATCACCGAGTTCTCCTCCATCCATGTGCGGATCGCAAACTGGTACCCCAGCACGGAGCGTAATTGATCACGCACCAACTCGGCCTGCTCGGGATCTTTAAGCATGACCATGAGCCCATGCACATCCTCATTCAGATCATACAAGTCCTGCGCTTCCATGAGGTTGCAGATCACCAGGGAGGAATTGAATTCATAGTAGCCCACATCATAAATGCCCCGCACCACGTAATCCCCGGGCAGGATGTATTCATCCTCCTTGTTTTGCCGGCTCTCCCGCATTTTAAGCAGATTCCGGGGCGAATGGATGGCCAGGGCGTCGCCGACCTCCAGCCCCATGGATTGGGCGAAATCCTTGCCGACGAGTATGCCATTGGCCCGGACATCAAAAGTGCCGCGTAGCATGCTCTTCGGGAGGATGCTGATATTGGTTTCCAGCCGGGGATCTATGCCTCTCAGGACAGGCGCCATCACCTGGGTGCGCCCCGCGCCATTCTGAGTCTCCACCAGCACCGGGCCAAAGATATAGGGGGCCACGCCTTTGACCAAAACATTGGAGGAAATCTTGCTGATCAGCAGCTGGTAATTTGAGAGCGACGTGCCTGGCCGGAATACTTTGAGATGCGCATTGAAGCCAAGGATCTTATCGCGCATTTGCCGGTCAAAACCGCTCATGACACTGATGACAATGATCAAAACCGCCACGCCAAGCATCACCCCAATGATGGAGATCAGGGTGATAACCGACACATAGGTCCTTTTGGGACGTAAATATCTCAGAGCCAGAAACAGCTCAAATGGCAGCTTCGACATGCGGCCAAGGTAGAGATCACCCTCGGGCCAGTCAATCCAGTTGGCCTAGTTTGCACGGGCTGGGATTCCAAGGTGCTCAGAGGCCGCAGGCTGCTTCAGCCCAGACGGAATATCTGGCGGCGCAGGCTCAGATGCTGGCCAATGAGCAAAACCAAACACAGGGCCAACATCCCCAGGGAGATCGGCTGCAAAGAAACTGGGACCATCGTATAACCAAAACGGGTGAATAAGCCGCAAATCCGGCTGGACCCCCAAGCCACCAAGGCGAAGCTGGCGATATTGAGCGACAGGAACAAAACCGCCATCAAGGCCAAATATCTTTTGGCAATGGCACCGGGATAATAGCCCAGCCAGATGAGTTTACGCAGGCGCTCCCGGTTCTGGGAGATGAGTAATTGCAGGCTGAGGGCCAACACCCAGAAGCCGAGGCCGATCACCACCGCACCTAAAATGGCCACCACCTGCAAGCCCAGGCGCAGCATCGAAATGAGCTTGGTGGTTTTGAGCTGTTCCGTGTCGTATTGGTATTTTTTGCCGGTGAAAAATTGGATCAATCCCGGGGCATCCGCGGGATTGGTCTGGATCATCAACCGCGAGGGACGGGCCTCACCCTCGCCAAACTTGGCGTTGGCCCATTGGAGAAAACCCAGGGGCACCAGCACCGAATTGATCCGCCGGGTGAACCCGGCAATGCGGCCTTTAATTTCCAATTCCCCCCCGCGGCCTTTGAGCCGCACCTGGAAACGCAACTGGCTGACCAACTGCTCGCTGACTTGCGGCAGATTTCGGCCCTGGGCGAAACCGAAATTATACAAGGCCAGGTAATCCGGCGAAACCAGGAAAGGCACCACCTCCCCTTCCCGCCAATTCCATCCCGCTGGCTGGACATCCAAAAAAGTGTCGGGCAGCGCCTCAAAAAAAAGATCCGTCCCCATGGCCGGCAGCAGGCTATCCCCTCCCACATAGGCGTCGGCACGGAATTGGTTGTAAAGAAACGGGCTCACAGCGCGGACGAATGGCTGGATTTTCAACTCCGCGATTTCGGCATCATTGAAAGACACCCCGGCGGCGCCGAAAAAGTTAACCATCGGAACCGGTTTGTGGATGGTAAAATATTGGACCCCCAGCAACTCATCTTTCCGCAGCAGGTTGTGATCGACCAGGAGCCAGCACTGAAGGCCGCTGAAGAGCAGCGACCACCCCAGCCAGGCGCCCGCCAGGCCGCCCGCCAGGCGCCACCAGCCAAGACCTTGGAATAGTAATTTGCACCACATGGCTACAGACAGTAAACCGCGTCGGCGGACAGGGCTTGGTCGGCGAGGATTGTCATCACCAAGCCGGCTTGATATTTGCGGCATTCCTCGCGAATTAACGTCCAGCAGGCCTGGGCATTCTCGGCGTCCAGGTGGCTAAACGGTTCATCCAGCAGCAGCAGTTGAAAAGGCTGGCAGAGCGCCCGGATGATGGCCACCCTTTGTTTTTGGCCAAGCGACAACCGGCCGGCCGGTTCGCCCATTTTGCCACCAATGCCCACTTGCGCAAACCAATTGGCAATTTCTTCGCGGCTCTTGTGATGGGTCAACCGGTTCTTTAGTGCCACATTTTCATAGGCCGTAAGGTCGTCGAAGAGTTGCAGATCCTGAAAAACCATGGAGACTGAAGTCTGACGCAGCTTCGACCAATCCGAGGCCTGCAGAAGCCGGAGGTTTTTTCCGCCGAGCCAAACCTGCCCGCGATAATCGGCGCGCAAACCATAAAGGACCGAGAGAAACGTGGTTTTCCCCTTGCCACTCGGGGCCCGGACCAGCACTTGGGCGCCGTGATGCACCACCAGCTCCCGGTTCCAGATTTCGGAACCGGCACATTCACCCCGCAGGGAAAGGGGCTCCAGATTGGACAGCTTGATTTCCATTGGCTTCCGACTCGCCAGCCAGCCGTCAGGTTATGGGGAACCGCGTTGATGTCAATTGTGTAAAGCTGCCAAAAGGGCCATTTTGCACGGGATATGCGCTTGACTCCGGCTAACGCGAAGCCAGTCTGTTAACGATATGTATTCCCGAATATTTTCTAAAAAACGACCGGTGGCGAAAGGCCACCTTAAACCGAAACAATCACCCTGGATGAGGCTGCTGGCCTCGGGTGTGCTGGCCATCACCAGCCTGCCGGTTTGGAGCGCGGACGCCAACCTGATCACCACCGGAGGTTTGCTGGAGGACATGACCAACCTGGCCGGCATGGCTGAATTCCCAAAGCCTGCCTACACCTGCAAACAGTTTTCGTCCTATGACCGCGCCTCCAAATCGCCCCAGGAAAACTGGTTCGCGAACAATGATTGCGGGCAATACTTGCGGGTGGAGCAAAAAAACGGCCGCCAGGAGTATGTGATGATGGATGCCCAAGGCCCGGGTGCCATAGTGCGGATCTGGTCCGCCAATCCCGCAGGCAACCTCCGCATCTATATCGATGGCGCCGAAAAGCCCGCTTTGGAAACCCCCATGACCGATCTGCTGGGGGGTAAATTCCCCGGGCTTCCCAGACCCATCAGTGGCGAATACAGCAAGGGATGGAACCTGTATCTCCCCATTCCTTATGCCAAGAGTTGCAAGGTGACCAGCGACAAAGGTGGTTTTTATTACCATGTGAACTACCGCACCTACGAAGCGGGAACCTTGGTGGATTCATTCCGCCGGGAGCAAATCACGCAATTGGGCGAACGGTTGAAAAAACTGGCTTCCCTGCTGGAATCGCCCCGGGAGATCGGCCCGGAAGCAGACGGACGGTCCCGGGACTTCGAAATCCAACTGGCCCCCGGGCAAACCATCAATACCGAATTCCTTGGGCCCAAGGCCATTGTCCGTTCGTTGATCCAGGTCACCGCTGGCGAGCGCGAGGCCGCCTTGCGCGGAGTGGTGCTCAAGGCCCGGTTCGATGGGGAACTGGCGGTTGAGTGCCCGATCGGGGACTTTTTTGGCAGTGCACCGGGAATCAATCCTTACAGCACGCTGCCCCTGGGCATGGCCAAGGATGGCGCCATGTATTGCCACTGGTTCATGCCGTTCCGGGAAACCGCGGTGATTGAACTGGAGAACTTCAGCAAGGAATCGGTTACCCTGAGCGGAACCATCACCCTCGCGGATTACACCTGGACGGATCGTTCGCTCCATTTCCATGCGAAGTGGCGGCCACAATTTGACGTTCCCACCCGCCCCATGATCGATTGGAATTACCTCACCGCCCACGGTCAAGGGCTGTTCGCCGGGGTGTCGTTTGCCATCGATAATCCCGTGAAGGATTGGTGGGGCGAAGGGGATGAGAAGATCTATGTGGATGGGGAGACTTTCCCCAGCCATTTTGGCACCGGCACCGAAGATTACTATGGCTATGCCTGGTGCTGGCCGGGGTTATTCACCCACGCTTATCATTCCCAATCCCGCTGCGACGGCCCCGGGAATTACGGGCGGACCAGTGTAAACCGTTTCCATATCCTGGACCGTATTCCGTTCACCAAGGATTTCAAATTCGACATGGAACTGTGGCATTGGAATGAGAAGTGCAAGGTGAACATGGCGGTAACGGCCTATTGGTATGCCCGCCCGGGCGCCACTGACACCTTCAAGACGGTCCGCGCTGAAGAGGCAGTGGTGCGGTCGCTGCCGGTGTATGTGGTGCCGAAAGTGGCGGGCGCGTTGGAAGGGGAAACCATGCGAATCATCAGCGTCACCGGCCAGGCCGAACCGCAGGATTGGGAGAGCCTTAGCAGCGGACGCCATCTCTGGTGGCATGTGGACGTCAAACCCGGTGGCGTCTTGAAACTGGCATTCCCGGCCCCCAAAGCCGGCCAATACCGGATCCTTGGCCGCTTCCTGAAAGCGCGCGATTACGGCATCCACCAATTGGCCATCAACGGCGAAAAAGCCGGGGCACCGATCGATTTCTACAATCCCGACGTCAAACCTTCCGGCCAAGTGGATTTGGGCGTATTCGAGCTCAAGGCCGGCGAGAATGAATTCTCCGCCACCGTGACTGGCGCCAATACCAAAGCCGATAAAAGCTATATGTTCGGCCTCGACTATTTGCTGCTGAAACCGGTGAACTAATCACACCGGGCCAGCGGAAAAACCATTATTCCCTGCCTTTACGCGGGCTGTGGAGTCAGGCTTTGATTCCCAGCCCGCGAAACTTTTTTATCCCCCCCGCGGGAGGAAGTCTTGATTCGCACCGCAGCATGCCTGGCGCGGGAGACGCTCCCGGAAATCAGCCGTTTTCAACTGGTCTTGAGGGGATGGGTGAGCTACCGTAAGCGGCGATGAAGGAAACCTCGGTCATACGGATCCAGGGCGCCCGGGAGCACAATCTCAAAAACCTGCAGGTGGACATTCCCCGCAACCAGTTCGTGGTGGTTACGGGGGTGAGCGGCTCGGGCAAGAGCACGCTGGCTTTTGACCTGCTGTTTGCCGAGGGCCAGCGCCGTTTTTTGGACGCCATGAACACCTACGCGCGGCAGTTTGTGGAACAATTGGCGCGGCCGGATGTGGATCTCATCGATGGCTTGCCCCCCACCGTCAGCATCGAGCAACGCAACAGCCGGGGGGGCGGCAAAAGCACGGTGGCCACGGTAACCGAAATCTACCATTTCCTACGGCTTCTATATGCGCGGATCGGCACCCAGTTTTGCCCCGGTTGCCAGTTGCCGGTGGGTACCCAAACCCGGGACCAGGTGGGCCGGCAGTTGGTGGAAGAAGCCTCCCAACGCGGGGATTTGCGCATCCTCGCCCCGATGATCAAAAACCGCAAAGGCTTCCATTCCGAAATATCGAGGTGGGCCGCCCAGCAAGGTTTCAAGGAGATCCGCGCGGATGGGGAAATATGCCTTACCAGCGAACCGTTACGCCTCGACCGTTACCGGGAACACAACGTGGAGATTGTTGTGGGCGGAATTCACAAACAGCTCAAGGCGCGGGATGCTGAAGCCGCTCAAAGTCTGGTGGACCGGGCTTTGGAACTGGGCCATGGAACCGTTTTCGCACTGGATAAAAAGGGTGTTTTATCGGTTCATTCCACGGAACGGGTTTGCCAGGCGTGTGAGCGCTCCTTCGAACCGCTGGATCCCAAAATGCTAAGCTACAACTCGCCTCGTGGCTGGTGCGCCAAATGCCGCGGATTTGGGGAATTGTTCTATCTGCCCGATGTGGAGCGGGGTGCCAACGCGGAATCGATCGAAGAATCCTGGTTTTACTGGCAGGAAGGCGAACGTGAACCGTGCCCCGAATGCCTGGGAACGCGCCTCAATTCCCTCGCCCGGGCAGTGCGTTTGGGATTGCACCCGGCGGGCAAGACCACCACCGGGAAAACCGATCCCAACCGTTTTGGCCCCAACCTGGAAACCGTGTCCGCCATGTCGGTGCAGGCGGCCGTTGAATTTTTCAAAGGCCTGCGGTTTGAGGAGCGCGAGGCTGAAGTCGCCCGGGATATCCTGCCGGAAATACGGGAACGGCTCAAGTTCCTGAACCAGGTTGGCTTGGGATACGTCCAACTGGGCCGTGGGATCACCACCCTGTCCAGCGGGGAAAGTCAGCGGATCCGGCTGGCGGCGCAGCTGGGATCCAACCTGAGCGGGGTCCTTTATGTTCTGGACGAACCGACCATCGGCCTGCATCCACGGGATAATGAGCAACTCCTGGACACCTTGGCGGCCTTGAAGGCCAGAGGGAACTCCTTGGTGGTGGTGGAGCATGATGAAGCCACCATGCGGCGGGCGGACTATATCATTGACTTGGGTCCCGGAGCCGGCACCAACGGCGGCCAGATGGTGGCGGCCGGCAATTTGACCCAGCTGATGCTCCACCCCAATTCCCTTACCGGACAATGCTTGCGGCAAACGAAAAAATTCCCCAGCCGCAGCGAACGCCGACCGGTAGCGGTGTCCTCCACAATCACTCAAAATCCGAAATCCGGCACCTCTTTAGTCCTGCACCATGCCCGGCGCAATAACTTGAAAAATTTAACCGTCCATTTCCCTTTGAATCGGCTGATCGTGGTCACCGGGGTGAGCGGTTCGGGCAAAAGCACGCTGATCCGGGAGTGCCTGCTGCCTGCCTTGGTGGCGGCCCTGGATGGCAAAGCACCCACCGGATTGGATGAAACCGCAGCCCCCCGGGTTTCCGGATGGGAACCAATCCAGCGCGTCTATGAGGTGGATCAATCCCCCATCGGGCGCACCCCGCGCTCCATACCGGCCACTTATGTCGGTTTCTTCGACACCATCCGCCAGCTTTTCTCCCAAGTGCCCGAAGCCCGTTTGCGCGGTTATCAGCCAAACCGGTTTTCGTTCAATAGCGCGCACGGACGCTGTCCCACTTGCGATGGAGCCGGGGTGATTAAAATGGAGATGAATTTCCTGCCGCCCGCCTTTGTCCGGTGCGGCACCTGCAACGGAACCCGGTTTAATCGGGAAACGCTCGATATCGAATACCACGAAAAAAACATCGCCCAAGTTCTGGATCTCAGTGTCGCCGAGGCCATCGGTTTTTTCAGCGCCATCCAGGCCATAAGCAGGCCTTTGGAGGCTTTGCGGGATACCGGTTTGGACTACGTGAAACTGGGTCAAACGAGCCCCACTTTGAGCGGCGGCGAGGCCCAGCGCTTGAAACTCGTCACCCACCTGCTGACCGGGCTGAACAAAACCGGACCGGACCTGGCCAAACCGGGCGTTAAAACCCGTGCCAGCAACCGCCCGGCAAGCCTCTTCCTTTTGGAGGAACCGACCATCGGCTTGCATAGCGATGATGTGCGGCGGTTGGTGGAGGTCCTCCAGCGGTTGGTGGATGCCGGCCACTCCGTGGTGGTTATCGAGCACAACCTCGAATTGATAGCCGAAGCTGACTGGATCATCGATTTGGGACCTGAAGGTGGCGCGGAGGGAGGACGGCTCGTGGTCCAGGGCCCACCGGAGTGGATCGTCCAAAATAAAAACTCGCATACCGGCCAATTCCTCCGTAGCCTGCTCGACCGCTGACCGTTATACACAGTTGGCTTGGTAACAAAATGAATCCATACGAGGAAATTGTCGAAGGCGAACGTTTCCTGCGGTCTGCCCCAGGTGAACGACACGAATTGATATGCGGCCGGCTGCACGAGTGCGTGCGCATCAGCATTGCCAATTTAACCCATACCCGGATGCTGACTCCCCGCTCCGTGGTCCAATTATCCGCTTCCAACTGGTTCCGTCCGGATATGACCTTGGTCACCCAGGAGACGGGAAAAATCTGGCTCGCTGCTGAAATCATTAATTCGGAGGACCACCGTAGCGACACCGTCAACAAAAAGCTCATCTATGAAGAGCTGAACATTCCCCGCCTGTGGATGGTGGATCCCCGCTATGACAACGTGGAGGTCTATCACGGTACACCTTATGGGTTATCCTTAAAACATATCCTGGCGGGACGGGAAATCCTTCAGGAAGAGCTGCTGCCGGATTTGAGCATTTCCATGGCCGAGTTGTTTGGACGGTAACTCTTTTTAATGCCGTTGGCCACCTCCGGCAATCGGGAGCGCTGGCGCCAATTAATCCGGAGGCTAAAACCACCTTTCTGACGATCTCGATGGCACCACTCCAGGTTGGCTGTCCTTAAACGCACTTTAATTCTGCGCAGGGGGCTTGAGTCAGGCCGAAGAATGCCTTAGGCTGCAGCGCATGCATAATAATACCTTTGGTTTTACCAAGGAGGATCCCTGGCGAGTCTTCCGGATCATGTCGGAATTCGTCGATTCGTTTGGGACCCTTTCCGGAGTAGGGCCTTCCGTCACGGTGTTTGGCTCGGCCCGGATCCCGGCCAAGGATCCCTATTACCAGGCGGCGGTGGAACTGGCCCGCGGGTTGGCGGCCCACCAACTGGCCGTCATCACGGGTGGTGGCCCAGGCATCATGGAAGCTGCCAACCGGGGGGCGGCGATGGGCAAAGGTAAATCGGTGGGCCTGAATATCGAATTGCCCAACGAACAAAAAGGCAACCGCTTTGCCAACATCCCGGTTAACTTCCATTATTTCTTTTCCCGCAAAGTATGCTTCGTCAAATATAGTGTTGGCTTCGTGTTCATGCCGGGTGGCTTCGGCACCCTGGATGAATTGTTTGAGGTGCTCACCCTCGTGCAAACCGAGCGCATACCCAAATACCCGTTGATCCTATTCGGAAAAACCTACTGGCAAGGTCTGCTCCGATGGATGAAAACCGTTCTAGAAAAGCGTGCCTACATAAGCCCCGGCGACCTTGATCTGTTGACCATCACCGATTCAACCCAGGAAGTCATCGATGTGGTGTTGGATTACCTGCGGAAGGTGGGGCCGCCGAACGAATATCCCAAAGCCATTAGCTGAAATGTACCGGATCACGCGCATTGAACCAGGCCTGACTCTGGCCACCGCTCGCCTGCCTTACATGGCCAGCGTTTGTGTGGGTATTTGGGTGGGTGTGGGCGGCCGGTATGAATCGGCCCAATTATGCGGGGTTTCCCATTTCATCGAACACCTGCTGTTCAAGGGCACCCGCAAGCGCTCTGCCCGCCAGATCTCCGAGCAAGTTGAGGGTATGGGGGGCGACCTGAACGCCTTCACCTGCGAAGAAAACACCTGCATCTTCGCCAAAGTTCATCATGAGCACCTGCCAGATCTGTTTGAAATCATGATGGATATGTTCCACAACTCGCGGTTTCAGGCGGAGGAAATCGAAAAAGAGCGGGAGGTCATAAAAGAGGAACTTTCCATGTATCTCGACCAACCGCAGCAGCATGTGCAGGAATTGATGAACGAAACGCTCTGGCCGGATCATCCATTGGGACGTTCCGTAACGGGCACCGAGGAGTCAGTTTCCCGTCTCAGCCGCTCCGAGATCGTGCAATACCAGCAAACCCATTACGTACTCGGCAATATCCTGATCACCATGGCTGGCAACCTGGACCACGCGGAGGCGCGCCAGCTATTAGCCCCGTATGGCCGCTTTTTTCAGACCGGGGCCAGATCCGCCTTCCTCCCCGCTCCCACCCAACAGGATAAGCCGCGTATACGCCTTTTCACCAAGCCCACCGAACAAACCCAACTGGCCTTGGGCATCCGTACTTGTTCCCGCCACGATGAATGCCGTTTCGCCTTGCGCCTGTTGAATACCATGCTTGGCGAAAACATGAGTTCCAGGTTGTTCCAGGTAGTGCGGGAGGAGCATGGTTTGGCTTATTCAATAGGCAGCTCTTTAGGATTGTTTGATGATGTAGGTTCACTGGCGGTGGCCGCTGGCTTGGATTCCACCAACCTGGGATCAGCTTTGAAACTGATTATCCAGGAACTCTTAAAGCTGGCCGCCAAGCCACCATCGGCAGCTGAATTGCGGCGCGCCCGTGAGTACTTGATCGGCCAGCTCGAATTGAGTTTGGAAAGCACCTCCAACCACATGATGTGGATCGGCGAACAGATCATGGGCTATGGCAAAATCCTGCATCCATCCGAGATCAAACAACGTCTGGCCGAAGTCCGGCCCAGTGAAATCCGCGCGGTGGCCCGTGAGTTTTTCCGACCCGAGCGGATCAGCCTTGCCTTGGTCAGCCCGCTCAAGTCGCTGAAAGGGATCACCGAGCTGCTGCGTTGGTGACAGATTGGATAAGTGCTCCTGGCTTGCTTGGGGGAATTGGCCAATTCTCGGGTACCCTGCCAATTTAGCGGCTTTCCATCGGCGCACCACCATGGCAGTCTCCAGTCAATTGAATATGCGCAAAACACTTACTTTGCGGCTGGCCGTCCTTCTGGTTGGGCTTTCCATGAATGCCTCCGGAGCGGATGTCACTTTATTTGGCATCCTCAAATCCCAGCAATACCAGCAAACCAACGATTCCCCGCCTTCATTGATATCCTCCAATGCCTTCGCCTTCAATGCGCTGGTCTATGCCACCAGCAACAAACTGGTAACCAGCGCCACGCTGAGGCGCACCGGTGCGACGAATGTTTACAGTCTGCAACCAGATCTCGAAGATTCGATTTTGCGTTACGAGTTTCGGACCAACTCCCAGTCCGCCATCGATTCGGTTTTCCCGAGTGGCGGTCTACTGAACCGGATTAATTACACCTTCACCATGGATACCACCCATGATGGGGTGCGCACTGCTTCTGTAAATTACAGCGCTGCCGCACTGCTGGGAAATCCTCCCGTGTTGGCAATCTCCAACTTCGGCGAAGCGCAGACAATCGATACCACTGCCGATTTCACCCTGCGCTGGAAGGACAATTCCGGCCTTTCACTGGACTTTGTGCAACTGGTCGTTTCCAATGAATCGGGCGGAATCGTATTTACCTCGCCCTTGCCACTCGCAGCAGGTGGCCTGACCGGCACTTCGACCAGTGCGGTGATTCCAGCCCATGCGCTTCCACCCGCCTCCACCCTATCCGCCCACCTGGCCATCATCCGCCCCACAGGCGTCGAAACCAATGACTATCCGGGCGCGGTTGGCTTGGCTGGGATATTGCGGGACACCACGTTCCCCCTGCGCACCATCCCCGCTCCGTCCTCCCCAATTCTGCACCTGGCGTTTTTGAACCCAGTCGAATGCCAATTGGATTTTCCCACCGAGACCAACCGCATTTATCACCTCCAGACCTCCACCAACCTAGCCTCCTGGCACGATTTATTAATCACCAACCCATCCTCGGCCAAGGTCATTTTTATTGAGCAACGACTGCCGGAAATCCCCCAGCGTTACTTCCGGATCCGGGTTGGGCCCTAAGAAAGGCTGCCATAAATTATCCCGGATTGGCGAAGGCCATCAGAACAGCTGGGGATACTGGCGCAGGATATTTTCAACATTGTCGGGACGCACCAGCAAAAAGCTGCGATTGAAATCCTCAATAGGATCTTTGAGCAAGCTCTGTCCTTCAGCCGGAGCACCGGGTTTATTGAAGATCACCGCCTCCAAAAAACCGGATTTAAAAGCCCCCACGATAGCGGCCCGATTGCCTAGAAACCGGAGATCGGGCAGCAACAACGCCAGCCGCGGGCTCTTTTTCTGAGGCCATTGTTTGTAAAACTGCAACCGATCCAAACGGGCAGGCAGGCCTATCAAACTGACCAAAACATCAGCCTGTACATGCCGGTTTACAATCTGATCCCACGCTTCTTCGGCGACAATAAAACTCAACGGGGTGGTGGTTTGCGGATCTATAAAAATTGCGTCTGGATTCTTCAGCCACTCCGGTTTCAAATCCGGGTATTCAACCGCTTTTAATTCCACGTTCCGGGAAAAGCCCTCCCGCAATCCGCGGATACCCGCTTCGTTAAATGCATAAATATCCGTAGCCTGACCGCCCTTTTGGGTGAACGGATTCGCGATCACCACCACCTGTTTGCACACTTTGTTGGTGCTCAGGCACTCGGCCAGTATGTGCATCGCCAGGGCCCGGCGAGCCAGGGCATGGCGCCGAGTGGTGGCGCCTTCTCCCGGGAAAAATCGAAACGCCAGGAAGCCTGCTACTACCAGCAGGACGATCGCCGCGGCAATTTGAAGTGGTTTTCGGCTCATTAGTTTCCCGGGCCGAAATAGCCAGGCACCGTGTCCCGTTCATACAGGGCGGTGATGCCCAGGTTTTCCAGTCGGGTTTGATTGGCGCTTTCAGCGTGGCCATCAAGGAAGAGCCCGTTGGCCCGCAAATCGTGGCGGGCATGGACCTCCTTTTCGTGGTCTGCTCTAAAATAATAATATTGAGCCGCCCCAATTCCTTGGCGTCCCCGGCTGGTGGTGTCGGCCACCAGCAGGTATTCCACCGGCTTGGGGACCCGTTCCGCCTTGAGTATCTCCTTGAAATCCCCAGCCGTATATTCGCCGGGCGGATCTTGCCGGATGCCATAAATGCGCGTCCAATTGGTAAAATGCCGGGGCGGATAGCTGGGGCAGACAAAAATGTCAGACCCAACCAGCTTTTGATTCGTGGCCAAAATCCCTCCCCAAGTGAGGCCGGGATTCAGGGGAAAGTCGATTTGCATGCTGCTATTGTGCTCGTGCAGGTAGTTCTGAGCCGCCAATCCAACCTGCTTGAGATTGTTCAAGCACTGGATGCTTTGGGCCTTGGTTTTAGCCCGGCTGAGCGCCGGCAACAGCATTCCAGCCAGGATCGCGATGATGGCGATGACCACCAGCAGTTCGATCAAAGTGAACGCCCACCGGGAACCTCGCCGGCCGGCAGCCAAAAAATTGCCATCGGCGCCACGCCACCAAGAAGAACTCTTGCCGCGCAAAAACCGATCATTCAGTGCCACCCTTTTGGCGAACAATAATTTCATGAATAAACCCACGGTTCCAAACCGAACCTCAAGCTTAAGGTAGCAGGCAACGAGTTAAGGTCAATGCAGTACCCAGCTCACCTCAATGCCATCGCCTCCTGCTTTTTTCCACACCCGCCCCAGGCGTTCCAGAGTTTGTGGTGGAAGAAGTTGTGCCATGGACTATTGCGCCAGCCGCGAAGTGCGGCATAAGTTCCGATCTGATCGGGATAAATGACGAACGGCCGAGGTTTTGCGCAAAAAGACCAACCATCACTGATCCGTTCGCCTGGACATGGTTCAGTGCTTGGCAAGAAACGCTTTCGCATCGGCAGGCCCTGCGCCAAAACCGTCCTCCCTTGCATCATCATCCTGGCCCCCCCGTGGCGGCACTCCGGACCTTTCCGGCGTTAAAATCCAACCGTTTTGCGCACAAATTCGCGGCTGATTTTCAGGCTATCCCGCAACGGGCGGGTCAGCTTGAAATCGCGCTCATGGGCCAGTTCAATGACCGCAACGCCTGAAAAATGGATCGCGCGCAAAGTCCTGCCAATGCCCGCATAATCCATATTACCCTCCCCCATCGCCTCCACCCATCGCCCATTGGCCGACTGATCCCGTAAATGCAGAAAAACAACTTGCTTGCCCCGGCGTTTAAGAAAATCCACCGGATCCACCTTGGCCCGCAATAGCCAATTCAAATCCGGCCCCAGTTTGGCGTCGGGAATCCGCCGCAGGGTGCCATTCAAATCATGCTCGCCATTTTCCACTTCATAGGTGTGGTTGTGCAGGTTCAACTCCACGTGGTAACGCCCACAGATCCCCATTATTTTACCGAGGATTTCGGCCTGGGCATCCAACTGGGCTTCCGTCTTGGGTTTGCCAGCGGCGCCCACCGACGTGCCGAAAGTGTGTCCCCCCAATTTGGCCAACCGGCTGATAACCAATTCTGCGTCATCCAGGATTTCCTGGTGCCGCGCGCGGTCCCACATCTCGCCGCCGAAAGAGGTTCCAATGATTGCCAGCCGGTGTTGTCGCGACAATTCGCCAATACGCTCCACGGCGTTGGCGGGCCGCAAAGCTGTATGCATCAGTTCAATCCCATCCATTCCCGCGTAAGCCATGTCCGAAAAAATTCCATCCAATACGGGGGTGATGTCATAGTTGGGCTGGGTTGCCGCATAAACCCAGGGATGGGCGCCCACGGGAATTCTTGCTGGGACCGCTTCCCCGCATTCGGCTCGCCAACTCGCGTTCAATAGACCTGCGATGCCCAGAAAGGTGCCCTTGAGGAAACGACGGCGATCCATTGACCTCAGCCCAGGTCTGGCCTGATTAACCAACGCAGCCGTTCCTGCTGTCCGGTAAATTCTGTGTGAAACTGCCATGCGGCTTATATTACCTCAGCCTCCCCTGCTGCGAAACTTCTATTTGCTGGGCTTGCGGTTCGCGGCGAAAAGGCGCGGCATTGATGCCCTTTCAATTTGACCGGGATATGAACGAGGGGGTAGCCTTGACATCCATGAATACTCCACTGCGTTATTTGTTGGTTGGCCTGGTCTGTTCCGCCTGCCTTTTACCCGCTGGCGCCGGCCAATTCAAACGGATCACTGTTGACGGCTCGTTCATCGATTGGGCCGGTGTGGAACCGGCAGTCGTGGACCCGTTGGACTCTCCCGGCCAATTCGACTACCAGCAAATCTTCCTGGCCAACGACGAAAACTACCTTTATGTGCGTGTCACACTCCACGCCAAGGCGGATTACGGCTCATTTCATCACCATATCATTATCGACGCCGACGCGGATTCCACCACGGGCCATCGCCGACTGGGGGTCGGCTCGGAAATGATGATCGAGGACGGCGCAGGCTACCAACAAAAAAATGGCGGCTTCAACGAAGGCGGCGCCGCGGGCTTGGATTTCGCGATGGCTCCCACCGGCCAGCTCATGGAATACGAAGCCCGCATCTCCCGCAAGGTGCGCGATGCGGAAGGCAAGCTGGTGTTCTTCAATAACAACATCGTGCTGGCTTTTGAAATCCTCGATAAAAATTGGGCCGCCAAAGACGTGGCGCCCGATAGCGGAGGTATTGCTTATGAATTCGCGCCCGCCCTCCCCCCCAAATTGCCCGGCACTCAAATCCTGTTGACGCTCAGCGACACCTCGTGGCGCTACCACGACTCCGGCACGGACTTGGGAACAGACTGGCTCGCCGCCGATTACGATGATACCCAGGCTGGTTGGAAGAGCGGGGCTGGATTATTCGGCTTCGGAGTCGCTGCTGGCACTTATCCCGCTGCGATCAAAACCGCACTAGCCGGCGGTCGCAGCGCCTATTACTTGCGGGTTCCATTCACGTGGTATAATGACCCGGCCGGCATCGCCTTGGCGATGGATACTTATCTATCAGACGGGGCGGCATTTTATCTCAATGGCATGGAGGTAAAGCGACTGCGGCTGCCGGCGGGGGCCATCGCTTATGGCACGGCCGCCACCGGCGGCCCGGCTGTTCCCGGACGCACCGAAACCTTGATGCTGCCCAGCGCAGCCCTGGTCGCGGGCACCAATTTCCTCCAAGTGGAGGTTCACCAGGCCTCCGCCACCCCGGCAGACCTGGCCTTCGGCTTGAAACTCATCGCCACCGACCGCTTGCCTCCCGCAATTGAAGACCCCACCCAGCCTGCTGACCATACCGTGGTCGAAGGCAGCTCAACTACTTTTTCAGTCGGAAATATCCTGGGTTCAACGCCCCTGTTTTACCAATGGTACAAGGATGGCGCGGCGATTGAGCAAGCCACCAATTCAACGCTCACCATCGCCTCGGTGCTAGCCTCCGATGCCGGCCTGTATCAGGTGGAAATTTCCAATGCCACCGGGGTCAACACCCTCAGCCGCTCCGCCCGGCTCACCACCACCCCCGTCGCCGTGAGCCTTATCAACCCAGCCGAACCTGTGGATCGCACCATAACTGAAGGCGAGTCAACCACCTTCACCGTGGCGGTCGCTGGTTCACCCACCCTGTTCTTCCAGTGGTGCAAGAATGATGCCCCGATCCCGGGAGCCAACTCCGCCGATTACGTCATTGCCAGCACCGCTTTGGACGATGCCGGAGATTACTCCGTAACCATCAGCAACCGGCTCAATGAAGTGACCAGCCGCAAAGCCCGCCTCACCGTGCAACGCGACCTGATCCCGCCGGCGGCGCTCGAAGTGACCGGCTCTGCCACCAAGGTTTTGGTCCGGTTTTCTGAACCCGTCGAGCCAGCCTCCGCCAGCTCCACCGCCAATTACTCCCTTGGCGGCAAGGTCCAGGTGTTGAATGCCACCCAGGATGCCAGCGATCCCCGCATCGTGAATCTGACCACCTCTCCGCTGGGCTTTGGCACGGTTTACACGCTGGCCATCAGGGACGTCAAAGACCGCTTCAACAACGCCGCGAGCACCACCGCCCGCTTTCGCGCCACCATTGCCATTGACGGCAGTTTCGATGATTGGGCGGGCATCGCTCCCGCGGTTTCTGAGCCTCAAAACAATGCTGACGGGAAGGAGTTCAAAGATATTTACGTCGCCAACGACGAGGACTTCCTCTATGTCCGGTTCAGCTTCCATGGCGAGATCGGGCAACTGCCAGCGGATGCCTATTTTCATATCTTTTTCGACACCGATAACGATCCCAGCACCGGATTTCCAACCGTGGGCATGGGATCGGAAATGATGATTGAAAACGGTGGCGGATATCAGCAGAAAAACGGCCAGTTTAATGAAGGTGTCGTTCGGGACCTGGCTTTCACTTTGGCACCTGAAACCAAGGCGTCCGAATTCGAATGCCGGATCTCACGCAAAGCAGCCTATGACAACGACGGATTACCGGTCTTTAAAGGAAATGCTGTGGGATTGGTGCTCCAATTGATCGGCAGTAACTGGTCCGTGTTAGATACCGCTCCGCAAGACGGAGGCTTGGTTTTCAACCTGCTCCAGTTACCCCCTTTGAATCCCCCTTCATTACAAGTCGCTTGGGCCGGTGGAAAGGTGGTTATTACCTGGAATGGTGCCGGAACTCTGGAGGAAAACTCCAGCCTGGCTGGGGGGAATTGGACGGCAGTTAATAACGCCTCAAGTCCTTACTCGGCTGGTCCATCAGGACAACAGCGCTTCTTCCGGTTGAAAGCTGGCCAGTAGCCTTTTGGAAGTCGAGAAATGGGGGGACACACTGCCAATGCCAGTAGAACTGGACAAAGCCTCCCCATTTATCCAAGTTCACAGCCAGCCAAGCCTTAAGGTGAAACTGGCTGTGAATTAAGCCTGCGAAAACCGGCCGCGATATTCTTCTCCTTCCGCCACGCTGTAATTTACCCCTCAACAAATTGCAGATGACATTCTACAATAGCGGACAGTGACCCTTGGTCCTTTCCAGTTTGAGGAAATAAACCAATCCCCAGGACACGGCTTTTCATTTTGCGAAGCGCCAGGCAACCGGTGACTTGGAGAAAATGAGCGCCTGCAGGCGGTCCGGGCCACCCTCCCGGCGGTGAAAGCTTTTTTGGAACCGGCGCACGCTGGCCTTGGACTTGGGATGGAGTATTCGCTGCTGGGCTACCCACTCCCAGGCCAAACTCACGGTGCAGCACCCAAACAGGCCCAGCACCCCAGCGGAGTTGGGGGTGCTCAACCGGCTGCGGTCTGCATCCAAAACCACATCCAAACGATGGTGCCAGCGGCTTTCAATCACCCAACAGCCCCGCTTGAGCTGGAGAAAACCTAAGGCAGCCAGTCGCTCCCAGGTTAAGCGGCTGATCCGGTAAACGATTTCGGTGTGCTTCCTGCCCTGGCGTCGCACCCGGCGTTTGAGCCGGGCGATGGTCCGGGCCCCCGGGAAACCCGCCTGTTCCGGCGTGGTCTCCTGGCAATCGACCACCCGGATTTCCCGGCGGCCCCGGTTGCGCTCCCGCGTATCAGTATGGGTCGGTGGGGGCCGTGGAGGGGGAAAAACGCGGCTCGGTCAGCAGCGTTTCCAAGGTTGCCACCCGTTCTTTCTGGTTGGCTTTGACCGCCAGGAGATAGTCGCCCCCGCCTTGCCCGCCGCAACTCGGTCACTTGGGCTTGGAACCGCTCCATCAAGCGGCGGATTTCCTGGCTGGGCGCCGCACAGCGCGGGCGACCTTCGCGGCCACCATCGCCCACTCCGGCGGCAGTTCGGGCGCGCGCAGTCGCAGGCAGGCTTTTTTGCCGAGTTCGCGCACCCGGATCTGTTTGGGCCGCTCGTGCGGCTCATAGCAATCGACCGCGCTGCGCTTACAGCCCGCCGTTTCCCCCCAACCGGCTCCACCCACTCACCTGGTAGGCCGTGCCTTGATAACGCTGGGGATCGACAAAAGTTCCGGCCAGCGCCACCGGATGATGCCAGGCCGCTTGCCAGTCCTGCGACGGCCGCCCCAGCATCAGCTTCATGAACCGGCTGATGAGGTTGGGATCATGGCCTGCGGGCAGGACCAGCAGGCACGAGATGTTTGTTGGCCATCAGGGCCAGGCGTTGGCCCTGGTGGGTGGCCATATAACGCAGATGTTCCCCCACCAACTGGGCGCTCCGCAAGCAGGGTTCTTTGACGAGCCATTCATCAGAAAGCGGGCTTTCCTCCGGGCACACCAAGCGCACGGTCAGGTATTCCAGCACAGGTTGTTCTTCAGGTTCAGGCTTGTGAAACTTAACTTTATTCGATGGCCTGCCCGGCAGGGTAAAATATTTTGGCGGGGCGGTCCCGCACAAAATAATCAACTAGCCCGCAGCCAGGCAGTTACCACTGATAAAAATCGCGTCTTAACCAATCCCTGAAAAGTCCTGAACTTTGCGATCTGATGGATTTACTGGCCGGTTGAAACCGGTCTAAAAATTACTTTTTCTTTGCTGGTGCTTTCTTTGTTGCGGGAGCCGCCTTGGCGGCTGGTTTAGCGGCGGCGGCTTTTTTTTCAGTCGGTTTTGCAGCTTTTACGGCCATAGGTTTCGGTCTTTCTTTATTGGTTGATACGATACTTAACTTCCTTCCCAGGATATAGGTTTTACCGCTTGGGAATTGTGGATACTTTACGCTCCTGCCGTGTGAATGCAATCAAATATTTTTTATTTTTACGAATTTTCGGATTTAATTGAGATAAAACCCAATCCCAATTCCCTGCCTCAGAACATTTTTTCTGCCAACTGAAGCGAGCGCTGCATATAAATCAAACATGGATTCAAATCAAACTTGTCTAACCGACTCAAAAGAATATCATATGTGGCACCAAAGAATTAGCCCGGTCCTACAAAAGGAATATTCATGTCTGATATGCGCGTTAACATTTGGAATGAGTTCATCCATGAGCGGGAAAATGCCGAAGTGGTTAGGATTCATCCCCGGGGAATCGACCATGCCTTGGCCGAAGCCCTGGCCGGCCGCGGAGTTCAAAACATTCACATCACCACCCTGGATGAACCAGAGCCAAGATTGCCCGAAAGTATCCTGGCCCAAACCGATGTGCTGCTCAGGTGGGGGCACGCCGCTCATGATGCCGTGCAGGACGACCTGGTAATCCGCATTCAGCAGCGGGTCTGGGCCGGCATGGGCCTCCCGCACTCCGCCCACTGGTCCAAACCCTTCCAGCGCATGACCGGCACGAACTGCAGCCTTGGCTGGCGTGAGGCCGGCGAACGGGAACGGGTGTGAGTGGCCAAACCTGGGCACCCGATCGCCGCCGGTATTGATGATTATATCGAACTCGACCACGCGGAAATGTACAGCGAACCGTTTGACATACCCAATCCGGACGCGGTGGTCTTCATTTCCTGGTTGGAAGGTGGGGAAATGTTCCAGAGCGACTGCACCTGGACCCGCGGCAGCGGCCGGAAGTTTTATTTCAGCCCAGGGCACGAAATCCACCCCATTTACCATCGCCCACCAATCCAACAGATTATAATCAACGCGGTCCAGTGGGCCCGCCCCCAGGGGCGCTCTGCCAGCGTTCCCCGCCACGAACCGGTGGCGGAAGCCCGCGAAAATTTCACCGCTCAAGGCCCCAGCGTGCACGATGCCGGGGGCCGGATGGTGGCGGCGAAATCGTGATCCCCAGTTCCCCTGTCACTGTCGATTTAGCACCCCCAACCGCAATTTGAAGATTCCGCTTGTGATGACCACCCCCACCAACGCCAGGTTCGATGTCCTCGGACTGGGCTGCACCGCCATTGATGACCTGCTTTATATCCCTTCCTTTCCCCAAGCCGATGAAAAAACCCGGGTGCAGGAACGGCAGCGCAAATTCGGTGGCCTGATCGGCGCGGCCCTGGTGGCCGCCGCTCGCGCTGGCGCCGCCTGCGCATACGCCGGCTGTCTGGGCACCGACGAGTTTTCCTCTGCCGTGGAAGCTTGCCTGGGCCGCGAAGGCATCGATACTGCCCACGCTCCCCGCCTGCCCCATGCGGGAGTGATCCATTCCACCATCGTCGTCGGCCGTGATACCGGCAGCCGCAACATATTTTACGAGACCGGAGCACAGATCGGCGCCCACGCCACCCTGCCTGCCGCGGAAGTCATCGCCAATGCCCGGGTTTTGGCCATCGATCATTATGGCATGCCTGGCAACCTCCGGGCGGCCCGCATAGCCCGTGCAGCCGGTCGCTCCGTAGTGGCTGACTTTGAAGACTCCGCCAGCCCGCTTTTTCGCGAATTGCTCGGTTTGGTGGACCACCTGATCCTTGGTGAAAAATTCGCCTGCCAACTCACCGGCACGTCCGATGCCGCGAAGGCCGCTTGCGCGCTTTGGTCGGAACACCGGGCCGTGGTGATCATCACCTCGGGTGCGCATGGCTGCTGGTGCTTGTCCAGCGCGGCCGCGTCGGCGCCGCGCCACTTTCCAGCTTTCCCTATACAACCCCTGGATACTACCGGCTGCGGGGATGTTTTCCACGGCGCTTATGCCGCCAGCCTCGCGCGTGGGGAAGATCTGGTCGCTCGGATTCGCTTCGCCTCCGCCTCTGCCGCTTTGAAAGCCCAATTGGGCAGCATTCCCCGTCTTGAACAGGTGCAGGCGTTCCTCGCCTCATCCATGCTTACCCAGCAATGATGAAATTAATTATGCCGCAGATTGTTATGCACGAGGAGAGGTGAGCCACGCGCATCGCTTTAACAGATCTGGAAGTGGCGAATGACGAATGCCGGGGCAGCTTGGAGCCGAGAGCGGAGAGCGTGGAGCAGAGTGGAGATCGCGGAGCGAGGAACTGAGGTCCGCGGTCGGAGGTCGGCACGACTCAGCCTATTGCCAGGACCAGGCTCAACCTCGCTTTGACGGTGGCTGATCCATCAGGCACAGCCAATCCAAATGCCTGGTCCGGCCCCTCGCCTCAGATTTCCGATGCCTGGTTTTTGCCCCATGCGCCGAGCCTGCAGGTGCCCAACTTCCAACTCGACAGTCCCCCCCTCGTGGCCTACGTTGCTTTCAGGAACACGAACTGCCACCATGAAAACCAAACTAAAAGACCGGCTTGGAGACGTCGTCTTGATTCTGGTGTTCCTGGCCACGGTTTCCGCCTGTGCCCGCTATATTTTCATAGTCATGACCACTTGGTCCGTCAAAGGGCTGGGTTGGTGACCTGGCGATCTCCTTCGTGATTGGCTTTTTTCTCCATCGGGCAAGTCCGCTGTTGTTGCCCTGTAAACGACCCAGTTGCATTTCCATGGCCCGCCTCGTATGGTGGCGCTGTGGTTTGCGTTACTGATTTGGATGGTTTGAAGCAAAAAGTGTGGGATGGCAAACGGATCAATCCGGCCGAAGCCCGGCAGTTATTCGATGTTCCTCTCGAAGAATTGGGTCTTTTGGCGGACCACCGCCGTCAATCCGCCAAGGCCCTCGCCTATGAGGGCCGGGGAAACGAAATAGTGACCTACAGCATCGACCGCAACATCAACTATACCAACGTCTGCAATGTTTACTGCAAGTTTTGCGCCTTTTACCGGACCGAAAAAGACGCCGATGCTTACGTAATTTCCTTGGCCGACCTGGATCGAAAGGTGGAAGAAACCGTGGCCCGTAATGGCACCCAGATCCTGCTCCAGGGCGGGCACCACCCCACCTTGCCCATGCAGTGGTACCTGGACCTGCTCGCCCATCTAAAAACCAAGTTCCCCACCATCAACATTCATGGCTTCAGCCCCAGCGAATTCGTCCATTTCCAAAAACTGTTCCAGCTGCCCCTTGAAGAAATCATTACCCGTTTCGCCCAAGCCGGCTTGGGATCCATTCCTGGGGGGGGGGCGGAAATCCTCGTGGACCGCATCCGGCGCCAGGTTTCACCGCTCAAGGCCATGACCGCCGATTGGTTGCGGGTGATGGAGGTGGCGCACCAACTGGGGCTGAATACCAGCGCCACCATGATGTTCGGCCATGTCGAAACGGTGGAGGATCGGATTGAGCATTGGGAGCAATTACGCCAGTTGCAGGATAAAACCGGCGGATTCACTGCCTTCATCGGCTGGACTTTCCAGGCCGAAAACACCCGGTTGCGCGCTCCCACCACTGGGGGAACGGGTTATTTGAGAACCCAGGCGCTCAGCCGCATTTACCTCGATAATTTCGCCAATATCCAAAGCTCCTGGGTAACGCAAGGTCCAGCCATCGGACAGATGGCCCTTAAATATGGAGCCAATGACCTGGGCAGCATTATGATCGAGGAAAATGTCGTCTCCCAAGCCGGAGCCTCATACCGGATGGATGTCCCTGATATGCACCGCCTTATAAAGGATCTCGGCTACGAACCGAGGCAGCGTGATAATTGGTACCGCTTGGTGGAGACAAAAAAATAGGCCACTGCCACGTTCAGCACGCCCCCCAGCCACACCGCTCACCATGGTTCGCGGTGGTTAGGCCATCCCCAAATCTTTGCCGCCCCGATTGCTGGTGTTGCGGATTTTTTTAGTGCCTCCTACCGGCCGGTTGGAATTCACCGCCAGTATTTCACCTTTGTTGCCATACAATGCGGCTGCTTTGGATTCAGCCTCCTCGCGCGTCTTGGCTTGCACCACCTTCAACAATGGATCCCCCATTTCCTGGGCAAATTCCCGGTCCCGATAGTAGATTTCCCAATTTGTTTTGGGCTTTTCGTCCTGTTTGTTATCGACTACCAGCAGGCGGTATCGGTTATCCATCGGGGCCGCACTTGAAGGGTTTGACAAGCCGGGATTGGACGTTGCAACCTCCTCCTCGGCAGTCTCTTCCGCGTCTTCCATACCCTCTTGGAAGTTCATCCCATCATCAAAATATTCATCCTCATCCACGAATTCATCGCTGCCAAACACATCGGATTCGATGTTCGTGGTCCCCCCTGGTTTGGCCTTTGGTTTGTCCGCCTCATTGTCCGCGAACGGCAGACGATATTTGCCAGCTTTTTTCTTTTTACCGAACATATCGGGATCAGTTTTCTTTGGTTAACCCATAATCATTCTAATGGTATATCGGCAGAGGGAATTTTTTCTTTAAAGAAAAATTCCCCCTGCCCCTTGCCTCCGCCAGGAAGATGGTTGCTGGCCGCATCAATCCCGGATTTTGGAATCGATCAAGATGGTCACCGGACCATCATTTACCAGGGCCACCTTCATTTCGGCGCCAAATTCCCCCGTTCCCACGGGGCGTCCCAAGTCAGCGGTGATTCTGGCCACCAGGTTTTCATACAGGGGAATGGCGGTTTCTGGCCTGGCGGCCCGGATATATGATGGCCGATTGCCTTTCCGCGTGCTGGCGAAAAGAGTGAATTGGCTCACCACCAGGATCTCACCCTGGATTTCCTGGACTGAACGGTTCATCACCCCGGCGTCATCGTCAAACACCCGCAAGCGGGCGATTTTCCCGCTGAGCCATTCCACATCCTCGTCCGCGTCGGCCTCTTCGATTCCAGCCAAAACCAGCAATCCCCGGCCGATCATAGATTTGACCATTCCGCTGATGGTCACCCGCGCCTCTGCCACTCGTTGAATAACCGCTCGCACCCTGCAAGCATACAACTTTTAGGGCTATCCGCACAAGGCGAAACCCTCTCATTCCGATGGCTCTTCAATTTCCAGGATTTGCCGGCCCATGGTCTTCCTTGGATTGGCAGATTCGGCCCTCGCAAGGCGGGGTGGCCACTCCACCCTGACCGTATGCTCGCCTTCTGGCTCCCTCCCACGGTTTCGAGTTCACTCACGGGTAACCGCCAAGTTCCGGATGGCGCCCTGGAAACGTGCCGGGGCCACGTATTCCCCCACCGCCGCACGGTTGTCGTGCCCAACGCAGAAATCCTCCGCTGGCTGGCGGGAAATGAGCCCGGCCGCTTTCCCTTGGACCACGGAACGGCCATCCACCGCCAAAGTCATTAAGCCGTCGCGGCCCAAGCGGGCTTCCAGCTTGAACGCCGTCTGGGGCGCTTCACCGCCAGTAATGGTCACCGGCTGGCCACCTTCACGCACCGTAAACTGGAGCCGGCCATCGCCCAGATACACGGCGTAGCCAAAGGAGCGGCCCCCTTGGGCGACGATGACGCCATTCCGGGATTGGGCTTCAACCTCGCAGGTGATTCGCAACGGTTTGTTGGCAATATCCGGAGCATCGTCCCCACTGAGGGTATCCCCCACCTTCAAGGTGTCGAGCGAGGGCGCAAAGCCACCCCCCAAAGCAGGTGCCTGGCCAGGCAGCCACAGCCCAACCGGGTGTGCCGACCGTCCGGGTTCACGCACCCCCGGACCGGGCCGGTTGGTCCCGAGGTCGGCGTTCATCTTCGCCACCAACTTCCACAGCCGAGCCACCACCTCCGGATGTTTCTCCGCCAGGTTGTTACGCTCGCCGATATCCGTGTCCAGGTTGTAGAGCGTGGGTTGGAAAGCGGCGGCATTCGTCGTAGCGGCCGCCCCCCGACATTCGTTCTGCCGGGTGATGGCCAGCTTCCACGGGCCGGAGCGAACCGCCTGCAATTCGTTGCCGGAAAAATAGTAATGCGCCTCGCGAGGGGATTCCGAAGCCCGGCCGAACAGAAGCTGGGAAATATCCCGGCCATCGATCTGGCGGTCCGTGGGCAGGCTGCCGCCAGCCAGGCTCACGAAGGTGGGCAGGAAATCAATATTACCCGCCACTGCGTTGCAAACTCCACCGGCCGGCACGCGCCCGGGCCACCAGGCGATGGTCGGCTCCCGCATCCCGCCTTCGTAGGTTCCCCCCTTGCCGCCGCGCAAAGGCCCGGCTACTCCACCGTTGGTGCCCTGGGTCAGCCACGGGCCGTTGTCGCTGGTGAAGAGGACCAACGTCCGCTCCCCCAGCTCCAGTTCGCGCACGGTATTCATCACCTGCCCGATGCTGCCATCCAACTCCTCCACCCAGTCCCCATAGGGGCCATTGGCTGAGCGTCCCTTGAAGGACGGGCCCGGATGCAGAGGCACATGCACAGCGGTGTGCGGGAAATAGAGGAAGAAAGGTCCGTTCCGGTGGTCGCGGATGAATTTCACCGCCTCCTGAGTATAGCGTTCGGTAAGGGAATCCTGCTGGACGGGCGAAACCGTTTCAATCACCTGGCCATTGCGGATCAACGGCAACGGGGGCCGGGTGTCCCTGGTCTTTGCCCCCCGGACCGCCTGGGCACCCGCGGGAGGCCCGCCCATGTCGTTTGAGTACGGCAGGCCAAAGTAATGATCGAAGCCATGGCGGGTAGGCAGGAACTCCGGCTGGTCACCCACATGCCATTTGCCAATGCACATGGTGGCGTAACCCCGCTCCTTCAGCAACTCGGCCACCGTGTGTTCCGCCGGATTCAGCCCCACCGGCGCGGCCGGGAAGATCACGTTGGGCAGCGATACGCGCTTGGCGTAACAGCCCGTCAATACCTGCGCCCGGGACGGAGTGCAAACCGGAGCTCCGTAGAAACTGGTGAATTTCATCCCCTCACGGGCGAGGCGGTCGAGGTGGGGTGTGCGGTTGGCCCGCGACCCGAACGGCCCAATATCGCCGTAGCCGAGATCGTCGGCGAAAATCAGGATGATGTTGGGTTGAGGTTGCCCAAAAGAAACCCCAGCTAAAAAAAGCAGCCCGAAGATGGCGAGCCCAAACTTCCCGAAGCGTTTGTTCATACGTGCATTCATTATTATATGCTGCAGGCCAGTGATCCATAACCCACAACCGGAACAGCCGAAACCGCCAGACAATGTGGGGCATCGCCCCCTTGCCGGCCAGCCTTTGCCACCTCGCAGCCTGGCTGTTTCCTGTGGTGTATTACGATGACGCAAAGGTAAGAGGCCCCTTTCCCCCTGGCGAGGAAAAAGTGGGTTGCCAGCAGCTCCATTTGCCCAATCCATGGACCACGCATCGGCCGGTTGAAGGCCTGCAGCAGCACCTAGCAATGGTTTTTTCGCTGCCCCTTATTTTGGCAGTTGCGGAGGATCCATTCTCTGTCACTATGCGCAGCAAATAGGAAAGTTAAAACGCCATGAATGCATTGAACCATTGTTTTGAGGAGAGGAGAACGGTTGCCAGCCCGGAGCGGCGGCACAGGTCATGGAAAACCGCGCTGCTCTGCACCCTCTGGGCATCCATCTTCGTGGTGCCGGCCCAGGCAGCCTCCCCCACCCTGCCGCTGCGCAAGCTCATGGATACCCCGCTGCGCGACACCTCGATCTGCCGCGGCCCGGATGGCACCTGGTATATGACCGGCACCGTGGAGCCATTCTGGGGTTACAATGAGGGGATCAAGGTATGGAAGTCGCCCGATCTTACTAATTGGACGGCGCTGGGCTTTGTCTGGAAATACGGTGAAAGCCCGTGGCACAAGAAGTTCCTGGAAGCCAAAAAGCCGCTTTGGGCCCCGGAAATCCACTTCTTGAAAGGCACCTTTTGGCTGACCTACTCGATGCCGGGCTACGATGGCACCGCAAAAACCTCCGGCAGCGGTTTGCTTAAAAGCACCACCGGCAAACCAGAAGGCCCCTATGCCGACATGCAACCCGCCGAGCGCCTGGGGGACGAGATTGACGCCTCCCTTTTTGAAGATGACGACGGCACCGTGTATTTCCTCTGGCATAGCGGCAAAATCGCCCGGATGAAACCGGATATGAGCGGGTTGGCTGAACCATACCATTGGCTGAAGACCACCGCTGCGGATCCCAATCCCAAACACCACTCCGGCCTGTGCGCGGGCATCTTCGGCAAAGATTCCTTCGATCACGTCGGCTATGAAGGCATGTTCCTGTTCAAGCACAAAGGCCGGTATTACCTCTCCTGCGGCGAGCATTTTGAAGGCCGGTATAGCTGCGCCATGACCAGTTCCACCAACATATTCGGCCCTTATGGCCCGCGCTACGAGGCGATCCCGCACGGCGGCCATAACGCATTTTTCAAGGATGAGCGTGGCCAATGGTGGTCCACCTACTTTGGCAGCGATAACCTCGCCCCGTGGCAGGAACGCCCGGCCGTGCTCCCCATCGAGTTTGACGCCGATGGCCACCTCCGGCCCAAAACCAGCGGAACCGGAAAGTGAGGAGCCATCATCTGGCTGCCTTGCGGGAGGGAGCCGACGTATTGGGCGGGAGCGTCTTGGCGGCCTGCTGGCGAATCCACTGACGCCAGCCCTTTTCAAACATGGTCAGGCCGCCTGGCCAATGTTTCTCCACATAGGCCACAAAGGCTTTGTTCGGATCGTCGCTTTTCGCCATCGCCGCGGAATCCATCAGACCGGTGAGGAAATTGGACGCGCTGGGATGCGCCATGAAAAAATGCATCAGCGAATAGCTGGCTGTATAGGCGTGATCCAGCCTTCCGCCGAAAAGCTTGCTCCATGCCTCATAACCGTCCGCTTCCAGGAATCCCTTCAGCGGCGGCAATTGTCCATTTTCCAGCAAACGGAAAAGCGTGATCCATCGCTGGCCCTCTTCCTGACGCCGCATTTTGAAAAGGCCCGCCGCGGGTGTGCCCAGGAGTTCGGCGCTGCCTTCCATGAACCATAAAGGTGCTTTGCCCAGGTAGGCGTGAGTGACCGCATGGGCGGTTTCGTGGAATAGCGTGGCCGCCAGATCATTCGTGTCGGCCTGGCGCCAGGTCAGCACCCGCGCCTCCGCCAGACGCATGATTTGCTTGCCGTCCGGCCCGATCTGGAACTGGTTTTGGGACTTGGTGAAGCCCACCGTGTGGGGATCCCGCAAGCTGGTTTTGCCCAGCGCTTCAAAAAACTCCTCCCGGGTGCGGAATATCTGGTAGGTGATCGTGAAATCCTTCGGCAGCGGCTTCTTGAACAAGGCCGCATGGCAACTGATGATGCGGTTGAATTCGACGCTGACCATTTGCACCACGGGCTTGGGCAGCGGGCAGCCCGCCCCCTCATAACGCACCTGCAGGGCGTAACCACCTGGGACCAGCCAACCGGCACAAGCGATGGCCAGCCACGGTCGCAGCCACCGGCTCATCGCCCTGGCCGCAAAATTTTGTGCTCTTCCGGGCATATGGGCCAACCTAACCCAATCCTACTCCGGTGCAAGCTCCAACCCCATTTCCAGCCCGCCGCCGGGCGCGCTACGCCCCCAGCGGCAAGCCTGGTTATCGGCGTGGACACCCCGCCGGTAAAATTCTAAAATGCCCGGCAAATGTCCATGATCATCCTTGCCCCACTCCAATGGAACTTGGCGGCGCCAATCCTGGCGGCCAGCCTCCTGGCCGCAACTGGCGGCGCCGCACAACCGGATCGCGCCGCCCTTTACGCCTCGGAAATTTTGGCCAGCCAGCCGGTGGCTTATTGGGACTTCGGCCCAGGGCTGGAACGGACCAGCCAGCCAATCATCGACCGCCAGCAGCGCCGGGCCGCCGTTCCGCAGGGCAGGCTCCGGTGGGGGCCAGGCTTCACGGGCAATGCCAGCCGGGCCCCCTGGTTCGATGGCCAAACCGCCTTCCTGGAACTGCCCGCCGATCCAGCCCTTTCCCTAAATAACTTTTCGGTGGAATTCTGGTTCAATTCCACCCAGCGCTGGGACCAGGTCCAATGGCCGGGCAGCGCCACCCTGCTCAGCAAAGCCACCGCCGGTGCTGCCTCGCGCGATTGGACCATCAACGCCGGAGCTCTGCAACCAGGCCAAAACGAGGGGCGAATCTTCGTCAGCAGCGGGGCCGCCGAAGGCCCGGGCGACCTCGTCCTGAGTTCCCGCGGCGGCTTGAACGACGGACAATGGCACCACCTGGCTTGGACCCGGTCCGCCCCGGGCAGCAATTGCCTGTATATCGACGGCAACCTGGAGGACGAAGGGGAGGATGACGGGGGGATCATCACCAACGGCCGCCCGATCCAGGCTGGAGGCGACCCCTGGGCTCAAGGCCGCTTCTTTTTGGGAGCCTTGGACCAATTGGCCATCTACGGCTCAATCCTGCCCCCGGAAAAGATCAAAGCCCATGCGATGGCGGGTGGCTGCCCTGCTCCCCCAGGCAATTCCCTCGCTGAACCGGAGCCTCGGGAAACTCTGCGGCTGGAAAATCCCGCCGGCCTGGCCTGGGAATTTTGGCGCATGGAGGCTGGGTGGACGCTGGGCAAAATGGAATTGCACCGCCGGCCGGTGGAAGCACCCGCCCGCCGCGGGTTGCTGGCGCTGCGCAACCAACTGACTGGGGAGGTTCGCTGGCTGGCCGCGGCGACGGCGGAAAAACCCACACCCCAGTCCGTGCGTTTTTCTGGCCAGGCCAGCGTCGATGGCGCCAGGCTGGATTACTCAATCGTGATCCGGCTCCTGGATTCCGACGCCGCGGCCGCCATGGAGCCTGCCTGGACCGTCAACCGCGAATTGCGGGGCTGGGAACTCTGCCTGGCTTACCACGACGGCTTTGCCAGCCACTGGCGGGTGCAGTGCTACCCATTCGCCGGCAACAGCCCGCGCGCGGACATCTCCCCTCTGCGATACTGCGGAGTGCCCGCCGCGCTGGTTTACCGGCCCGACCTTTCCCTGGCCGTGCTCTTCGCAATCGACACCCGGTTCGATTACTTGAACCCGACGACCTGGACTGGCAAAACCAGCTTCCATTTCGCCAATCGCCAGACGGCCCCCCAATTCCGCGTGGGAGGCGGCGAGTTTCTCCCGAACGTCCAATATACGCATCCGCTGCAGCTATTCCTTTCTGATGCGGGCGCTTCCGCCCCGGCCATCACCAGCCTCGTCCAACAGTGGCTGCGGACCACCCATTACCAGGTGGAAAAACTGCCCCTCGCCCGTTCCCTGGATGACGCGCTGGCGCTCTACATGAACGGCCGGCGCCAATCGCGCATTTGGATCGACGGCATCGGCTACGAACACAACATCTCCCCCCAGGGCCATCGCTGCGGCTTCGTGCACCTCTGCAACCTCGCCTATTCCGCCTATCTCGAATACCGTTTCTACGAGATGACGGGCGACCGGTTTTGGCGGCAGCGGGCGGAAACCCAGATGAACACCTTGCTCATGGCCCAGCAGACCGACCCCGCCCGCCCCTTCTTCGGCGCCCTGCACGATAATTACCAGGTCCGCGAGGATCGCGGCCATGCCCCGGGCACCTTCCACAGCCAGGATTGGGCCTTGGATGGATACAAAGTCGATGTCATGGCCCACATGGTCCGTTTCATGCTCCAAACCTGGCAGCGCGCCAAAGCACACGAGGGTGTGGATCACCAGGATTGGCGCGTAGCCGCCGGGCGCTGCGCCCAATGGATCCTCCAGCAGCAGAATCCCGATGGGGGCCTGCCGCAGAAAGTCGACATCGCCTCCGGCCGCCGCTCGAACTCCGTCGTCTCCCACCGCGCCCTGGCCGCCCTTCCCTATATCGCCAGGATCACCGGCGATGCCCGGTATGAGCAACTGGCCGCTGGTTTGGAAAACTTCCTCCGGACGCAGGTGGAAGGCCGCTTCTGGTTCACCGGCTCACACCCGGATCTCCCGCCCAATGATTTCGAGCAGGATAGCATTTGGGGCGCGGTGGAATACTGGCTGGACAAGCACGACCGCACCAGCAGCCCGGAGGCACTGGAACGGGCGGTAGCGGATGTCTATTTCGTGCTGCTTTACTGGTGCCCCAAGCAGTTGAGCTGGGTGCGCCGCCCAACCCAGTGCGCCCACAGCGAACAGCAGCATTACAACCAATACTCCGTTTACTGCTTCCAAAACCGCAAGGTGGAATGCCTGGACCGCCTCTGGAAAAAAACCGGGGATCCCTTGTTCGCCGATCTCCGGGACCGGGTCATTGCCCTCAATGTATTCACCCAGGTGGCCGTTCCCGGTGATTGGCTCGGCGGCTTCAGCGAAGCCATCGCCGACCCGTGGCTGGAGCGCCGGGGCGGCTTTGAGTGGGTGGGAGTCACCTATACCAGCGAGCTGTGCACGGACTTCTTCCTCCAGTTGGTGGACATGGGCCTGGCAAAACCCAAACCATGACCCATGTCTCGGAGGTGGGGGGACCAGATCCAACCCTTCTCCTCCGTGACATCGAAGAATAATGGTCTTTGCACACGGAGCGGTGACAATCCAGCTTTGGGCATCACCTAAGGCTCCCCAACCATCCAATTCTTGAATCCCATCTCTGCTTTTTGGCGATTAGTTCTCAGTTCCCCAGGCCATCGCTGGCAGGTGCAAAAACGCACCCAGTGTCTCCGTTGCCTTTCGGTAATCCAATGGTAAAGCTTACGGTTTAGTGCCGATGGACAAGCCCCCGCCGATACTTGTATGAAGCGCATCGAATTTGGCAACTGGTGCCAATTTTGGATTCGCTTAAAAGCGAGCTACCCCCAGGTTGTTCCCCGTCCTGCACCGGAACGTACGGGAAATTTCCATATTCCCTTATCTTGGCAAAATAGAACTTCATAAAAACAGCTAAAACACCAAGGCTGCCTTGCCGAAATGCGATTTTTCTCACCCGGTTTAAAACTCGTAGCCCAAAAAACTCGCCGATCCGGCTCTTACGGGGGAATTGGGAACAGTGGGTGTTCCAACAGCCTTGAGTCTCCTGCACTTGAGGGGGGAAATCCGGCTAACTGCCTACAGTATCACTGTATTTCCACAGTCCTGTTGCCCATGAAAATTCCCGATATCGCTCTGATTTGCAATGGGTTACAAGGAAATGGCGGAGAGAGAGGGATTCGAACCCACGTTTCGGCAAGCCACTTTTCTGTTGTTCAATATCGTTCATTACCAACGACTTGCACAATCCTGATTTTTAATGAACGATAATACTTGCCTACATTTGGATACAATGGCATATTCAAATTATGGCATGGTTATACAAACGCGGACCGATTTGGTGGATAGGTTACCGAGTCAATGGGCGGAAGATCCAAAAAAGCACCGGCACCAGTGACCAGGCGGAAGCGGAGCGCGAGCTTGCCAAGGTGGATCAACTTTTTGGTGCAAAAAAAATCGGCATGCTGGATCAGCTTTACGGCCTACTTTCGGGCAAGTCGATCCCCAAAGTCACCCTGCACGCCGCCTTGCGCGATTGGCTGGAGGAGAGTGAAGCCGCCAACGCCCAAGGCACCGTCGAAAAATACCGATCCCTGGCGGAAGGTTTTAAAGAATATTTGGCATCCGATCTGCCTTTGGTGGAGGTGACATCTGAACATGTTCGAACCTTCCTGGTTCATCGCCGCAAAAATGCCACCGCCGCCACGGTAAACCTGTTCCGCAAGGTGTTGTCCGTTTTTTTCACGCGGGAAATGAAAAACGGGCATATCCAAACTAATCCATGCATGCCCGTGAAACCGTTTAAAGCTGGCAAGGAAGAAACCCTATCACGCCGTGCCTTTACCTTGGAGGAAGTGCAACTGATCCACCGCCAGGCCCCGGATGATTTCTGGCGGTATATGGTAATGGCCGGATTTTTCACCGGCCAGAGGATGGGTGATCTGATTACCCTGACATGGGGGAGCGTGGACCTGGGCACCAACGTCATCCGCCTCGTGTCACGCAAAACCAAAACCAAGGTGATCATCCCCATGGCCCCGCAACTACGGGCAATCATCCAAGCCCGCATGGCAGAGTTGGGCGGATCTGCAAAGCCGGGTGATTTTGCGTGGCCTGAACAGGCTCGTTATTACCTGGACCACAATTCAGCGCCGTTCTCAAACCAGTTTTACGAGATTCTCTCCAGGTGTGGCCTGGCCACCACCCGCACCGCGTCCCACGAAGGCACCGGCAAGGGGCGAGGTGGTAAACGCGAGGCCAGCCCCGTTTCTTTTCACTGCTTGCGCCATTCCTTTGTTACGTTCTTAAAGGCCAGCGGAGCGGCGCAATCCACCGCCAAATTCCTGGCGGGACATGCCAGCGACACAATCAACGATCACTATTCCCATGCAGACGAGGCCACATTGCGATAGGGCTCACTTAAATTGACCCACCTCTGCTCAGATAAACTGAGCCACTGATGCTACAGAGGAAGCGGTGCTTTTTTCTTTCCAAGTAGCAGTTTCCAATGAGCTGCCAGGAGGCAGGAACTGATCGATTGAGTTC